>JBNJEG010000029.1:0-19098 GCA_051745655.1 Pseudomonadota bacterium
CACCCTCGTCATGATCACCAGAACTGACCAGAGCGTCGGATTCCTGCTAGGCTACAGGGACGATAACGCGGAGGGCTGTTCCGGCTGACGACAACCTCAATCCTCCGCACGCCTTTTCCCTGATGCAGACGCGGAGGTATTGATGGAGTTACGCCCTACTCCGGCCCTTATTCTGGTGGCCGTTCTTGTACTCGGTGGCCTCGCGGCCGGTTATATTGCCAGCCAGTTCGAGTATGAAGCGACCGCACCTGCCGCAGAGGAACCGGAATTACTGGAGCGTGACTCCCTGCCCGACTGGGCCTCGGCGCCCTTGCCTGACTTCAGCCAGTACACCATTGTAACTGAACGCAAGGAGGCATTTTTCAGCTATCTCTTCCCACGCATTGCTTTGGCCAACCTCCGCATCGAGGCCGCACGTGATTACCTGGAGCAGCTCAGGAAGAAAGAGTCGCTGAGCGAAGAGGAGAATGAGTGGCTGGAAGCGCATGCCAGTCGCCTCCGAGTGGACACGGAAGACCGCGAAGCCCTTTTTGAGCGGCTGGATCGGCGCATGGACATCATTCCCCCTTCACTGATGATCGCCCAGGCTGCCAATGAATCCGCCTGGGGCACCAGCCGGTTCGCCACGAAAGGGAATAATCTGTTCGGCCAGTGGTGCTTCAACCAGGGCTGTGGGCTTGTACCGCAGGGCCGGCCAGACGGCATGAGCCACGAGGTGGAGGTATTCGACTCGCCCTACCAGTCGGTGCGCAGCTACATGACCAACCTGAACCGGCATAACGCCTACAAAGGCCTGAGGGAACGGCGGGAGACCCTGCGTACCCAGGACGAGTTCCCGGACGGGGTCACCCTGGCCGGCGGATTGGAGGCCTACTCGGAGCGTGGACAGGCGTACGTCCACGAAATCCGGGGCATGATCAACTCCAACGGGCTCCCCGAATACGACGAGCGCCTGAGCAGCATTCTGGACGCCTCGGAGCCGGTCAAGGAACTGGATGCACTGGTGAAGGAGTATCAGAAGACCTTCAGCAACTGACGAAACAGTTGTACACCGAAAAATTGGCAGCATCCGTTGCCCATGTATAATGGCGAGCGTCACCAAGGAACCCATTCACCGGACAGACGGTCGCCAACATGCTGGACTTCCTACCCGCCCCCCTGAAGGGCACGCTCTGTGTACTGTTGATCCTGCTCAGCACCCTGATTTGGTATCCCCTGCTCCTGCTGCTCGCAATCCTCAAGCTCATCATACCGGTTACCGGCGTGCGGAAGCTGTGTACCCGGGGACTCAATGCCATTGCTTTCATCTGGATTGAGAGCAACGGGCTTATCATGCGCCTGCTCAACCGCATCGAGTGGGATGTCGAGATCAATGCGGAACTGCGCCGGGACCAGTGGTATTTCGTGACCTGCAATCACCAGTCCTGGGCGGACATCATGGTGACCCAGCGGGTTCTCAATCGCCGCATTCCCCTGATGAAGTTTTTCCTCAAGAAAGAGCTGATCTGGGTGCCCCTGCTTGGCATTGCCTGGTGGGCGCTGGATTTCCCGTTCATGAAGCGCTATACCCAGCAGCAGCTGATGAAGAAGCCCCATCTGCGTGGTAAGGACCTGGAGACAACCCGCAGGGCCTGTGAGAAGTTCCAGCACACGCCTGTGGCGGTGTTCAACTTCATGGAGGGCACCCGCTTCACGCCGGAAAAGCACGAGCAGCAGAACTCTCCCTACCGCAACCTGCTCAAGCCCCGGGCCGGGGGAACCGGCTTCGCTCTGGGAGCCATGGGCAACCTGATGAGCATCATGCTCGACATCACCATTGTCTATCCGGATGGGCCGGGGGGAATCTGGGATTACCTGAGCGGTCGTACACGCCGTGTCATCATCCGGATCGACGAAAAACGGATCCCGCAGCAGTTCCTGGGCCGGGATTACCAGAACGACCGGGAGTTCCGGATCGAATTCCAGAAGTGGGTAAGCGAACTCTGGGGGCAGAAAGATGCGTTGATTGACCGGATGAAGGCAGAAGAAACCGCCGACCCTGCCTGAGTTCTTTCCAGATACTAAAAAGCCCCGCCGTGGCGGGGCTCTATCATTTCAAAAGCGGCATTATTCCGACAGGGTGATCAACGCCCCGACCTACGCAGCGCGCTCGGCGTGTAATCCCGGAACTGACGCTTGATGCCGAATTCATAGGGATCATCCATTTCGTTAGTCAGACCCAGCACCAGATAACGGCCGTTGAGCGTATCGTAAAGCGCTTCAAAGGCGTACCAGGGTACCCGCTCATCGTAGAACTGCATGGTATGACCTTCAGCTACGCGCCACAGTTCGCCACGCCCATCGTAATGGTCCACCACAGCAGCACCCCACGAGTCTTCATCAATATAGAAGTCACGCTTGGCGTAGATGTGGCGCTCACCGTCCTTGAGCGTCGCGGTCACGTGCCAGACCCGGTGCAGCTCATAGCGGGCATGCTCCTGATTGATGTGGCCTGCCTGCAGGAGCTCATCGTAGCTCAGTGACGGATCGTCCAGCTGGTAACCGTTATAGGGAATGTAGATTTCCTTCTTCCCTTTAAGCTCCCAGTTGTAGCGGTCGGGCGCGCCATTGAACATGTCCAGGTTGTCCGAGGTCCGCTGACCGTCCGCCGCAGTACCCGGCCCATCGTAGGCCACCTGTGGTGCGCGGCGAACACGGCGCTGACCCGCATTAAACACCCAGGCACGGCGCTGCTCCTTCACCTGGTTGAGCGGCTCGTGTACCAGCAGGACGTTGCCCGCCAGCCGCGAGGGCGACTGAATCTTCTGCTTGAAGTAGAACAGGATATTCGAGTCCTCACCCTCACCGGGCTCGTAGTCCTGAAGGGACGTCCGCCACGCGAACTCTTCGTCGAAGTGCACCGGCGTGTAGTTGCCGTTTTCCTGAGGCGTCACCTGATGCACGTTCCGGTTCACGGCGCCACCGCGGTAACGTGTAATGTGGTTCCAGATCACTTGGATACCATTTTCCGGTATTGGGAAGGGAACGGCGGTGTCAAAATTCTCCAGGCCATTGCCCCCCTCAGCCAGGGTGGTATTCGTCGCGTTCTTCTTTGCCTTCTCGTAGATCTCTTCCGGCAGGGCTGCGGTACGACGGGTCTCATAGACCGGCATCTTATAGTCGTCGTACTCTTCGATCATCTTGACCTGACCAGGCGTAAGCCGATCCTTGTACTCATCGACATTGCTCTGATCGATAACGAACTTTGGCTCATCGTCCGGGAACGGGTTCATGTAATGATTCCCGTCGTAGTTGTCCGGCGCTTCGGTGAGACCGCCATCCCAGGCCGGGATCTCATCCCCGTTACCGGACTTCTCTGCCCCGATCGGCGTCAGCTCATCTCCAAGCTTGGCGGCTTCCTCTTCCGACACGGCGCCGAAAGCCGGGGAGCCGGCCAGCGCCAGCGATAGGATCCCGCTGGCCAGAGCATTCATTCGAAATTTCATTGTTTGTCTACCTCGCAGAACTCTGGTGTTACAGCAATTTTTGTTTAACGTCACCGATCAGAACGAATACGAGACTTTGGCTGTGATGCTATCCCGGTCGGCAATGTCGTTGTAGTCACCACCAAAGTAATTGGTGTACTCAATGCCAGCCTCGTAGCTGCTCCGGTACTCAGCGGTCACACCGACGCCGACCGCCTTGTTGCCCTCGTTGAAGGCACCACCCGGGGCCGGTGCATAACCGTTCACGTCGTGCGACCAGGAGAGCGACGGCTTGAGCGTTGCGCCCATGAACGCATTGTTATACGTCAGGGTTGCAGCCATACGATAGCCCCAGGAAAAATCTGTTACAAAACCATCGTTCGTGCAGTTACTGGGATTGATGTTTTCGTCTTCGCAGGATGTGCCGAACCCATCATCATCGAAGGCGCCAATACCCCAGATGCCGGAGCGACCATAACGGGCCTCGGACTTGGGTGGCAGATCGTGCACATAGGTCATACCGACCTCACCCACAAAGCTCAGGCGGCTCGCACCAAAGACACGGTCGAAGAACTTGATGAACGTCGCCTGAGCCTGGGAAACCTTGTGGCGGTCATACCCGTCAACCCGATCACCGGCAAGATCCGAAACCTCAACGTCCGGGCTTTCTGTACGCTTCTGGAGCAGCTTGGAATAGGGCGCCTGAGTACCCCCGGTGATGAGCTCGAAGGCGTTCCACTGCAATGGCATGTTTTCGCGGAAACTGTATTCCGCACCCAGCGACCAGCCACCCGGGATGTTGGTGTTCATGCTGATCCCATACAGCTTGATGTCTTCCGGATAGTCGATGTAGTAGTTCGGAAGCGGGTTGTCCGGTCCGCTGACACGGCCACTGACGTAGGGCAGACGACTGTGGTAGCGCACATGATAAAGCCCGAAATCGGTGTTACCCAGCTCCGGGGAATACCACTTCAGCGCAACGCCGAACTGGTCTTCACCGTCGGGCCGTCTGTCGCCCTCACGACCGATAACCGCGTTCAGATCCCGAGCAGTGGCTTCGTTGACCTCACCCAGGGCATACACCGGCCCACAACCATCCGCGGTAAAGTCGTTGCTGCTGAAGTAGGTGCCACAGTCATCGATCTCGGTCGGCGACCAGTCAAACTGCATGTACGCCTGCACGCTCACCTGCTCTGTAATGCCTGCGGACGCATACAGTGCCTCGACCGGCCGAAGCGCATCCCGCACTTCAGCACCCGGCGAACGGATCGCGCCAACATCGATCGGACTGGTGGAGTTGATGCCCCCCTGAATGAAGGTGCTTTCACCCCAGTTGAAGGTCTGGTTGCCGTAACGGACAGTGGCCGGGATGTCGCCGAAATACCAATCTGTCGACACATAGGCGTCAAGAATCTCTCCGCCGGACGCGCCATCCTTGCCGTCCTCGCTGATGGTTTCAAGACCATCACGCCGGAAGTCATCGTCCTTGGTCCGGAAGTCATACCAGTAACGACCGGCTACAACACCACTGACGCGGTCAAGGTAATCCCCGTAGACATTCCGACTCAGGTAGAGCTCGCTGTAGCCTCGAACGACTTCAGAATATGTCTCGCCGGAATCAAAATTCTGATTGCCGTCATCATAGTTGATCGTTGATGCCCCCTGATTGGAGCCGGCGGCAACACCAGGCAGATTGCCCTGACCGATCAGATCCTGATCACGGCTTTCGGTCCGCCAGCCAACGGCGGCGGTGAGATCGGTGTCAAACGCCCCTTCGACATCACCCACGTTGAAGTTGAAAGCGCTGGCCGGTACGGCAAAGCCAGCTGCAATAGCCGCAGCCAGAGGCACCCGGGCCCATTGTTGCCACTTTTGTGTTGTTTTTGTCATTGAAAGCTACTCCGTTTTCCTGGATCGCTGCTTTGGTGTCTGTCGGGTTACAAAACGTTGATCCTCAATATAGACACAAAATGACGAGTCCACCAATTTCAAATGCCAGAATTTTTGTGATCATGGCAGCATTCGTGTCACTTTTATTCCCTCAGGATTCAGGAGAAGCCCATGTCCCAGGACCCAATCTACATCACCGCCGCCCGCCGAACCCCCATGGGTGGTTTTCTCGGCTGCCTTTCCAGCGTCAGCGCGCCCGCGCTGGGTGCCGAAGCCGTGCGCGCCACGCTTGCGGATTCGGAGCTCAGCAATGACTCAGTTGACGAAATCGTAATGGGCAATGTTCTGCCCGCAGGCACCGGCCAGGGTCCCGCACGGCAAGCGGCCCGGGACGGCGGACTGCCGGACAGCGCCGGGGCGACGACGGTGAACAAGCTCTGTGGTTCCGGAATGAAGGCCACCATGTTCGGGCATGATCTGATCCGCGCCGGCAGCGCGGAGGTGGTTCTGACCGGCGGCATGGAAAGCATGTCGAACGCCCCCTACCTGCTGACGGACGCACGCCGGGGCTACCGCATGGGTGCCGGCCGGGCACCGCAGGATCACATGTTTCTGGATGGCCTGCAGGATGCCGAAACCGGCCGGCTGATGGGTGAGTTCGCCCAGGAGACCGCGGACCGGCTGGGCTACACCCGGGACGCCATGGACAGCTTCGCGATCCGCTCACTGGAGCGGGCCAACGCGGCCATCAGCAACGGTTGGTTGAGCGCCGAGATGGTCCCGATCACCCAAACGGACCGCAAAGGTAATGAAACAACGGTCAGTGATGACGAACAGCCCGGTCAGGCCAATATCGAGCGGATTCCCTCCATGCGCCCGGCTTTCGCGAAGGATGGCACCATAACGGCAGCCAACGCCTCCTCGATTTCGGACGGCGCCTCAGCACTCATGCTGATGAGTGAAGCAGCCCTGGAACGCCACGGCTCACAGCCACTGGCGCAAATCCTTGGGCATGCCACCTTTTCCCGGCACCCATCCGAGTTCACCCTGGCCCCGGTGGGCGCCATACGGCGTCTTCTGGAACGCACGGGCTGGTCGACCGGGGACGTGGATCTTTACGAGATCAATGAAGCTTTCGCCGTGGTTTCCATGATCGCAATGGATGATCTCGCTCTGGATCCGGAGAAGGTCAACATCCACGGCGGCGCATGCGCCCAGGGCCACCCCATCGGTTCCACCGGCTCGCGCCTGATCGTGTCACTGATCCATGCACTCAGGCGCACCGGCGGACGGCGGGGGATCGCATCGCTCTGCATCGGGGGTGGCGAAGCCACGGCCATGGCCATCGAGCTCTGCGACTGAGGGCGTTCAGGCCTTGTGAGGCAACTCCAGATAGTCGTGGGACTGCATCTCAAGGAGGCGTGACTCGGTGCGCTCGAACTCGAACGACAGGTTCGTTCCCGTGTACAGATCGGGAATCGGCGCCTCAGCGGAAATGATGAGTTTGACGCAGCGGTCGTAGAATTCATCCACCAGGTTGATGAAGCGGCGGGCCCGGTCGTCCGAGTCCGCTCCCATAACCGGCACGCCGGACAGGATCACAGCGTGGAACTCGCGCGCCAGCTCGATGTAGTCGTTCTGGCTGCGCGGCCCGTCGCAGAGTTCACTGAAATCGAACCAGACCACGTCATCGGCATGGCGGCGGGCATGGATCCGGCGCCCGTTAATCTCCAGGTCCTGCCCCTGGTCACCCCCTGTCAGTGCCAGCTCCTCATAGCTTTTACGCAGGCTTTCCTCCGCCTCAGGCCCCAGTGGTGAATGGAACAACTGGGCCTGCTCCAGGGTTCGCAGCCGGTAGTCCACACCGCCGTCGATGTTCAACACCTTCGTATAGCGGTTGAGCAGGTCAATGGCCGGCAGGAAACGGGCGCGCTGGAGGCCGTTCCAGTAGAGGCCGTCAGGCTCGATGTTGGAGGTACAGACGAGGGTCACGCCGCGGCGGAAAAGGCCATTGAGCAGGTTGGCCAGGATCATCGCGTCACCGATCTCGGAGACGAAGAACTCATCGAAGCAGATGACCCGGCATTCGTCCGCAAAGCGCGCAGCAATGGTATCCAGGGGGTTGCTATGGCCTTCCAGCCCCGCCAGTTCACGATGCACGCGCTGCATGAAGCGGTGGAAGTGCACGCGCAACTTGCGCTCAAAAGGCAGGGAGTCGTAGAACAGATCCATCATGTAGGTCTTGCCACGACCGACCCCGCCCCAGAAGTACAGGCCGGTCACCGGTTCCTCGCGCCCGCGGCGCAGCCTGCGCAGCAGACGCCTGCCGGCGCGGTCGTGCGCTTCTTCCGCCGCGACCAGTGCCTCGTACAGCGACTGGAGATGGCGAATCGCGGTCTCCTGGGCGGCATCCCGCTGGAAACCCGCGTGTTTCTGATCCTCACGGTACCGGGCCTCAGGGCCCTCGGATGGGGCTGCTTCAGTGGCGCTCATGCGTGCCTCACAACTGCCATTTGAGTGGGGCATTATCCGGATTTTTGCGGCTCCCTCAAAACCTCGCCCTGGTAGGAGCGCGCCTTACGCGCGATAAGTTACGGCTCGCTTGCCAGGGCTCCTACAGGGAGAGGTCAGACGGGGCTGTTGCCGGGCAGCGCTTTGTCATACCATGATCGCGTTACGGCTGGTTCCGACCAGCGCCTTCCAGGCAACAGAAGGGTTACACTATGGAGTCCATGCTCGCCGTTGGTATCGCGGCATTGGTGATCGGCCTCGCCTTGGGCTGGGGGATTGCCCGATCGACGGGTGGCCGCAATGTGCGTCAGCGCCGGCTTGCCCAGCAGCTCGACGCCCTCCAGAACGAACACACGCGTTACCAGGCTCAGGTCAACGAACACTTCATCGAGACAGCGGAGCTGTTCCGCCGCCTCAATGCTTCCTACCGTGATGTGCACGAGCACCTCGCGAAGGGCGCTTCACGCCTGTGCACGGAAGCCGATGCGCGCGAGGAACTGGAGCAGGTTCAGCGTGACCACCAGCTGGCACACAAAGGTGCGAGCGAAGACTCCGACCTGGAGCCACCGCGCGATTACGCGCCGCGCCACACGCGCGACGACAATGGCATGCTGTCAGAGGATTACGGGCTCAACCGCGAACAGTCGGAGAGCCCAAGTCGCGCCCAGTCCTGACCTTCAGGCCGGGCTCGGATCTTCGATGAAGCGGTGCTCAATACCGAAGGCCTCGGCGAGCGCCGCGCCCAGTGCCTGCACCCCGTCACGCTCCGTGGCGTGGTGGCCAGCCGCGAAATAGTGGATACCCAACTCCCGCGCGCTGTGTACCGTCGGCTCTGAGATCTCGCCTGAGAGATAGGCATCCACACCGAGCGCAGCAGCCCGGTCGATCATTCCCTGGGCACCGCCACTGCACCAGGCCATCCGCCGGATCGGCTCCGGTCCGCCCTCAATGGGCAGGGGCGTTCTGCCGAGACGCGTTTCCAGGCGTGACGCCAACGCCTCGGCGTCCAGAGGTTCGTCCAGCGTCCCGGTCCACATCAGTTCACAGGGGTCATCAGACACCGGCGCCCCATCGGACGCCCCGAGCGTCCGCGCCAGACAGGCGTTATTCCCCATGGTGCGGTGGGCATCCAGCGGCAGGTGATAGGCCACCAGCGAGACGTTGTTGCTGAGCAGCAGCTCGATGCGCCGCTGCTTCATGCCACGGATGCAGGGGTCCTCGCCCTTCCAGAAATAGCCATGATGCACCAGCACCATGTCCGCCCCGGCCTCGATGGCCTGCTCCAGGAAACGCTGGCTGGCGGTTACCCCGGAGATGACCGTACGCACACGGTCACGCCCCTCCACCTGCAGACCATTGGGGCAGTAATCCCGGAACAGCTCCGGACGCAGCCACTGATCCATGGTCGCAACGAGTTCATCCCGTTCCGGTGCACTCATGATTGAGCTCCTCAATCGTTGAGAATATCGTCCAGGGCAGCGAGTAACGCATCCATCTGCGCAGCCGTTCCAATGGTGATGCGTAGATACTGCTCGATCCGGGGCTTATCAAAGTGGCGCACAATGATCCGGCGCTCACGCAGCCGTTCCGCCAGCTCCGCCCCACTGACCGCCGGGTGGCGGCAGAACACAAAGTTCGCCCTCGAGGGCACCACCTCGAATCCCAGGGCCTCAAGGCCGGCATTGAGCCGTTCGCGCTGCTCCATCACCGCCTGCTGCCCGGCACGGAAACCGGCCTCGTCACGGAAAGCGGCGGTGGCTCCGGCCTGCGCCAGCCGGTCCAGGGTATAGGAGTTGAAGCTGTTCTTGATCCGTTCCAGCCCTTCAATCAGGTGCTGCTGGCCCAGTGCATACCCCACCCTCAGACCGGCCAGCGAGCGGGACTTGGACAGGGTCTGGGTGACCAGCAGGTTCGGGTGATCGGGAATCAGGCGCGCGGCACTCTCACCGCCGAAATCCACATAGGCTTCATCGATCACTACCACCCGCTCCGGGTTGGCGGCGAGAATCCGCTCAACGCTCTCCAGTTCCAGGAAACGACCCGTGGGTGCGTTCGGGTTCGGGAAGATCACGCCGCCGTTGGGCGGCTGGAAGGACTCAACCGGAATCCGCAGCTGCTCATCCAACGCCACGGTGCGACTCTCAAGCCCGTAGAGGCCGCAATACACCGGATAGAAGCTGTAGCTGATGTCCGGGAACAGCACGGGTTCACCGGTCTGGAAAAGACCCTGGAAGATGAACGCCAGCACCTCATCAGAGCCGTTGGCCGGGAAGACCTGCGATGCCTCCAGGCCGAACCAGTCCGCGATGGCCTCCCGCAGCTCGGTGGCATCCGGGTCCGGGTAAAGGCGCAGGTTGTCATCCGCTGCCTCGCGGATTGCCCGGGTTACCGTCTCGCCGGGGCCGAACGGGTGCTCATTGGTGTTGAGCTTGACCAGGTTGGCCATCTTCGGCTGCTCACCCGGCACGTAGGGGGTGAGCTGCTGCAGCCGTTCATTCCAGAACCGGCTCATGATCGCTCCTCAATCGCGGATGCGGTATTCGGCCGAGCGCGCGTGCGCCGTCAGCCCCTCGCCACGGGCAAGCACTGAGGCGGTGCGTGCCGCGCGGTCCGCGCCCGCCGCCGAGAAATGCACCACGGACGAGCGCTTCTGGAAATCATAGACGCCGAGCGGAGACGAGAACCGGGCTGTCCCGCTCGTCGGCAGCACGTGGTTGGGGCCCGCACAGTAGTCGCCCAGCACTTCGGCGGCGTAGGAGCCCATGAAAATCGCACCCGCATGACGGATCTCCGCCAGCAGTGCCTCCGGATCCGCCACCGACAGCTCCAGGTGCTCCGGAGCCACGCGATTGCTCACCCGCGCCGCCTCCTCAAGGGAGGCGCACTGGATCAGCAGCCCGCGGTCCGCCAGGGACTGGCGGATGATCTCTGCCCGTTCCATCTCTGGTAGCATCCGCGCCATGCTCGCCTCGACCTTCGCGATGTAATCCGCATCCGGCGAGACCAGGATCGCCTGGGCCTGTTCGTCATGCTCAGCCTGGGAGAAAAGGTCCATGGCAACCCAGTCAGGGTCCGTATGGCCATCGGCAATTACCAGGATCTCGGAAGGCCCGGCCACCATGTCGATGCCAACGCGCCCGAACACCTCGCGCTTGGCCTCGGCCACGTAGATGTTGCCTGGCCCGACGATCTTGTCCACCGCCGGTACGGTCTCGGTGCCGTAGGCCAGCGCCGCCACAGCCTGGGCGCCACCCAGGGTGTAGATGCGGTCGATGCCGGCCACCCGCGCAGCGGCCAGCACCAGGTCATTCAGCTCCCCGCCCGGGGCCGGCACTACCATGACGATCTCTTCCACACCGGCGACCTTGGCCGGAATGGCGTTCATCAGGACCGAAGAGGGATAGGCAGCCTTGCCGCCCGGCACGTACAGACCCGCCCGATCCACGGGCAGCACGCGCTGGCCCAGACGGGTGCCATCCGCCTCCTCATAGGACCAGTCCTCGGGCAGCTGCTCACGGTGGTAACGCCGGATCCGGTCCGCGGCTGTTTCAAGCGCCTGGAACTGCTCGTCCGTGATCGCGTGCATGGCCGCATCGATGCGCTCGCGCGGCACTTCCAGTTCACTCACAGAGGCCACGCTCAGGTTGTCCAGCTTCGCGGTGTACTCAAGTACGGCGGCATCGCCCTCCTCGCGCACTCGCCGCAGGATCTCGGCCACGGTCTGGCGCACGTTGGTATCAACGCTCTCTTCCCACTCCGTGTGGCCGCGCAGCGCCGCCTCGAAGTCGGCATCCGTGGTGTTGAGTCGGGTAATGGACAGTTCACTCATGCCTGTTCTCTCACTGCGTCTGCTTGCGGGCGACAGCTTCGCCCATACGCTCCAGGATCGGCTGGATCCGGGCGTGCTTCATCTTCATGGAGGCACGGCTGACGACCACCCGGGAGCTGATGTCGGCGATGGTCTCGCGAGGTTCCAGCCCGTTCGCCTTGAGGGTGTTGCCGGTGTCGACGATGTCCACGATCTCATCCGCCAGCCCCAGCAGCGGTGCCAGTTCCATGGCGCCATAGAGCTTGATCATGTCCGCCTGCTTGCCCTGGGCCGCGTAGTATTCCCTCGCCAGCCGGGTAAACTTGGTGGCCACACGCACACGCCCTTCGGGCACCGGCTGACCGGTTACACCGGCGGTCATCAGCCGGCACCGGGCAATGTCCAGGTCCAGCGGCTCGTAAAGGCCATCGCCACCGTGCTCCATAAGCACGTCCTTGCCGGCCACGCCCATATCCGCGCCCCCGTACTGGACATAGGTGGGGACGTCCGTGGCACGGATGATCAGCAGCCGGACCCCGGGCACTGTGGTTTCGAACACCAGCTTGCGCGTCTTCTCCGGGTCCGCCTCGGGCTCAATCCCGGCGGCGGCCAGCAGTGGCAGTGTTTCATCCAGAATACGGCCCTTGGAAAGGGCAATGGTCAGCTGTTCCGACATAGTCCTGACAGTGTCTGCGGAGGTCACGAGGGCATCCGGCGGATGGTAGCGCCGAGCAGTTGAAGTTTCTCCTCGATGCACTCGTAACCCCGATCAATGTGATAGATGCGGTCCACCATGGTCTCGCCCTCGGCCACCAGACCGGCGATCACCAGGCTGGCCGAGGCGCGCAGATCCGTGGCCATCACGGGTGCGGCGGTGAGCCGGTCAACGCCACGCACGATGGCGGTATTGCCCTCAAGGCCGATGTCCGCGCCCATGCGGATCAGTTCCTGTACGTGCATGAACCGGTTCTCGAACACGGTCTCCGTCACGGAACCAGTACCCTCGGCCACCGCGTTCATGGCCACGAACTGGGCCTGCATGTCCGTGGGAAAGGCCGGATAGGGCGCGGTTCTGAGGTTAACCGCTTTCGGTCGCCGACCGTGCATGTTGAGCTCGATCCAGTCGGCACCGGTGGTCACCTCGGCACCCGCCTCCCTGAGTTTGAGCAGCACCGCCTCCAGAATGTCCTCGCGGGTATCCTTGAGGCGAACATGCCCACGGGTTGCAGCGGCGGCGGTGAGATAGGTGCCGGTCTCAACCCGATCCGGGAGTACGTCATAGTGACATGGCTGAAGGCGCTCCACGCCGTGAATCTCAATCGTTGCCGTGCCCTCCCCACGGACGTCCGCGCCCATGGCATTGAGGCAATCCGCCAGATCCACCACCTCGGGCTCACGCGCCGCATTCTCCAGAATGGTCACACCATCCGCGAGCGCAGCGGCCATCATCAGGTTCTCAGTACCCGTTACGGTCACCGTATCGAGGAAGATGTGCGCACCCTTGAGACGCTGCGGCGCATAGGCATGGATGTAGCCACTGTCGACCTGGATCTCAGCGCCCATCTGCTCGAGCCCCTGCAGGTGCAGGTTGACCGGCCGGGTCCCGATGGCACAGCCGCCGGGCAGGGAAACGTGCGCCTCGCCAAAGTGGGCCACCATGGGCCCCAATACCAGAATGGAGGCACGCATGGTCTTGACCAGCTCATAGGGCGCGGTCAGATCCTTGATGGTTGTTGAATCCACCTCGACGCTCATGCGCTCGTCAATCATGAGCTCAACACCCATGTGGCCGAGCAGCTCGATCATGGTGGTGACGTCGTGCAGGTGCGGCAGGTTGCCCACGCTCACCTTGCCGTCCGCCAGCAGGGTCGCCGCCAGTATCGGCAGGGCCGAATTCTTGGCGCCGGAAATCCGGATTTCACCGTTTAGCGGCTGACCGCCCTGAATCAGTAGTTTATCCAAGTTGTGCTCCCGGGGCTCTGGGCCACCCTCACTGATTCTGGCGCGCCTGCCATTCCTGCGGCGACATGGCGCGGATGGTCAGGGCGTGGATTGTGCCTTCGGCCAGAAGATCGTCCAGCTCTCCATAGATGAGCTGCTGGCGCCTGACGCGGCTGAGCTCGGCGAAACGGTCGCCCACGGCGACCACCAGGAACCGGTTACCATCGTTCTGCACTTCGATTTCGCAGTCCGGCAGCGCTTCCGCGAGCCGTTTCTGAACGTCTTCAGCCTGCATCCAAACTCCCGTTGTTTCCGGCGGTTGCTGTCGCCGACGCGGGCACCGCGCCGGGAGCGCGATTATACCCTAATCATTCGTCCTGTTCGACGGCATCCTCCAGGCCCTCGATGTCGCCCACATCCGCGGACCATTCATCGATCACCTTGCTGACATCACCGTCACTCTCCTGCATCTGCTGCTCGAAGCGGTCCCGGAACGCCAGGCCCATATTGATGCCTTCGACGATGACGTTTTCCACCTGCCAGTTGCCATCCTCCGGCTTATACATGGAATAGGCCACACCGTAGCGTTCACCGGAATTGGTGATGATGGACAGGTTCACGGTTGCGCGATCGTCATTCCGCGGATTGATCTCAACACTGCCCACCTCCAGCTCGAAGTCACTGCTGTCGATGCTGACCGCGGCGCCACCATAGGCGTCATAAAGACTGCGGCGGAAGGCGCGCACGAACTCATCACGCTCTTCGCCACTTGCCTCCCGTGCATACTTGCCCATGATGCGGGCCGCCACCCGTCTGAAGGCCACAAACTCACCCAGCTCCTCATCCATGGCCTCATAGAAGGCTTCGCGATCCGAATCATAGAGTTCACGAATCTCCGACAGCCGGTCCACCAGACGAAGGCTGTTCTCCCGCACGTACTCCCGCAGGGCTTCCTTGTCGGACTGGGCGGACGCTACCGGGGCAATCAGCAGCATCATGAGCAGGCCCATCACAAGGGCAACGGGGGTAAAGGATCGGATTCTGTTCACTGTTTCCTCCTGTCAGCTACAGCAGTCCCGGAAACCGGAACTCAGCGTGGCCGTGCAATGCGTCGACGAATCAGGGTACCGATATCCATCGCCGACTGGGTTTCTTCGATGTAATCATCATCCGACAGTGTTTCCGGATGGCCTCCGGGCGAGATCTCGATGTACCGCTCCCCCAGCAGTCCCGCCGTCATGATGATGGCGACACTGTCGATGGCCAGGTTGTCGAGACGCTCCTCGATGCGCATCCGCACTCTGGCTCGATAACCACGCGCATTAAGTTCTACGTCCGTCACCCTGCCCACGGTCACACCGGCTACTGCAACACGCGCTCCAGGCTCGAGTGTGCCGACATCCGAAAACTCGGCATATAGGGTGTAATGGCCACCAGCCTGCCCACCTCCAGCACCACCGGATGGTGCCAGCCAACCGGTAACCAGCAGCAACGCCAGCGTAACCACACTGCCCAGGGCAAAAAACACCAGACGCTGCATGCGCAATTTAATCGTCACTCCTGCCCGAGGGCCAATTCAGGCGCCCAGACTAACACCCGCGCGTCCCTGTACGAAGCGCCAGCCAGCCGATACAGTACGACGCCAGTTTTCCGCCCACAACCCACGGAGCCTTACATCATGGTCACCGCCCTGCTCGCGGTACTGTTCGGCCTGGCCCTGTTGATCTGGAGTGCCGACCAGTTCATTACCGGCGCCATCGACAGCGCCCGGCGGCTGGGTATGAGTCCGATGCTGATCGGGCTGACGCTGGTGGCCTTCGGAACCTCGGCACCCGAGGTGCTGGTCTCGGTGATCGCCGCCATCACGGACGCCGGCGACATCGCCGTGGGTAATGCCATCGGCTCCAACATCGCCAACCTGGGTCTGGTTCTCGGTGTTACCGCCATTCTGGCCCCGGTGGTGCTGGCCCGGCCCACCCGCCGAGTTGAACTGCCCCTTCTGGCGATCGTAACCATTGGTACCTGGCTGCTGTTCCAGGATGACTACCTGAGCGCCGTGGACGGGCTGCTCATGATGGGAATCCTGGCCGTCGCCTACACGATACTGGTGCGCTATGGACAGGCTGCCAACATGCTGGCCGAGGAAATGCCGGAATCCCATGAAAACCGTTCCACCGGCTTTCTGACGCTCCAGATCACCGGCGGACTGCTGCTGCTTCTTGCCAGCTCACGGCTGCTGGTCTGGGGGGCGGTGGAGCTGGCGCTGGCGTTGGGCGTGAGCGAACTGGTAGTGGGACTGACGGTGGTGGCCGTGGGGACCAGTTTACCCGAGTTGGCCGCCAGCATCGCCAGCGCGCTCAAGGGTCGCCATGACATGGTGATGGGTAACCTGATCGGCTCCAACCTGTTCAACCTTCTGTTGGTACTGGCGGTACCTGCGCTGGTCGCCGGCATCCCGCTCAACAGCGACGCCATCACCCGCGACTACGGTGCCATGGTGGCAGTGACCCTGCTGCTGGCAGCGCTCGCCATTGTCTACCACCGTCAGGGGCGGCTGAGCCGGATCGGAGGTGGTATACTGCTGGCATTCTACATCGGCTACATCGCCCTGCTGGTCACCGGTGATGCGCCGGTGCCGGCAGCAACGCTGTCAGCACCCTGAGGAGAACCATGGCGCCATCGGACGCACTCAAGGAATCGGCCCGTCGCACCATCACGCTGGAGCGTGATGCCATCGACGCCCTCCTGCCCCGTATTGACGAGCAGTTCAGTCGCGCCTGCGAGCTGATTCTGCAATGCAAGGGCCGCGTTGTGGTCACCGGCATGGGCAAGTCCGGCCACATCGGCACCAAGATTGCGGCGACCCTGGCCAGCACCGGTACTCCCGCATTTTTCGTGCATCCCGGGGAAGCCAGCCACGGGGACCTCGGCATGATCACCGGAGAGGATGTGGTGATTGCCATCTCCAACTCCGGCAGCACCGGCGAACTGGTCACCATCCTGCCGCTGATCAAGCGCAAGGGCGCCTCACTGATCAGCATGACCGGCAAGGCCGGCTCCCAGCTCGCCCGGCAGGCCCACGCCAATCTGGACATCGCGGTGGAGCAGGAAGCCTGCCCCATGAACCTTGCCCCCACTTCTTCCACCACAGTCACTCTGGTCATGGGCGATGCCCTGGCGGTCGCACTGTTGGAGGCGCGCGGATTCGGGGCCGAAGACTTCGCCTTCTACCATCCGGGCGGCACACTCGGGCGGCGGCTGCTGCTCAAGGTCTCGGACCTGATGCACACCGGCGACGCCCTGCCCCGAGTCACGCGGCAGACGCCGCTGGGCGAGGCCCTTCTGGAGGTCTCGCGCAAGGGACTGGGTATGACCGCCGTAGTGGATGACGGTGAGCGGGTCATCGGCATCTTTACCGACGGCGACCTGCGCCGAACCCTGGACCATGGCGTTGATATTCACACCACCCCGATCGGCGAGGTCATGACCAGCCACTGCCGCACCGCCCGCGAGGACATCCTCGCAGCGGAAGCGCTCAAGATCATGGAAGACAACAAGATCAATGGCCTGCTGGTCACCGGCGACGAGGGTCGCCTGGTGGGCGCACTCAACATGCATGACCTGTTGCGTGCGGGCGTGGTCTAGGAGGACATGATGACAGCATCCCTGAATGATCGCGGCGCGACGATCCAGCTTCTGGCAATGGATGTGGATGGCGTACTGACCGATGGCAGTCTCTACTTCGCTGCCAGCGGCGATGAGCTCAAGGCCTTCAGCATCCTCGATGGCCAGGGCCTGCGGCTGATCCAGAAACAGGGTCTGATCACCGCTTTCATCACGGGCCGCAGTTCACCGTTGACCGAGACCCGTGCCAGGAACCTGGACATTGGTTACCTGATCCAGGGCCGAACGGACAAACTGACGGCGCTGCACGAACTCTCTGAGCGCACCGGCGTGCCGCTGGAGGCCATCGCCTATGTTGGCGATGACCTGCCGGATCTCGCCGCCATCGAGAAAGCCGGCGTGGGCATCAGCGTTCCCAATGGCTGCGCTGCGGTGCGCGAATCCGCGGACTGGTGCACGAGCACCCCGGGCGGCTCCGGCGCCATCCGCGAGGTCTGTGAATGGCTGCTTGAATGCCGGGGCGCGCTGCAGCAGCTCATCGACGGTTACCGCGCGCCATGACGGTAATGCCGGGCTGGCTTCGGGACCGCTCCATCGCGCTCTGGGGCATCGTCGGCGTCATGCTGCTGGGTCTTGTGCTGCTGGTTGTCCAGGAGGATGACCCGATCCGTGATACCACGGCCACCGACCTGCGCGGCCCGCAGAAACCGGATGGCTTCGTGGTCAACGCCACCTTCCGCTCCTTCGATACCCAGGGCAGACTCAAGTCCCGCATCCGGACCCAGCGCGCCGAGCAGTTTCAGGAGGAAGACCGCATCACCATGGAAGCACCCCGCGCCAAACTGACGCCCAGAGGCGAAGGCGCCCCCTGGTTCGTGCGCGCCCGGACCGGGCTGTATCAACCTGATGCGGCCACGCTGACCCTCGAACAGGATGTACGCGCTCGCCATAACAACCCCGAGCGCGGCGATGTCCTGATGCTCAGCGAACGGATGACGCTGGATAACAATGAACGGATTGTGCAGACTGACGCACCAGTGACCCTGATCGACCGTTTCAGTCGCACCAACGCCGTGGGCATGACCGGTTGGATCGACAAGCGCGCGATCAGGCTCGAGAGTGATGTCCGCGGCCGGTACTTCAACCGCTGACCCATCAAGGGAGATGCCCCGGCATGACCAACCCCGCACGGACCCAACGAGGCTGGCGATTCCTGGCAGGCCTGCTGGTGGCAGCGCTCACCGCCCCCCTTTACGCGTTTGATCTGGAATCCGAGCAGCCCATCAAGGTGGAGTCCGACAGTGCTCGTCTGGATGACCAGAACAATACCGCCACCTACAGCGGGAATGTCCGGGTGACCCAGGGCGAGGCGGTACTGACCGCGGATGAAGTCGTCCTCCATCGCGGAGGCAACCAGAGCCTCAACCGGATGGAGGCCTCTGGCAAACCCGCGACCTACGAACAGCCAGAAACCCAACAGGGCCCGGAAGTCTATGCCGAGGGTGAGACCATCACCTACGCGGCAGACGAAGACCGCATCACGTTCGAGCGTAAGGCTCTGATCCGGCAGCGTGGCGACACCTTCCGCGGCAACCGGATTGTCTACGATCTGGAAGAACGCGTCGTGACCGCCTCCAGTTCGGAAGAAGACGACAGCGATCGCGTTGAAATGACCATCCAGCCCAACCGTGAAAGCGGTGACGGCGACAGTAACTGAGCGGACCCCATGGCGACACTGGAAGCCCTGAACCTTGCCAAGAGCTATCGACGCCACCCCGTGGTAATGGATGTCTCGCTCACCATCCAGAGCGGCCAGATTGCCGGGCTTCTCGGCCCCAACGGCGCCGGCAAGACCACCTG
>JBNJEG010000030.1:0-18732 GCA_051745655.1 Pseudomonadota bacterium
CCGCCCGAGGCGAGCAGCGGCACCACCTGTTTCGGGTGTTCCAGCAGGGTGTCGTAGCAGAACCGGCGCACATGGGGGCCGATCTCGGTGTCGCAGAAGCGCTCCCACTCCAACGCCTGGCTGCGCTGGCCGCCATCGGAGGGCGTCAGCGGGCGCTCCGGATAACGGTCGTCCAGGTGCGAGATGATGGCGGCGGAGCCCTGGATGAACTGGCCATCGTCCTCGAGCACCGGCACCGTTGTCTTCTCGGCCATGCGCCGGATCTTCTTTACGTGCAGGCCGGGCAGATGGTTCTGCAGCCGGTAGTCGAGGCCCTTATGGTCCAGGGCCCAGCGGGCTTTCTCGCAGTAGTGCGAGATCGGGAACTGGTGAAGTGTCAGGCTCATGAGGGCGGCTCCTGTGATTTTGGGCTCAGGATACGCCAATTCCCGTCACAACTCACAACCCGATCGCCATCAAGTACGTCACTCACCGGGCGCGGCGTCACCCTGCTGAAAAATGTCCATGATCCGGGCCCGCAGCCACTGGTGGGCGGGGTCCTGGTCCAGGACTCTGGGCCAGATGGCATAGATGGGGATTTCCGTCACCTCCATGGGGAAAGGCAGCACCTGGAGTCCCAACAAGGGCGCGAACTCAAGGGCGAGACGACGCGGAGCCGTTGCCAGCAGATCGCTGCGGCTCGCCGCAAAGAGAAGGCCTGTAAGCTGGGAGACCTGGGCGCCGATACGCCGTTCCCAGACCGGATGCCCCAGGAACTTTTCCAGTGGCAGGACACGCCTTTCCCGCTCCGGCAGGACCACGTGTTCCGCCTGCATGTACTGTTCCGGCGTCAGGGTCCCCTGCACCAGTGGATGCCCTTTTCGGGCCACGACAACCGGCCGCTCCAGCGCCACCACTTCCATGCGCACCCGGGCGTCCTCGAGTCGCGCTGAATCAAACGCGATATCCGCCTCCGCGTTGATCAGGGTTTTCTGCCAGTCATTCCCGAGGGATTGCAGCCGTACTGACATGCCGTCACTGAACTGTCGGATCGACGTGATCAGGGGGCCAAGGGCCATGGCATCAAAATAGTCCGGCGCGATCACCCGGAACTGGCGGTCACTCGCCGCCGGATCAAAGGTCCGGCGGTAATCGAGGCCATTGCTCAGAAGTCCGAGCCCTTCGGCGACGGACTCATACAGCCGCCGCGCCTCGGGGGTTGGATGAAGTCCATTGCGGGAGCGGCTGAAGAGTTCGGTTCCCACCGTCAGGCGCAGGCGCTTGAGGGCGGAGCTGACCGCCGGCTGGCTCATGCCCAGCCGCTCGGCAGCCCGCGAAAGCTGCCCCTCTTCCATGACCGCCACAAAGACAGGCAGGAGGTTGAGGTCGACGGATCGCAGGTTCAGCTTCATGCCCGCCCCTCAGCCTCCAGCCCCGGCATCCACTTCCGGGTCGAACAGGTTGAGAAAGCTGCCAAGCCCCAGACGTCCGCCGCGCACGTACTCGAAATCAAAGGCAATGCTCTGGATCGCGCCACTCTGCTCCGCCAGCATGCGCTTGAAGGGCAGGCTCTGGACACGTACATGGATGTCAGCCTCCTCGTGCTCACCTTCCAGGAACTCGGCCACGCCCCGGCGGACGATCAGTGTGTAGGTCTGATCGAGGTCCGGGAATTCAAAGGTTACGCGCTTGTGAACGTCCTCGGCCGCCTCCGCATCCAGCGCGGCCGACAGCCCACGGAAGAACTGCTCCAAGGGTATGGACTCCAGCATTTCATCCGTGGGGTCCAACAGGCGCTTGGGGATCGTCACGTTCCCGGCCAGTTTCCCGGCCTCCGTCAGATAATAGTGCCGCGCATTGGGGTTGGATTCCTGCGCCGCCAGTGTTTCCAGGGCCTCACGCCGCGCCTCGCGCCCAACCGTATTGCCGGTATCCACACGCAGCAGGTGATCGGTCAGTTCAAGCACCCATTGATGCTCACCGGCCTGCGATGCCTCCCGCACCTCGTCCTCAAGCGCGTCGACACCGCCGGCCAGATCCGCAATCCGCTGGGCCTTCTCATCAGGCGGCGTAGGGTGGAGGTGGGTGGTGTTGCTGTCGAACCAGCCGATCAGACCGCTGTAAATGGCCCGGGCGCCCCACTCCGGTTTGCCGTAGAACGGCTGGAGGTAGGGGGACGCCGCAAGATGCGGCGGGAGCTCCATGCGCGCCGCGATCTCATCCGGTGTCAGGCCCGAATTCATCATGCGCAGCGTCTGGTCGTAGACGTACTGGATGCCGTCGCGGTAATCCGTCAGCGTGGATTGGATGTGATCGGTGTCGGTCAGCGGCCGGCCATGGCTGGGCACCAGGTATTCCGGTTCCAGCTCGCGCATGCGGTCCAGACTCTCGACCCATTGCTGCGGGTCGCGGTAGCTGGTGCCGCGGATGGTGTAGAGGTTGGGGAAGGCCTTGTAGATATTGTCCCCGGGCAGCAACACCTCCTTGTCCGGCAGCCAGACCAGGATCTGGTCATCCGTCTCTCCGGGCGCATGCTCCATGACCATGCGCACCCCTGCGACCTCCACCTCCAGCCGGTCGCTGAAGGTTCGCGTGGGCCGGATCATCTGCACCGTAGTGTCTTCGTCCGTATCCACAAAGGCACCAATCCCGACGTTGGTGCGATCCGCGTCGTCGAGGCGATTGCCGAACATGTGCATGGCCCGGTTCGTGATGATCGGACGCAGGACGCTGAAGATCTGGTCGGCCTGGGCCATCAGGGTGTCGTGGGCGAACACCGCCACGTCCTCACCCGGGTCTACAAAGGCGCCAGTGCCGAAGATATGGTCCGGGTGGGAATGGGTATAGACCACGGCCTTGATGGGCTTGTCGCTGATGGCACGGAAGCGCTCGTGGATCCGCTCGGCCGCTTCCATGGACTCCATGGTGTCGATGATGATCAGGCCATCATCGCCCTCGATCATGATCGAGTTGGCGATGCCGAAACCCACCGCCACATGGACGCCCTCGGTAACCTCGATCACCTCTTCACGGAATTCCTCGGAATGCTGGTGCAGCGCTTCAACCGTGGGTGCCGACCCGTTGCCGGATTCATTGCCTGCTCCATCTCCGCCAGCGTCGCAGCCGGAAAGGATCAACAGCACACTCAGCAGTAGTGCGATTCGGGTCATGGGATCTCCTTACTGAGGGACGACGTTGGGGGATCGTTGCTCACCCACCGCTTATTCGTCCAATCAATAATCCATAACCCAGATATTCACACCATTTAATCGATGGAGCAAACGAAGCCCCGCCCTGGGCGAGGCCATGAGAAGATTGGGAGTAAGAGGGCGTCAGGCGGCCTGTTCGCGCGCTTTCTTGATACGGTCGTACGCGTTGGCGATTTCCTGGGTCTTCTCTTCCGCCATCTCGCGCATGCTGTCGGGCATCCCGCGCCCGGCGAGCTTGTCCGGGTGGTTCTCGCTCATCAGCTTGCGGTAGGCCTTCTTGAGTTCGGCGTCGCTCGCCTCCGGGGAAACCCCGAGCACCTTGTAGGCATCCTCCAGCGACTGCTGCTGTTCGGCTGCACCGCCGGCAGCGCCACCACGCAGCATGGCCTCAAGCTGCTCCACCTGGCTTTCCGGCAGCCCCAGCCCGCGGGCGACGCGCACCAGCATTTCATGCTCGTTCTCGTGCACCTCGCCATCGGCGGCGACCGCGGCCACCTGCACCTGCAGGAACATCTGCAACAGGCTGGACTGGCCACCACTGCGGCGCAGGAACTCGCGCAGTTCGGCGTCGAGGTCGAAGTCGTCGTCCTTGCCGCGATTGAAGGCGGCCTTGGCGGCTTCGCGCTGGTTCTCGTTCAGCCGGAACTTGTCGAACAGCGCCTCGGCCACCTGGATCTCGTCCTGGGTGACCACACCATCAGCCTTGCAGATCGCGCCCATCACCGCGAAGACGGATTCCATGAAGCGCGACTGCATATCGCGGACGCGCTGATACAGCTTCAGGCGCCCCCAGTAGACCAGACCCGCCCCAATAAGCCCGCCGATGATGGCGCCGGGCAGACCAAAGGCGGAGCCGATCAGGCCGCCAATCAGGATCGCAAACAGCATTCAAACAGTCTCCGTCGTTCGCTGGCGAAATCCGGCCATGGTAAAGGATTGCCTTCCCGGGGGACAGGCGGATAACAGAAACAGCATGCCTGGCTTCAAACGCGAGGGTTGTATAGCCTGTGGCGAAACGGACCCAACTGGAGGGAAACCTCATGAGCCGCAAGCCGATTCCATGGACACCCCGCGATATCCCGGATCTCACGGGCAGGACGGTGCTGATCACCGGCGCCAACAGCGGCCTCGGGCTGGAATCCACGCGCATGCTGGCGGGCCGGGGCGCGCATGTGATCATGGCCTGTCGCAGCCGGGAGAAGGGGCATGCGGCGATCGAGAGCCTCCGGGCCCGTAACTCGAACCTGGACCTCAACCTGATGCAGCTGGACCTGGCGGACCTGGCCTCGGTGCGGGATTTCGCCCAGCGCATCAAGGACCACTACGCGAAGCTCGATATCCTGATCAACAACGCCGGTGTCATGGCCCCGCCGCTGCAACACACCCAGGATGGCTTCGAGATGCAGTTCGGGACCAACCACCTGGGCCACTTTGCCCTCACCGGGCAACTGCTCGACGCGCTGCGTGAATCAGAGGCTCCGCGGGTGGTAACGGTCAGCAGCCTGGCCCACCGCTTCGGGAGTCTCGACTTCGAGAACCTGGACGCCCAACGCGGCTACCAGCGCTGGCGTTTCTACGGCCAGAGCAAGCTGGCCAACCTGATGTTCGCCCTGGAGCTTGACCGCCGGCTGCGCGGTGCCGGGGAAGCCATCCAGTCCATGGCGGTGCATCCGGGCTATTCGGCCACCAACCTGCAGCGCACCATCCCCGGGCACAGCCTGTTCAATGCCGTCACCGCACAGTCCCAGGAAAAGGGCGCCTACCCCAGCGTATTCGCCGCCACTTCGCCCCAGGCGGAGTCCGGCCAGTATTACGGGCCCCATGGCTTCCAGGAGCTCTGGGGGATGCCGGCGGAAGCCAGCATGCGCCGCCTGGCCCGGAACCAGGAGGTGGCCCACAAGCTCTGGTCGGTCTCCGAGGACCTGACCGGCGTCCGTTACCCGGGCCTCGACGGCTGAGACTTCAGAACAGCATCACCAGCAGGGCCACCACGGTTCCCGCCAATACCAGTGACACGCCCTGCCAGAAACGCACCGGGTCCCGCTCCATCAGGGGCAGCGGGGCCTGGTTGTAGGCCTCGGGGCTGGGGTGGCGCAGATTGAAGGTGAACTCGGAGAGCGCCTCATGGCGTTTTTCCGGATCCGGATGCAGCGCCTTTCGCAGCACGCCGTCGAGCCAGACGGGCAGCTCCGGGTTGTAGTTGCGCACGGAGTGGTAACGCAGCCGGTTCAGGGCGGTGCGGCTCCGGGCCTTGGCCACCTCCGTGCCATAGGGCAACTGCCCGGTCAGCATCTGGTAGGCGACCACCGCCAGTGAGTAGATGTCCGAACGCGCCGTGCCCTGGCCCTCTATGAAATATTCCGGGGCGGAGTAGGCCGCGGTCCCCAGCGGGCCTTCGTCG
Organism: Pseudomonadota bacterium; assembly: GCA_051745655.1. Taxonomy (GTDB): domain Bacteria; phylum Pseudomonadota; class Gammaproteobacteria; order Pseudomonadales; family Oleiphilaceae; genus Halospina. Next base: position 5,590 of record JBNJEG010000030.1, read on the forward strand.
ATGGTCACCGGGAACAGCTCCATGATGCCCGGAACCCGGGTGGAGCCGAAGTCGATCAGCTTGACCGTGCCCTCATGGTCGATCATGACATTGGCCGGGCGCAGGTCCCGGTGGATCATCTCCAGGCGGTGGAACGCCTGCAGCCCCCGGGCGATCTGCTCCACAATGCCCCGGACCGCCTCGAGCTCCGGCCGCGGGTTGTCCGTCATCCACTGCGCCAGGGTGCGCCCTTCAATGAACTCCATGACGGTGTACAGGTAGTGGCGTTCCCGCTGCGGCGGGCGGGCACTGGCCACGTGCGCATGATTGACCCGCTGGGCGATCCACTCCTCCATCAGGAAGCGCTCCAGCTGGGCTGGCTCATCCCGCATTTCCGTTGCCAGTGTCTTCAGCGCCACCTTCTCACCAGTGCCTTCATCCGTGGCCAGGTAGACATGGCTGCGGGCACTGCCATGCAGCTGCCTCTGGATCCGGTAACCCTCAAAGGTGACGGGCGGGTTCAGGTGCGGCGGGAACGGCAGTCCGATCAGGTGCTGGACGGCCTCGGCGGGCTGCGCCTGTTCGGGCACGGCGTCAATCCGAACCAGTTGCACCGTGAGGTTGTCGTCACTGCCCTGTTCATAGGCCTGGTCCACGATCCGCCGCGCCATCGCGTCCAGGTCGTCCCCTCCTTCGCTGAGCACTCGCGCCATGGCCGCCGACTTGATGAATTCGTGCACACCATCCGTCGACAGAAGGAAGAGATCGCCGGGCTGGATGCGCAGCCGCTGGTAGTCGATCTCCACGCGCTCGTCCCCGCCCATCGCCCGGGCCAGGTAGCTTTCTTCCCGGGAGACCCGGAGCCGGTGATCCTCGGTGAGCTGCTCCAGTGCACTGCCCTGGAGCCGGTAGATGCGGCTGTCGCCCACGTGGAACAGGTGCGCGAAGGCGCCCTTGAGCACCATGGCACTGAGGGTACAGACGTAGCCACGATCCATGTCGTAGCGGTACTGGCTGCGCCGGGTCTGGGCATGGAGCCAGGAGTTGGTGGCTGAAATGACCCGCTGGGCGGCGTTGCTGACGGACCAGGCCTCGGGGGTGGCGTAGTAGTCCTCGAAGAAACCGGCGACGGCCGCCTGGCTGGCAACCTGGCTGACATCACTGCTGCCGATGCCATCCGCCAGGGCAACAGCAATGCCCTTGGACTCACGCTCGGCCCCCTGGGGCCGGCATGCACCGTAAAAATCCTGGTTAACGCTTTTACGCCCCTTTCTGGAGCACTGACCAATGGAGACCGTGAGCCTGGATGCCATGAACCGGGGACCGCCCTGCCTTGCCGGGTGAATAACCCGGCAGTGTATGCAAGCGCGATACCAGTGTCAGGAACCGCTCAGCCAGCAGCGATAGAACCACGCGAGGACACCGCCCTCCGACCGACCGCGCTCGATTTCCTCACGGTACCCGGAGACATCCTCGCCCGCATCCGCGCGCTCCTGCAGCTGCTGTTGCAGACGGTCGTACTCGCCCTGCGTCAGTGGCGGGTGATCCGACGGCTTCAGGTCCACATAGGCTGCGGGACCACCGCCGATACTGCACATCAGGATATTACCGGTGCTGCTGCCGGCCTCGGAGCTGCCGCTGGTGTCGCCGGAGCTGCTGGCGCCCGTATCCGCGGTCTCCGCCTCACTGCTTTCAGAGGCGGTGGTGTCCTCATCCGCAGCAGAGGGCTCGGATTCAGACTCAGACTCTGGTTCAGGTTCCGACTCCGGTTCAGGTTCCGGCTCTGATTCAGTCTCTCGCTCGGGCTCGGGTTCCGGTTCCGGCTGGGGTTCAGGTTCCGGCTCGGGCTCGGGCTCGGGCTCGGGTTCAGGTTCAGGTTCAGGTTCCGGCTCTCTCGCCGCTTCCGAGCGGTCAGCGTCATCCGCTCCACCGGACTGCTCCGGATCCGAACCGGCCGTATCACCCTGCTCGGCTGACCCGCTTTCCTGCGTCGTGGCTTCCGCCCCGGAAGCCGAGGCCTGGTCCTGCGACCCGGACTCCTCCGGGATTTCCGGCTCCGCGGCTTGCGATGCCTCGGCCGTCTCATCGCCAGAGTCCCACTGCCAGTAGCCGCTGGCGCAGCCTGTCAGGGCCAGCGACGCAATAACCAGTAATACCGTATGTTTCATCAAGAGCCCCGTCGTATCGGATTATTTTTGGAAATGACGTGCTGTTAATCCATTAAAGTCCAGTTCTAACACGAACGCCAAAAAACCGGCGTGTTCGTGCGCACAGTTCAACAGCACCCGTTGATATCGGGGCGGGTGACTACTCGGGTTTATCCCTGCGTTCGATGGCGGTCACACGGCCGTTCTCAAGGCAGACGACGCGGCGGGATTCCGGCTCGCGACCGCGACGTAACTGGGATGCCTGACATTACCCATCCCTGAAATGATCGTATTTTGCACAGCCGATCATAACCCGTAGCGTGTCTGTTAAATAACGAAAAACAAGGAAGGTCTGAGGTAAAACGAGGCTCAAAGCAATGTCCATCATGGAGGAACGCCCCTATGAACCGCATCACCAATATCGCACTCGTCGGCATCTGCCTTTCGCTGGCCGCGCCAATGGCCACATCACAGACCAGTGGTGAACGCGAAGTCCGCCCCTACCTGGGTGGTGGCGTCGGTTACTACCGGCTGGATGATGAGGACTTCCTGAATGAGAACGACCGCCTGAAAGACAACCGCAGCGGCTGGCGCGCCTTCGGTGGTGTTGAGTTCGCACGGATCTTCAGCCTGCAGGTCGGGCATGTCGACTTTGGTAAGACCGAGGACGGCAATGCCGAGATGGAGGCTGACGGTAAGACCGTATCCGGTATGCTCGCGCTGCCGGTGTCCGATGTCTTCGCGCCCTACGCGAAAGTGGGCAACCTCTCCTGGGACCGCGAACGCAGCCTGGGCCCGCTGAGCAGCAGCGACAGCGGGGATGATCCCTTCTACGGCGCCGGTGTCCGCTTCACCCTGACTGAGCACGCGGACCTGCGCCTGCAGTATGAACGCTTTGCCATGGACGACACGGACCTGGACATGGCCTCCGCCGGACTCCAGTTCAATTTCTGAGACGCAGAACCGGGCCGGCCCACCACGGGCCGGCCTTCATCCCATGGACGGCGCCCCACCCTGACCGAACTGGTCCTGAAGCCAGTCAACCACCTCCCGCGCTGCGGGATGATCCCAGCCGTTGTAGACCGAACGCAGACGCTCTTTCTCCCGACTCCCCATGTGCAGCCCGGAATCCGCCAGCAGTGGCAGGTCCGCGAACATCTGCGCGGCAAGGGACTCTCCGAGGACCTCGACCATCGCCGTAAGCGTGGATTCCATGTACTGGTAGGCATCACCCTGACGATAGCTGTCCGCCAGTGTAAGCGCGGGAATGCAGGATAGGGTGGGCTGCAGGGCCGGGTTGATGGCGTGGGCGGAACACAGCGGCGCCATTGCGGCCGGGCGGCCCGTGAAACCACGCAGGTGCAGGTGGTCGGCCATGGCGGCGCTGTCATTCACCGGGTAGTTGTCCCACAGGAAAGGCCGGCGCTGGAGCTGCTCCGCCACCCGCTCCAGATGGCCCGGGGACCACTGGCGTGCACAGACCTCTTCGCCTGCCCAGAAAATCTCGATGCCGCTGTCGAGGGACGCGCCCAGCGTCTCCAGGTAGCCTTCCGGGCGGGTGCCGAAGAGCGCATCCAGTATGGGATCGTCTGAATAGTAGCTTGGGCAGACAATGACCCGCTCCGCGGCGGAATGCTCGCGCACCCAGTGCACCAGCTCCACCTGGCGTGCGGCCAGATCCGGCAGGTCCGCCAGGGCGTCATCGAACTGGATCACCAGGTCCTGTACGCCGATTTCATCCAGAAACTGCAGCCGCTGCATCAGGGCCTGCCGGATGATGTCGTCGAAGGACTCCAGCGCTCCGAGCGGGCTCAGGCCAACCCCGAACCGAACCCCCTGAGCCCGACAGGCCGAGGCAAAGCCTTCCATGGCCTCCCGGGTGCCTTCGGGCATGGGCTCGAACCATTGCTCACGCAGCAGGGGGTCGCCCTTGGGCGCGTAGAGGTAGAACGAGTAGCCGTGATGACTGAGCCGCTCCATCACACGCCGGCGTGCGCTCCAGGACCAAAGCGGCCCGTAGAAACCCTCGATGATACCAAGTGGTGGCTGCATACCCTCCCCCGATGGTTCCGATTGAGGCGCCACCCCGGGAACCGTGCTAGCGCAGGAGCAGCACCGGTATCCGGGTCCGGCGCAGCATGTCCGTGGTGGTGCTGCCGACCAGGAGGTGGCGGATGCGGGAATGACCGTAGGCCCCCATCACCAGCATGTCGATGCCCTGCTCCTCCTGGTAGGTGCGCAGCGTGCCCTCCACTTCCCCGGCACGGATGGCGCCCTCGGCCTCGTGGCCGGCCCCGCGCAGTGTTTCCAGTGCCCAGTCCAGTTGGGAACGGTTGTCCGCAAGGTCCGCGCCCACGATCACCACGTGCACCGGCACCCCCTCGAACAGCGGACTCCGGGCCAGCATCTCCACGCCCTTGCGGGTGGTCTTGCTGCCGTCGAAGGCGATCATCACCTTCTCCGGACGCTTGAAAGCCCCCGGCACCATCAGGATGGGGCGGTGCAGGGTACGGATGACGCGCTCCAGGTTGGAGCCCAGGTGCTCACTTGCCTGGTCCACGCCCTCGCCCCGCTTGCCCAGCACCAGCAGGCGGATCTCATCCTGGAGCTCCTCCAGTGTTTCCACCAGGGTGCCGTTGCGTTGGCGGGTGGCGGCCTCGGCCACGCCATCCTCAAGGGCCCGTTCCTTCGCGGCCTGCAGCATCAGCCGCCCCTGCTCCTGGGCCACCCGCGCCCGCTCCTCGTCGAGCCGTGAGAGCTCCTCCATCAGGTGCTCGCGCGCACCCAGGCTGAGGTTGCCGGACAGATCCTGCTCCTCCGGGGCGGTGTGGTTGTCGTTCACGTGCAGGAAGGTCAGCGGCACACCCAGCGCCAGGCTGGCCCAGGCCGCGCTGTCGCAGACCGCTTCCGAGAACTGTGAGCCGTCGATGGCGGCCATTACCTGTTCGGTCATGTCATTCCTGTTGTTGTTATCGTCTTGAGTCATCAGTGGCCACCCATCAGTTTTTCGACGGCGGCCGGGTCGTCGTGCACGGCATAGCGATCCACGATGGTGGCGCTGGCCTCATTGAGACCGATCAGTTCCACAGCCGTGCCCTCGCGCCGGAACTTGATCACCACCCGGTCCAGTGCCTGCACGGCGGTGATGTCCCAGAAGTGCGCGCGGGACAGATCAATGGTGACCCTTTCCACGGTCTCCTTGAAGTCGAAGGCATCCATGAAACGCTCCGATGAGGCAAAGAATACCTGACCCACCACGCGGTAGATACGGTGCTGGCCCTCACCGGTTTCCTCGGTGCCGACATAGAGAATGTTGCCCACCTTGTTGGCGAAGAACATCGCCGCCAGCAGCACGCCCACGAAGACCCCGATGGCGAGGTTGTGGGTGCCCACGGTCACCGCGACTGTCGCCAGCATCACCAGGTTGCTGCTCATCGGGTGCTTCTTCAGGTCACGGATGGACTCCCAGCTGAAGGTACCAATGGACACCATGATCATCACCGCCACCAGCGCGGCCATCGGGATCTGCGAGACCCAGTCCGCCAGGAAGACCACCATCACCAGCAGGGCAACCCCAGCAAACAGGGTCGACATCCGGGTCCGGCCGCCGGACTTGATGTTGATGACCGACTGACCAATCATCGCGCACCCGGCCATGCCCCCGAGCAGGCCGGAGCCGATGTTGGCAATGCCCTGCCCCCGGCACTCGCGGTTCTTGTCGCTGGAGGTGTCGGTCAGATCATCCACGATGGTGGCGGTCATCATGGATTCCAGCAGGCCCACCACGGTCAGCATCAGGGCGGTGGGGAAGATGATCATCAGAGTCTCAAGGTTGAGCGGGATGTCCGGCCACAGGAAGATCGGCAGGCTGTCCGGCAGCTGGCCCATGTCGCCCACACTGCGGATTTCCATGCCGGTGGCCATATAGACCGCCGTCAGCACCACGATGCACACCAGCGGCGAGGGAATGGTGCGGCCGATGCTGGGCAGGTAGGGAAAGCCGTAGATGATGGCCAGACCCGCCACCGTCATGGCGTAGACGTGCCAGGTGACGTTCGTGAGCTCCGGCAGCTGGGCCATGAAGATCAGGATCGCCAGGGCGTTGACGAAGCCGGTGACCACCGAGCGCGAAACAAAGCGCATCAGGTCCGCCAGCCGCAGGTACCCCGCGATGATCTGCAGCACGCCCGTAAGCAGCGTGGCCGCCAGCAGGTACTGCAGGCCGTGTTCCTTCACCAGCGTGACCATCAGCAGGGCCATGGCACCGGTAGCCGCCGAGATCATGCCCGAGCGCCCGCCGGCGAAGGCGATGATCACACAGATGGCGAAGGAGGCGTAGAGCCCCACCTTGGGGTCGACACCGGCAATAATGGAGAAGGCAATCGCCTCGGGAATCAATGCGAGGGCCACGACGATGCCCGACAACGCATCGCCCTTGAGGTTGGAGAACCAACTCAGTTTCATTTTTTCGTACATGGTACAGCCTGATCCAGGGAGGGGAACGGAGAAGGCAGGGCCGGCTCCGTCAAAAGCGCGGCATCATACAGGAAAAGGGAAGGCGGGGCACCCGGAGAGGCTACTGCCCCCGGTTGATGCCCTCGACGGCATCCAGCACGCGCTGGGCGCCACTGCGGATGTCGTCGACAATGGCGACGGCGTCGTTCATCTGGTTGCGACCCTCGGTGGCGACGGTGCCCACCCGGTCGATCTGGTTCTCAACGTCCGACGACAGCTCGACAATGGCGTTGATCACGCCTGAGATGTCACGACTGGCCTCACGGGAGTTGAAGGCGAGCTTGCGCACCTCCTCGGCCACCACGCCAAAGCCGCGCCCCTGCTCGCCCGCCCGGGCGGCCTCGACCGCCGCATTCAGGGCGAGCATCTTGGTCTGCTCGGCCACACCGGAGATGGTGGTCACCATCTCCTCGATGCTCTCGGTCTTCTGGTTGAGCTGCTCAACCACGCTTCTCACCTGCGCCACGCCGTCATCGATGTGCGTGGACGTCTCGAGCGACTGGTTGAGCGCATCGCCAGCCTTGCGGGCGATGTCCACCGTCTGTGACGCCGTTGAGGATGCCACCGAGGCGGCTTCCTGGGTGCGCAGGGACTGCTCCATGTAGTCCGTGATGTCGCTGGCAAACTTGACCACTTTCAGGGTATTGCCGGCTTCATCCAGGATTGGGTTATAGGAGGCCTCCAGCCAGAGCTTGCTGCCGTCCGCACGCCGGCGTTCGAACTGACCGGTCATGAACTCACCGTTGCCAAGGCGTTCCCAGAAGTCCGGGTTATCCCTGTAGAAGTCATCAAAACAGAAGATCCGGTGGTGGCGCCCATCCACATCCCGGGCGCGATAGCCGATCACGTCCAGGAAGTTGTCGTTGCCCTGGAGGATGGTGCCATCGGGCAGGAACTCGATCACCGCCATGGAGCGGTTGATGGCGTCGAATACCGCCTGCTGGTCCATCAGTTGCTCGTGTTCCTCGGTGACATCCGAGGCGATCTTCATGATCCGCTCGACGCGCCCGTTGCCATCCAGAATGGGGAAATAGGTGGCATCCAGCCAGATACGGTCTCCATTGGCCGTCACGCGTGGGAAGGTGCCCTTGTGGGACTGGCCGGAACGCAGGCGCTTCCAGAATTCGCGGTACTCGCGGGATTCAACGTACTCCGCATCGCAGAAGATCCGGTGGTGGGCGCCCAGCACCTCTTCCGCACGGTAGCCAACCACATTCAGGAAAAGGTCATTGACGTCGGCGATGAGGCCATCCGGCGTGAATTCAATCTTCGCCACGGACGCCTCGATCGCGGCCATACGTGCCGCGAGCTCGGCATGGCCGCGTTCCGCATCACTGGCCAGGTGATCGGTTCCGGTTTCCGTTGAAGCCACTGGACTGCCCGCCCTGTCTGGGTTGTCTATTGAACGTAGTCCGTTTTACGTGGCTTCGAAAGCCCGGGTTCAGGCCGGCAACAACCCGTTACACCAACGGCCGCCACAGGGCACTGGCGGGTTTTCAGGGCGATCTTCCTTTACAATGCGCCCCTTTCGGCATGACCCGGGGAAAGCATGGCAGAGCTCACCACACTGCAGTACGGGCTGATCGCGCTGATTTTCGTCTGGAGCGGTTTCGTCCGCTCGGGGCTGGGGTTTGGCGGGGCGGTGCTTTCCCTGCCTTTTCTGTTGCTGGTCCACAACGATCCGCTGGTCTTCCTGCCGATCATCTCCGTGCACCTGCTGGTGTTCTCGTCGCTGACCATCGCCAGGAACAACCGCGCTGCTGCCGTGAACGCCCCCGGGAGCGACGGCGGCACCGTGGACTGGCACTACCTGGGGCGGATCCTGGCGATCATGATCGTGCCCAAGATGATCGGGGTACTGGGGCTGATCACCCTGCCCAATACGATCATGAGCCTGATCATTTTCGGCATCGTATCGGTCTACTCCCTGTCCTATCTGCTCAACCGCCCCTTCCGGAGCAACAGTAAGATCCTGGATGTGGCCTTCCTGATGCTGGGCGGCTACATCAGTGGCACCTCACTGATCGGGGCACCACTGATCATCGCCGTCGCCGCCCAGCACCTCCAGCGCCACCAGTTGCGCGACACCCTGTTCGCGCTCTGGTTCATCCTGGTCACCATCAAGATGGCCGCCTTCATCTATGCCGGGGTGGACCTCCAGCTCATCCACCACAGCTGGCTGCTGCCCTGCGCCGCCATCGGCCATATCCTGGGCCTCCATGCCCATGACCGCATCCTCAGGGCGGAGACGCCGGTCTTCTATCGGGTGCTGGGCGGTGTGCTCCTGGGTATCAGCGCTGTTGGGCTCTGGCAGAGCCTTGGGCAGCACCTTGCCGGGTAATACCTGACTCCGGGCTTCTGGCTGCCCGCGCGGCGTGCAGCTTTTTATAGCTCTCAAGCAGCCGCTGGTGCTTTTCCAGGCCCTCAAGCTGCATGTTGGTCGGCGTCAGACCATGGAAGCGGACACTGCCGTTCACCGAGCCGACCGCCGCTTCCATGGTTTCCTCGCCGAACATGCGCGTCAGGTTGTACTGGTAATCCGCCAGCGCCATGTCGTCATCCAGGGTGATCTCCAGAACCGCCTGGACGGCGCGGAAGAACAGGTTGCGCGTGACATGGTTGTCGTTGAACTGCAGGAACATCTCGACCATGTCCAGCGCTTCCTCGTGCTCCTGCAACGCCAGATGGATCAGCAGCTTGAGCTCCAGGACGGTGAGCTGGCCCCAGACACTGTGCTCGTCGAACATCACACCGATCAGGGTGCTGATGCCGGTGTAACTATCAATCTCGCTGTCATCCAGGCGTTCCACCAGTGAGCGCAGCTGGTCATCACTCAACCGGTGAAGATTCAGGATGTCCTCGCGGAAATCCAGCGCCATGTTGGTGTTGTCCCAGACCAGATCCTCCACCGGGTAGATCTCGGAAAAATCGGGCACCAGAATCCGGCAGGCCGGCGCTCCCAGCGCCTCGTACATGGCCACGTAGGCTTCCTTGCCCAGGTCCCGGAGGATGCCAAAGAGACACTCCGCTTCCTCCTCACTGGGGCCGGAGAAATCCCATTCACAGAATTCGTAATCCGAGCGGGCGCTGAAGAAGCGCCAGGACACCACGCCGGTGGAGTCGATGAAGTGCTCCACGAAGTTGTTGGGCTCAGTGACGGCCATGGTATTGAAGGTCGGCAGCGGCAGGTCATTCAGGCCTTCCAGGCTGCGACCCTGGAGCAGCTCGGTCAGGCTGCGTTCCAGGGCCACCTCGAAGCTGGGGTGGGCACCAAAGGAGGCAAAGACCCCGCAGGTCTGCGGGTTCATGAGGGTCACGCAGGCCACCGGATACCGACCGCCCAACGAGGCATCCTTGACCAGCACCGGGAAGCCCTGAGCCTCCAGCGCCTGGACGCCCTCCTGGATGTGGGGGTATTTCGCCAGCACCTCGGCCGGCACATCCGGCAGGGCCACCTCCCCCTCGATGATCTCCTTCTTCACCGCCCGCTCAAAGATCTCGGACAGGCACTGCACCTGCGCCTCGTGGCGGGTGTTGCCCGCGCTCATGCCGTTGCTCAGGAACAGGTTCTCGATCAGGTTCGAGGGGAAGTAGACCGTTTCGCCGTCCGAGTGACGCACAAAGGGCAGCGCCACAATCCCCCGGTCCTTACGGCCGGAGTTGGTGTCGATCAGGTGGGAGCCTCGCAGCTCGCCGTCCGGGTCGTAGATGGCCCGGCAGCGCTCGTCCAGGAGGCCGTCCGGCAGTTCGTCATCGGAGCGGAGCTGGAACCAGCGCTCGTCCGGGTAGTGCACGAAATCGCTGTCGGCGATGGCCTCGCCCCAGAAGAAATCGTTGTAGAAGAAGTTGCAGTTCAGCCGCTCAATGAACTCGCCCAGGGCCGAACACAGGGCGCTTTCCTTGGTCGCGCCCTTACCGTTGGTAAAGCACATGGGCGAGGACGCATCCCGGATGTGCAGCGACCAGACGTGGGGCACGATGTTGCGCCAGGAGCCCACCTCGATCTGCATACCCAGTTCCTCCAGGATACCGGTCATGTTGGCGATGGTGTCCTCCAGCGGCAGGTCCTTGCCCGGGATCCGGGTCCGGGTGCCATCGGGCTGGATCGTCAGCAGCGCCTGGGCGTCTTCATCCAGGTTGTCCACGGCCTCGATCTCAAAGGTCGGATCGTTCTGCACCACCCGTTTCACGGTGCATCGCTCGGCGGAGCGCAGGATGCCCTTGCGGTCCTTCTCCGAGAGATCCTCCGGCAGCTCCACCTGAATCCTGAAGATGTGGTTGTAGCGGTTTTCCGGATCAACGATGTTGTTCTGGGAAAGCCGGATCTTCTCGGTGGGGATCTCCCGCGCCAGACAGTACACCCGGATGAAATGGGCCGCACACAGGGCGGACGAGGCCAGGAAGAAATCAAAAGGGCCGGGGGCCGAGCCATCACCCTTGTAGCGGACGGGCTGGTCGGAAATGACGCTGAAATCGTCAAATTTCGCCTCAAGTCGGCGGTTTTCGAGGAAGTTGACCTTGATTTCCATGAACGATACCGGATTGTTGAATAGAACGGGTCTGAATGTGCGGCGGGCGATCGCGCCCTCTGGCGCGATACAGTAACAATTATTGAGGCTTAAGGGGCCCTCTGTTCAGAGCCCCTGAGCCCCACGGCGCAGCCAGTTGTGCACAAAGGCCAGCTTGTGGCGGGCGTGGTCCGAGAGTACGAACGGGTAGATGTCGGAAAGCCCCATGGAGCGGTTCACGTGGTTGACGCCCACGGTGAGCTCGGCCGCGGTCTGGATCAACCGGTAGGGATCCGGTTCCGAATAGGGGTCCCAGCCGGGGTACGGGACCTGCGGCGACGACAGCCCCGTGGCCACGAAGCTGTCGGCGATGTCCGTGAGGTGCAGCAGGTGCGCCGCTGTTTCCGCCCAGTCCTCGTGGGGGTGGGCGGAGGCGTAGCTTGTCAGGTAATGCTGCTTCCACTCCGCCGGTGGCCCGTTCTCGTAGTGGTACTGAAGGGCTCCCTGGTAATCAATCCGCTCGTCACCGAACATGCCGCGGAATGCGTCGAGGAAGTCCTCGCGCAGGCTGAGCCGCCACCAGAGCATGTGAGAAATCTCATGGCGCATGTGGCCAACCATGGTGCGGTAGGGCTCTTCCAGCGCCTCACGGCGAGTGGTCTGGAGCACCGGGTCCACTTCCGCCACACTGATGGTCACCACACCGCCGGCATGCCCCATGGGAACGGGGGTCGCCCCTTCTGCAATCAGATGGAACACGGGCCGCGCTCCCGGGTCCTCGGGCCGGAACCAGTGCCAGCGGCCCAGGTTATCCAGCACCCAGCGCTTGGCTGCCTCGGTCTGCGCCCAGTTGGGGATGGCACTGGGAATGGTGGGATCCGGCGCCAGCTCGGTCATGGCACAAGAGCGACAGAAGGCCCCTTCCTCGGGTGCTATCCAGTTGCAGCCGATGCGTTCCCGGTTGGCGCAGAACGGCGGCATGGGCAGGAAGGACCGTGCCTGGGGGTCATAGGCGACGGGGGTGCCGTCGGCTGTGGCAAGGTTGTCGAACCAGAGGTTGCCGGCACCGACCGGATTGGCGAAAACACGCATTAGAGGGCTCCGCGGGGATGTCTTCTGCCAGAGTGCGCCACAGTGGCGCCCTGCCGCAAGCCGTTCCTGAAAGACTGCGGCTACTCCCTATGGAGAGAGGCCAACCAGGAACAGGCCGGCCGTGAGCCCGATCAGCAGAATGGCGGCGGTATACAGCACGCAGATCTGTCGCTCACAGAGCTCAATCAGGGTACGTTGCCGGCACCGGATGAGCGCCTCCATCTCATAGCGCGTGTCGATGCCCTCCTCTGCGAGCATCCACAGGTGCGCGGCCACGTTGGATGGCTTCTCGACCGCATCCGGCCCCAACGGGAAAAGAGCGACCGCCTCCAGCTCCTCGGAAACCGCAGTCGCCTTGGGGAAGACCAGTAAACGGGTGAGCCCATTGCGACCACGGCCGGAGGGCCAGTCCGCCAGCCCCCTCAGGGCATGGCCCAGCATCAATGCCAATCCCAGAAAGACCGCAACAATCACCGCGAACACCGAGCCGTAGTCATGGAACAGTGCCCGCAAAGAGGGCGCGCTGAAAGGGATACTCTCAACCTGGGGGAGAAAACCGGTCATCACCAGAAGCAGGTAGATGCCCAGGAGGGCTGCAACCGGCACCACCACCCAGGCCAGGTAGCGGGCGACCCGTTTCAGGCTCAGGGGTTGGGGGGTTTCCGTTGCCAGGTTGAGGGAGGCGTAAATCTCAAGCTGCCGGTAGGCCCGGTCGTGACGCAGATCCTCGGTAATCCAGTCGAGAATCCGACGCGGCAGCGTCCCCGGCTTCAGCGGCGCGCCGTAAAGCGCGGTGTCCCGGTCAGACTCAATCGCCCTGATCCGCCCCGCCAGCGATTCGCCAGGGCGCAGCGGTGCAAGGGCACGGCGGCAGATGTGATGGAAGCGTTCCCATACCATGG
>JBNJEG010000031.1:0-18610 GCA_051745655.1 Pseudomonadota bacterium
TTCATCCGGATTGCGGGTGCTGGCACCTGAACTGGAGTTGCTGTTGGAGGCAGCGATTCGCTGTTGCTGGAGCTGGCGCTGACGGGCCTGCCGCTGTCGCTCCAGCTCCCTGGCTCGTTGTTGCTCTGCCTGCCTGGCGCGCTGCTGGCGGGAGCGCTCCATCGCCTGTTGTTGGCGTTGAATTTCCTGTTGGCGCTGCTGGTATTCGCGCTGACTTGCTGCAATACGCTGCTGTTGTTGGGCGAGTTGATTGGCCACGTCCCGCTCCATCTGTTTCCGGGCGGCAATCTGTTGCGCGCGCTGCTGATTCTTGGCGCGCTCGGACTCGATATAGAGATTACTGAACGCGACCACGTCGTCCCACGGGATCCCAGTGTCATAGGGGTTATGGTCTGAATTCGCCTCCCGGGCCAGGCGCTCCTGTTCCGCCTGCATTTCGGCTTCAAGGCGTGCCAGTTCCTCACGCTCGCGCTCCCGTTCACGCTCCAGGCGTTCCCTTTCCCGCGCCAGCCGGCGGGCCTCTTCCTGTTCCCGCTGAACGAGGGCAATTTCACGCTTCAGGCGCTGGCGCGTGCGGGCCATCTGCTTCTCCTGCGCCTTGGTTGCGACAAAGGGTTCCGCGTCTTCAATGTGTTTGCCGGCGCAGTCGAAATTCCGCTTCAGGATGCATTCCTCGGCTTTATCCAGCTTTGCATCAAGGTCCATCTGGTCGAGCTGATCAAGCCGGTCGAGCAGCTCCAGCCGTCTCTGCAACTCCGCTTCCGTTGCGGCATGGAGAACCATGGGAACAACCAGCCCAAGAACCAGGGCCAGTGCCAGCAGGGATTTGATGGGCGTGATCATGGTTATCTCCTCGCAATAGGCCGGTTACGATTCGCGGCCGAGATCGGAATAGAATGCGATGTTGCGGAATGTCCCGTTCCAAAGGCTGATTGCCATGGCAACGCCTTCCCAGTCGGGCAGGCTGTTCTGGTTGAGAGCATCCAGCGCCGATTGAAGGTGTCTGCGTCCCTCGGTGGTCTCGCAGAACCCGGGGCTTTCCTGTGGCTGCACGGCTGTGTTGGGTGGCGGGATGCCGTCTTCCCGCGCAATGGGCTGAAGGCGTGCCCTGAGCGGCTCAACCACGCAGGCATTGAACGCCTGGTATTCGGCGGGCGTCACATGGGCCGCAACGGCCTGTTGTACGGTCTCAACGTCCCTCTGGGCGAAGTAACGCGAGACTTCGGTCATCAGCTGCTTTTCGTACCGTACGACGGCGATCTCTTCCAGCAGGAGCTGGGCAGTGCGCAGTCGCGGGTTATCCGTGAGTGCCTCGATGTAGGCCGTATCCGCGACCGCTGCGCTACGGCGCTCGTGCGGTGGCGTGGTGACGTAGTCCTCGAGACTCTGGAAGTGTGGTTCCGTACGGGTCTGGGCTACCAGGTCCAGTGCCCTCTGGTAGGCGGGCCTGGTGCTGGGGAAGTAGTGCCCGTTTCTTTCGGCCTGGTCGAGGTCCTGGAGCAGGTGGGAGTGGACCAGATCGGTTTCCCTCAGATGACCGAAGAAATAGTCCGGTCGCCAGAACACATCGGCCACGGAGTGGGTTTCCGAGAAGCGATCCCAGCTCTGGATCAGGTAATTCTGGGCAATGCTGGAGCAGTTGTTGGTCAGGAAGCGGTAGTCGCCGGAGTAGCTCCAGTGTATGGCGGCCAGCTCCCTGACCATGCGGCGGGTCTGTTCCGGATCCAGGGCCAGCGGCAGCGAGTACAGCTCCCGGAACTCGCCGATGGCGTATTCCCGGTAGATATCCATGAACGGATTGGCGTAGAGGTGGGTGCGGTACCCGCCGAAAAGCCCGTTCCAGTAGCTGATGCTGAAATCATCCACCTGGGCACGGAACCCCAGCACGACGTGCTCCTCAAGGTTACGCGCGCAGGCTTCCCGGGAGCGCTCCTGTTCCGGGCACACGATCAGCCGGAAGGACAGATGCCCGAAACGGGACATGATCGCCTCACCCTCGCCGGCGAACAGCACGTGGATGGAGTGGATACGGTCGGGGTCCAGCCAGCGGATGCCAGCGCCATCAATGCCGGAAATAACCCGGAATGGGACGGTCTCAGGGCAGTCCGCGCGGGCCCGCGTGATGTCGTAGCGGGCTTCAAAGTAGCGGTAGTGAAGCGGGTGGGTGCAGTGGTAATCATCACGGGAAAGAAAGGCGTTCAGTTCCTGTGCAAAAGCATCCTCAGCAGGCCACGCGCCGTTGCCCGCCACCTTATGCAGAGACCGGAATTCGTCGTCGGCCGAGAGTGCCGAGTGTGGGTGCTCGCTCAGCCCGGCGCAGGCCGCGAGAAGAGGCACTGTTGCCAGTAGCGTTATCAGCCGGATGCCTCTCATCGTTCCGCCCGCCTCAACTCGACGGATCAATCCGCGCTTGAGCGACGGTTGGCGTAGGCGTTTGCGATCATTGAGTCAGGATTCTCGAATGCCGCGGGGCGGCTCGTCATCCGGCTCTTCCAGAGGGCGACATCGGTCGACTTGGTTGGGGCTAGAAGCATGTCCGAAACAAGGCCAGAACCGGTGGCGAAAGGAGACAGTGTTATTGCGGAAAGAAAGCCAAAGAAACTTTCCCCGTTTCCCCCCCTCCTGAAAAGGTCGGTGACCCTGTAATGGGTGTATTCCAGGTACTCCGTATTGTCGATCGCCGCCTGGAGCGCCTTGTTGCGTTCCCGTGCAGCGGCCTGCTGTTCACGTTCTTTTTTCCGTTGCTCTCTTTCAGCGGTGACGGTTTCAGCGCGGTTGGCCCATTCCTGCGCCTTTTCAGAATCTTTTTCCACACCCTTGCCGTCCTCATAGAGCGTGGCCATTGTTTTCATGGCATCCACGCTGCCGTCTTCTGCCTTCTCCAGGGTGTCTTCAGCGACGATCTGGTTCGCTCGACGACGCCACTCCCTGGCTTTGCTGTCGTCCTGTGGCACGCCGCTTCCGGATTCGTAGCGGTCTGCCATCTGCTGCATGGCCTGAACACTGCCTGCTTCGGCTCGCTCAAGAGTTTTGCTGGCCAGGCGTTGTGAATCAAGTTTGTCAGCCCGTTTGGCCCATTCGTTCGCCTTTTCCGCATCCTGGGATACGCCCTCGCCGTTCCGGTAGTAGTCAGCCAGCTCGCGCATGGCATCCGTATCGCCGTCTTTCGCTTTTTTCATGGCCAGCTCGGCCGCCTTCTTTTCACGTTCAAGCCGTGCCCGCTCCCGCTTCTGTCTGGCCTCGGCGGTGAGCTGAGGGCGCGACAGCTCCACGGTTACGCGCTCGACGCTATCGTCCACTAACTGCAATGTTGTCTCGTAAACACGTTCCCGCTCGTCGTCCACCGGTTTCACAACACGCACGGTTTTTTCTCCGGGCGGGAGAAAAAGATTGGCAGGGCAGTCTCCCCTGAATTCACCGTTGACGAAGACTTCGGCGCCTTCGTCCTCGGTCGCGCAACGGACCGCGAGTATCGACTCCGCGAGTGCGGTTGAACTGAAGAGCAGGAGGAAGGTTATTGCGAGAGGGGAAGATTTCATGATCTCAACCATGTCTGTTGGCAGGGCAGGTTGATCTCCGGATTACCGGGCCTTCTGGCCACTTGCCAGAGATTACACTCAGTTAAGCTAAAGCTACCACACTGGTTAGGAATCGCAACTTCCGGTTTGGAAAATGGTCACCAGCGGTTAGAGTGCCCGGATGAGCTATCCTGAACGCATCGTCTGTCTTACCGAAGAAACCACCGAAACCCTCTACGCCATCGGCGCCGAGGACCTTATTGTCGGCATCTCCGGCTTCACCGTGAGGCCCGAGCGGGCCCGGAAGGAAAAGCCCAAGGTGTCCGCCTTCACCTCCGCAAAGATCGGGCGGATTCTGGAGCTGGAGCCGGACCTGGTCCTGGGTTTTTCCGACATGCAGGCGGACATCGCGGCCGAGCTGGTTCGCGCGGGCGTTGCCGTGCACATCTTCAATCACCGCACCGTGGCCGGCATTTTCTCGATGATTCGCACACTGGGCGGGATGCTGGGTCTTTCCCGGTACACAGAGCCCTACGCGGACGACCTGGAACAGCGGGTTGAGCGCATCCGTGCCGAGCGGGCCAGCGAGGACGGCCCGCGCGTTTACTTCGAGGAGTGGGGTGATCCCATGATCAGCGGCATCGGTTGGGTTTCCGAGCTCGTAGGCATTGCCGGCGGCCGGGACGTATTTCCGGA
This sequence comes from Pseudomonadota bacterium, assembly GCA_051745655.1. Taxonomy (GTDB): domain Bacteria; phylum Pseudomonadota; class Gammaproteobacteria; order Pseudomonadales; family Oleiphilaceae; genus Halospina. The sequence continues at coordinate 4,215 of JBNJEG010000031.1, forward strand.
GCGGGCTGCGGAACCCGGTGCCCGGGAGCGGATCATCGAGGATCCGCAGGAGGTGGTGGACCGCCAGCCGGATATCATCATCGGTTCCTGGTGTGGCCGCAAATTCCGCCCGGACGAGGTGGCGGGACGGCCAGGGTGGCGCGCCATTCCGGCCGTGGCCAATAACCACCTCTATGAGGTCAAGTCTCCCATCATTCTCCAGCCCGGGCCGGCGGCATTGACGGACGGGCTGGATGCCCTCTGTGAGATTGTGGACCGGTGCATGTAATGCTGCTCGGGCGGCAGATGGGATTCCTGCCAGGGCCATTCAGCCTCGCTGCTTCCACTGCTGGTACTCGGCCTCTGGCATTGGATACTCCAGGTAGAACCCCTGGCCAACATCGCCGCCCATTTCCCGAAGGAGTTCATATTCATGGGCATACTCGATACCCTCCAGGGTAACGGTGAGGTTGAGCGCCTTGCCCAGGTCAATCATCGAACGCAGAATCTTGTGGTTCGATCCCCCTTCGGAAAGCATCCTGACGAATGTCTTGTCGATTTTGAGTCCCGTGACGGGCAGCCGTGACAGGTACTCGAATGATGAATAGCCTGTGCCGAAATCGTCGAGGCTGACCTGGAAACCCTGCTGCCGCAGCTCCTGAAAGATGTTCTGCGCTCGATCCGGTTGGCCGATCAGGGCTCCTTCCGTCAGTTCAATTTCAAGCCTGGCCGGTTGGATGCCGTAGGACGCCAGCGCCTCGGGCAGCCACTTGATGAGCTCGTCATCCATGAGATTGCGCGCAGAGAAGTTGATGCTCACGTGGTCTTCCGGGTCTTTCTGCAGATGTTCACAGGCGCTGCGCACGACAAAGCGGGTTACGGGATCGATCAGTGAGGTGGTTTCCACCTTTGGCATGAACCGCCCCGGTGGCACCAGGTCGCCATTCGGGCTGCGCCAGCGGATAAGTCCCTCACTTCCGCAAGGTTTGCCTGTGCGAAGACAGAACTTGGGTTGGAAGTAGAGCTCGAATTCATTGTTTTCGAGGCCTTTGCGCACCCCCGTAATGACACGTACCTGATCCTGCATGCGGGCCTGGTCGTGTGCGTCATAAAGGCTGTGGCTGACACCACGCTCGACAGCCGACGACAGTGCCAGGCGGGCCTGCTGGATCAGTGTCATCGGTGTGATGTCGGCAGTCGTGATCTGGTGGCTACCTAAAGCGGGCGACAGTTTCACCGGTATGCCATGGATTTCAATCAGCCTGTTAAAGACAGCTTCCATCGCTTGGATCTTTTCCGATGGGTCCTGCCTATCCGTCTGTTCATCAAGCAGGACAATCTCGGAAACACTGAACCGGTAGGCATAAAGCCTGTCACCTAGGTGCTGGCGGATACGCGCGATAATCCGTACGAGGGCTTGATCCGCCGCATCCGGGCCGAAGGTTTCCAGGATGTCGGAGAGATCCGTGATCCGCAGGAATGTCAGCTGCACGGCGGCAAGATCGGCTTGGTTCGAGCGGCTCAAGCTGCCTTTCCCCTGGAGTCGGTTAATGGCCTTTTTCAGATCTTCATCGAGGGCGGCGGTGTTGGGCAGCTGGGTTCTCGTGTCGAGGCGCAGGGCCTGAAGTTTATGCAGATTGATCCGGTTCAGGCCGCTGAAAAGCCCCCCGATCACACCGCCAATCAGCACGTAGAGACCAAGCCGGATAACCCAGTTGGTTGTTGACTGCATCTCGCCAGTGGTCGCATCCAGTGGCATCAAAGGTCCGAGCAGGAGCCCTGCCACAAACGCTGCAACCAACCCGCCCGTCACCCGGTAAAGTGCGGCGGCGAGCGCGACAGGGATAAGGATCAGGTATGGATACGCATAGGCGGTCCCGCCGGTCACATAGACGATCTCCGCGGTGATTATAAGCCCGGCAGCGATGGCGCTGATATTAATGAGGTGTCGCAGACCATTGGACAGATGGGTGGTGTAAAGCCGGCTCAACCGGAATAAAGCGTCAACCATCGACAGCGACCTCTTGTTGACGTCGAAGAAGAATGTAACCCCTGAAGTCATCGTGAATGCGTAACACTCAGGAAAAACATTGAAGATTACGCGCCTTGAGGAGAGAGACTACCTGAAATCCGGGACGCGTTCATGGGCCAGGCCGTTCCGGCAGCACGGGCGGATGGGTTGTGCGGCCTCATAGACCGGATGGGTCAGAGCGCTGGGTCTGGCGATAGTCACCCGGGGAACACCCCATCCAGCGGCGGAAGGCACGAGTGAAGCTGGCAGTGTCCGTGTAGCCGAGGTGGATGGCGAGCTCATCCAGCTTCATGTCGCTGCTGCTGAGGAGCTGCAGGGCAATCTGGCGGCGTTCCTCCTCCACCAGGGCACGGAAGCTGGTGCCCTCCTGGTCCAGCTTGCGGCGCAGGCTGCGCGGTGACAGGGCGAGCTCCCGGGCGACCTCATCCAGTGAGGCGACCAGGCCCAGTTCTCCGTGCAGCTTATGGCGCACCTGGCCCGCAAGGCTGCCGGTCTGCAGGCGCTCCAGTCGCTGGCGGCACTGGTCGTCGAGCATGCGCACGAGGTGGGGGTCGTAGGTGGCCAGGGGTTGGTCGGCCACGTCCGAACGCACCAGGATCGCATTGCGGTCGTTCCGGGAGCCCGGTGTGATGCCACACATACCCTCGATCTTCCGGCCATGCCCGTCCGGCAGCTCGCGGAATTCCAGGCCGACAATGTCGATGCTGGACAGGCTCAGCTCCTTCAGCAGATGGATGGCGGTCGCCATGTCGCGCTCCAGAAGGAACTGGCGCAGAGGGTGGGGAATGGCCTCGGCATCCATGCCAATGCCAAAGCAGCCCTCTTCATCAATCCGGTAGACGCGGCAGTACGCGGTGCTCAACGGCAGGTAGCGCATGGCCCGGGCCAACGCCTCGCGCAGTGTGCGGCTGGTGCGCAGGGCAAAGCCCCAGATCCCGAAGGTGGCCAGGCTGTACTGCAGGCCGAGCTGGAAGCCCAGCGCCGGCACGTCGGGCAGGGCGAGCATCAGGTTTTCGATCAGCCGCATTTCCTGGGCGCGGGTGACCAGGGCTTCGCCATCCTGAAGATCCCGCTCGTCAATGCCGGTGCCCAGCAGGCAGGTGTCCCGGTCCACGCCCTGGCTGGCGGCAAAGTTGACCATGACCTGGCTGATCGCGACCGGGTGAAGGCTGTTCTCGAACTCTGACATGCAGGCAAGTCTACCCGGTGACAGCAGCAGTGGACAGCCGCCCCGCCGTCTGGCCATAAATGCCCGCCGAATGGCCATTGCGGTCCTGTCCGCTGTTGCCGGCTCCGAATAGATTAACTTCTGTATTCAGGACCATTCGGAGGCACTTGATGTCAGAGGACCTTGCCGCGCTCAACAAACAGGCGATTGCGGCCGCCAAGCGCCACATGGGCCCGCCGGCCTGGTTCACTGTTGCCCTGACGGCAGCCGTGCTCACGGGCTTCGTATTGAACCTCGCGCTGTTCGCCATAGGCGTGCTGCCGGCATGGGCCGCGCTGCCCATCCTCGGGGCCCTGACCTACCTTGCCTACACGCCCCTCCATGAGGCAGTGCATGGCAATATCAACGGCACGCATGAGCGGCTGAAATGGATGAACGATCTCTGTGGTTACCTGATGGCGCCGCTGATCGCGATCCCCTACGTGTCGCACCGCGTTGAGCACTTCACCCATCACCGTTACACCAACCAGCCGGAGAAGGACCCGGACTACATGGTCAGTGAGATGGGGAAGGGCTTCGTGCCGGCGCTGGTGACCGTGGTCAGGTTCTTCTGGGTCCAGAACACGTTTTTCGTGCAGCAGCACTGGGGGTCGGCCTCATTCAGGGAACGCGCCATCTACAGTCTGGAAGTGCTGGTATCCCTGGGGTGGCGGGCCGCGTTCATCGCGGCCGTTGCCCAGCCCGGAACGGCCACAGTGGTGCTGCTGGGCTACCTGCTGGGTGGGTTCTTCACCGCCTACTGGTTCGCCTATCGCCCGCACCTTCCCTATGACGAGTCGAAGCGCTACCGCAACACCAACAGCCTGATCATGCCGAAGTGGATGAAGCCCGTGGAATGGTTCTGGCTTGGCCAGAATCTGCACTCCATCCACCATCTGTTCCCGCGCGTACCGTTCTACCGGTACCACGCCCTGCACCGTGAGATCGAACCCATCCTGCGAGCGCAGGGAACGCCGATCGTCGGTATATTCAGTCGTCAGCCGGTTGACCAGAGTGATCGCTGACGACCACTCCAGGTAACGAGAGGGCCAGTGCGCAGGCTGCATTATTCGCGATGATTGAGCCGGGTCAACATTGGCCGCCTTCAACAGGCCCAGAATCGGATGCAGGGAGCTGGTAAAACGTACCGGTTACAGCGCATCGGGAGTGGGTCATGGGTAACGCACTGGAGCAGATGGCGGCGGTCGATACAGCCTGGTGGCACATGGAGTGCGAAGACAATCCCATGATGGTCACGGGCGTGCTGATACTGGATCAGCAGGTGGACATTCATGAGTTCCGTGACGTCATCGAGCACCGATTGCTGAGTTACAATCGGTTCCGCCAGCGAGTGATTGAGCATGATGGCGAGACCTTCTGGGCGGACGACCCGCACTTCAACCTGGATAATCACCTGCACCATATCGCCCTGCCTGATCCAGGAGACAAGGAGGCACTTCAGGAGCTGGTGGGCGATCTTGCCAGCACGCCTCTTGATTTGCGTCACCCGCTCTGGCAATTCCATCTTGTTGATCATTATCGTGATGGCGCGGCAGTGGTGGCGCGCCTGCATCACTGCATCGCGGATGGGCTGGCGCTTATTCAGGTGCTGATGTCGCTGGCTGACCAGGCAGGCACGCCGGAATCGAACAAGGCGCCGCAACCCGCCACGGGCAGCTCTGTTGACTCATTCACCGCCTCCATGCGCCGTTGGGCGGGGCAGGGTGCCCACCTCGGTCATGAATGGATTGAGGGGGGGATGGATCTCCTCCGCCACCCCGAGAACGTTACCCACCTGTTGGAAGAGGGGCGGCAGATCGCGGCCGAGCTGGCCCATCTGGGTCTGATGCCCCGGGACCCCAGGAATCACCTGCATGCGGACCTCTCAGGGCGTAAGAGTGTGGCCTGGGCTTCGCCGCTGCCCCTGGCCCGCGTCAAGGATCTCGCGCACCAGTTGCGGGCCACCGTCAACGATGTCCTGGTGGCGGCTGTTGCCGGGGCGCTCAGGCTCTATCTCAGTGAGGCGGACCGTTACATCATGGGGAATGTCCACGCGGTCATCCCCTTCAACCTGCGTCCAAGGGATGAGCCCGTCCGGTCGCTTGGTAACCGTTTCGGTCTGGTGCTGGTTGAGATACCCATCGATGAGCCGGATGTGCTCAAACGGTTCAAGCGCGTGAGGCAGGCTCTCTTGGAGGTCAAGGAATCCGCTCAGCCGCGTGCGACCTTCGGTCTGCTGTCACTTCTGGGGCACGGCCCCGCGTCCCTTGAGCAGTTCGCGCTCAATACCCTGAGCGACAAGTCATCCCTGGTCCTGACCAACGTGCCGGGCCCGAGCGCCCCGCTCACAATCGCCGGGGCACGTATCCTGCAACCATTGTTCTGGGTTCCCCAGTCCGGTCACCTCGGGGTAGGGATGAGTATTCTCAGTTACGCCGGGACGGTGCAGTTCGGTCTGATCGCGGACACCAGCATGGTCCACGCACCGAATCGTGTGGTGCGGTACTTCGAAGAGAGTTTTGAAGAGCTTTTCGAAAAGGGGTTCGGAAGTGATGTTCGCTCGGTGGGCTAACCCCGGATGTCGTTGACCCGCGTCAGCGACGGGCAGTGCCTATTGTATGACGCTGGAGACTGAATGCCGGGGCAGATCAGGGGGACGGGGATGCGCGCGACACCAGCAAACGAGGGGAGCCACTTGGCGCTCAGGGCTGATTTCTCCTGGGATCGGGCCCGTCAGGAGTTGGTGGGCATGCCGGGCGGAAGGCTCAATATCGCCTTCGAGGCACTGGATCGGCATATGACGCCGGGGGCCGCTGAACGCACTGCCATACTGTTCCTGGCGCGGGACAGCGACACACCCGTTAAGATCAGTTACCAGGCGCTGAACGAGCGTAGCAATCGTTTTGCAAACGCTCTCAGGGAGCTGGGTGTCCAGCCAGGTGAGCGGGTTTTCGGTCTGGCCCATCGTAGCCCGGACCTGTATGCCGGCGTCCTTGGAGCCCTCAAGCACGGGTGTGTGTTCACGCCGTTATTCCCGGCCTTCGGTCCGGAGCCCGTGCGCCAGCGTGTAGCCATTGGTGAACCGGCGGTGCTGGTAACCAGTGAGCGGCTCTATCACCGTAAAGTCGCCGAATGGGTGGGGGCGATGCCGTCGGTCCGCCATGTCCTGCTGATTGATGGTGTGGCCGACCCGCCGTCTGGGACCCTGGATGCGAGGGCGCTGATGGACGCCGCCAGCGCCGATTACCAAACCCGGCCCATGGATCCGGAAGACCCCGCACTACTGCATTTCACCAGCGGCACCACGGGTACACCCAAAGGCGCCCTGCATGTTCATGATGCCGTGGTGACCCATCACATGACCGGTCGTTATGTGCTGGATATGCATCCGGGCGACGTCTACTGGTGTACCGCGGATCCAGGGTGGGTCACCGGTACGTCCTACGGCATCATCGCGCCCCTGACCAATGGCGTGACCATGGTCGTGGACGAAGCTGAGTTCGACGCCGAACGCTGGTACCGCATCCTCCAGAACCAGAAAGTGGCCATCTGGTACACCGCACCCACGGCTATCCGCATGCTCATCAAGCAGGGCCCGGAGTTGCCCGCAGCTTATGATCTCTCGTCGTTGAGATTCCTTGCCAGCGTGGGCGAGCCACTTGATCCGGAAGCGGTTGTCTGGGGGCGGGAGGTCCTGGGACGCCCCTTCCATGACAGCTGGTGGCAGACCGAGACCGGCGGCATCATGATCAGCAATGACGCCACGATGGTGATCCGGCCAGGGTCCATGGGCAAACCCATCCCCGGCATCGAGGCCGCGATCGCACGCCGGACCGATGACGGCATCGAGCTCATTGACACCCCTGGCGAAACCGGTGAGCTGGTGCTGAAAAAGGGGTGGCCTTCAATGTTTCGCGGTTATCTCAATCAGGAGGAACGGTACCAGCGCTGCTTCGCCGGGGACTGGTATCTGTCTGGTGATCTGGCGCGCCGGGACGCTGACGGGTACTTCTGGTTCATCGGCCGCTCCGATGACGTCATCAAATCGTCCGGTCACCTGATCGGTCCCTTTGAAGTGGAAAGCGTCCTGCTGGAACACCCCGCGGTGGCTGAAGCGGGTGTGATCGGTGTACCGGATGAGGTGGCCGGCGAGATCGTGAAAGCCTTTGTCTCGCTCAAGCACGGATACCAGCCGGATGAGGCGCTGCGACGGGCTCTCATGGCGCAGGCCCGCAAACGCCTTGGGCCGGCGGTCGCACCCCGGTTGATTGAGTTCCGCGAGGACCTGCCACGTACCCGCAGTGGCAAGATCATGCGCCGGCTTCTGCGTGCCCGGGAGCTGGGCCTTCCAGAGGGTGACACCTCAACCCTTGAGGGGGCGGGGGAATGAGTACGGCGGTGGGGGCCCACAAGCCACGGGTATCAAAGGCCCATGCCCTGGAGCTGCTGCGCAGCATGCTGCAGGTGCGCCGCTTCGAGGAGCGATGCGTCGAACTCTACACCCAGGAAAAAATCCGCGGATTTCTGCACGTGTGCATTGGCCAGGAAGGAGTCGCCGCCGGTGCCATGTTCAATATCCGGGACGAGGAGGCGGTCGTATCCGCGTACCGGGATCATGGCCATGCGCTGCTTAAAGGCGTTTCCATGGAGCGGGTTATGGCCGAGATGTACGGAAAGGCATCGGGCTGTGCCCTGGGGCGGGGCGGTTCCATGCACCTGTTCGACCAGGACACCCGATTCTTTGGCGGCAATGCCATTGTCGGCGGCGGTATCCCGCTTGCCGTCGGCCTCGCCCTGGCGGACAGGATGCAGGGCAGGAACCGGGCCACGGTATGTTTCTTCGGCGAGGGGGCGGCGGCAGAAGGCGTCTTCTACGAATCCATGAACCTGGCCGCGCTCTGGCAGCTGCCCGTGGTGTTCATCTGCGAGAACAACCAGTACGCCATGGGGACGCCTCTGGCCCTGGAGCATGCACAGACGGATATCGCGCGCAAAGCCGAGGCAATGGGTGTGCCGGGCGAACGGGTGGATGGCATGAGCGTGGTGCAGGTGGAAGCGGCCGCGCGGGATGCCCTTGAGGCCGTGAGGACCGGGCAGGGCCCGCGCCTGATCGAGTGTGAAACCTATCGCTTCCGGGCGCACTCCATGTTTGATCCCCAGCTCTATCGGGACCGGGAGGAGGTGGCGGCGTGGAAGAGTAAGGATCCCATTGACCGGCTGAGCGAATGGATGATGCAGACCGGCCTCCTCAACAGGGAAGTGCTGGAGACGATGGAGGCCGAGATCGCCGCCGCGATTGAGCAGGCGGTTCAGTTTGCTGAGGACGCCGAGTGGCCCTCGGCAGAGACCCTGTTCGACCATCTTTGCCGACCCCTGCCCCCCGCGATTGCGCCACCGCCGGTGACCCTCCCGGAGCCCATGGAGACCACCCTGCGGGAGGCGTTCCAGCAGGGTCTTGAGGAGGCGCTGACGCATGACGAGCATGTGTTTCTGATGGGCGAGGACATTGGCCATTATGGCGGTTGTTATGCCGTCACCCGGGATCTGCTCGCGCTGTTCGGCCCAGAGCGGGTTCGGGATACCCCACTGTCCGAGAATGCGTTCACCGGTGCGGGGCTGGGGGCGGCACTGGGTGGCATGCGCCCGGTGATCGAAATCATGACGATCAACTTCAGCCTCCTGGCGATTGATCCGATCGTGAATACCGCCGCCGCGCTCCTGCACATGTCCGGGGGCCAGTTCAATGTGCCGGTGGTCATCCGCATGGCCACCGGCGCCGGCCGACAGGTGGCGGCGCAGCACTCCCACAGCCTGGAGAACTGGTACGCACACGTTCCCGGCCTCAGGGTGCTCGCCCCCGCGACGGTGGCGGATGCGCGTTACATGCTGTGGGCAGCGCTACAGGATCCCAACCCGGTCGTGATCGTTGAGCATGTGATGCTCTACAACCATAAGGCCGAGCTGACGCCGCAGCCGAATGGGGTGGATATTGAGAGGGCCGCCATTCGCCGTCCGGGCCGGGATCTCAGCCTGGTGACTTACGGCGGCTCCCTGTACAAGACACTTGAAGCCGCTGAGCGGCTTGCCGCGGACGGCATCGAAGCGGAAGTGATCGACCTGCGCGTTCTGCGGCCGCTGGATACCGCCACGCTTGTCGAGTCGGTCAGCCGCACCCGGCGCGCCGTGATGGTGGACGAGGGATGGAAAACGGGAAGTCTCGCGGGCGAGCTGATGGCCATCCTCAACGAGCAGGTCTTCTGGGCGCTGGATGCGCCACTGGCACGGGTCTGTAGCGCCGAGGTCCCCGTGCCCTATGCCAGGCATCTGGAAGAGATGGCTCTGCCCAGCGTGGATGCAATCGTCGCTGCCGCCAGGCGCACGCTCGGGGAGGCTCCATGAGCGACTTCCTCATGCCCTCCCTGGGAGGCGAGATGACCAGCGGCAAATTGGTTGAATGGAAGGTCAGCCCCGGTGACCGGGTTGAGAAGGGCCAGGTGATCGCCACTGTTGAAACAGCGAAAGCCGCCATGGACGTAGAAGTGTTCGAGACAGGGGTCATCGAGGAGCTCTACGTGGCTGAGGATACGGATGTCGAGGTAGGCACACCGCTGGCGCGGATTGGTGTGGGGCGGGAGCTGCATGAGCCACCCCGGGAAGAAGGGCCCGAGGCACCACCTGAAACCCCGGAGGCCGTCGCGGTGGCTGGCATCATCGCCTCGCCGGCGGCGCGGCGCCAGGCGCGGGAGACCGGCGTGTCGCTGGCCGGATTGCAGGGGAGCGGGCCGGACGGTGCCGTTGTACTCCGGGACCTGCCCCGGGCATCGGGGACCCGGAGCGCAGTCGGCGCCGGTTTCGAGCCGGAGCCGATGCGCCAGGCGATCGCTGCCGCCATGAGTCGTTCCAAGCGCGAGATCCCACATTACTACCTGGCGACAACCGTGGACCTGCATCGGGCTGAGTGCTGGCTCTCGGACTACAACGCCCATAAGCCGCCGGAGGACCGCTTGCTGATGTCGGCGCTGTTCATCAAGGCGGCCGCGCTCTCGCTGGCATGCTATTCGGAACTCAATGGGCACTATGGCGATGACGGTTTCGTTGCTGCGACCCACGTGAACCTGGGCGTGGCCGTGCACCTGCGCGGCGGAGGCCTCCTGGCCCCTGCGATCCCGGACGCCAACACCCTGACGCTGGCAGAGTTGATGCACCGACTCCAGGACCTGGTTCGCCGTGCCCGGGGTGGGGGCCTGAGGGCCTCCGAGATGGCCGGCGGCACGGCAACGGTGACGGCCCTCGGGGATCGTGGCGTGGATACTGTCTACGGGGTGATCTATCCGCCGCAGGTGGCCATGATCGGGATCGGGCGCGTCCGCCGACGGCCGCTGGCGGTGGACGATGGCATCGCCCTGCGGTTGGCCGTCGACCTGAGCCTCGCGGCGGATCACCGGGTCTGCGATGGTCATCGAGGGGCCCTCTTTCTGAACGAGATGGAACAACGGCTGCAGGCACCGGAGGCACTGTGAACAGAGACGAACTGCGCGCGGCGGTCCTCGATGAATTGACGGGGGTTGCCCCGGACATCGATCGGGCCTCATTCGACGACAACGCGAGTCTTCGGGACGACTACGATCTGGACTCCATGGATGCCCTCACTCTCGCAGAGCGAGTCCACAAGCGGCTGGGCGTCAACATTGCGGACCGGGATTACGCCCGTATGCAAAGCGTTGCCGACCTGCTGGACTACCTGGAAGCGCACCCGTGAGGTCGGGTTGGTGGCGCCGGGCTGGCCCGGCGAACGCCAAGGGTCGGAATGGTTGATCCACGACAACATGCCGGGGACCGAATTGTGCTGAGATGATTCCATCAGTCACTCGTGCATAGGCGCATTGACCCCATGAGCCAACGAACCAACGCCCCCGAGGTAGGTCCACCGGACCCGGAGCACCGGACCTCGCCAATCGCAGATGAAGGCGCTGAGGAGCTTGAGTACCCCAGCGGGGACTACGACGAAGCGCCGTACTGCTGTTTTAACGGCCGGTATTTCTCCGATGGCGCCTATGTGCAGACCGACAGGAAGCTCCTGCGATGTGAAAAGGGCATCTGGGTTCCCATCGATGAAGGCCCTTACTGAGCGTATGAACAGGGAGGCGATGCTGTGAGGCCTTCCAGAAAATGGGGGACATCGTCGGCGACGGCAACAGCACGTCCACCCCTGATCCGGACCAATGCCTTCAAAGCGACGGTGGGTACGATGATTGAAAATGGAATGACATGGGAGAGGAGAGCCAGCATGCGACGGGAACGCGTCTTTATTCGTAACGGCTTGATCATCGTTGGCACCATCGTGTTTCTGGTCGTGGTCACCGTTCTGCTGGTTAATAACCTTGTCTGATCAAGGGGGGGGCACAACGTCATGAAACGCCTCTGTTTTCTTTCGCCCGATGAAACGAACACGCGGCACCTGGTGAATGACCTCCAGGCGAACGGTATACCGGAAGAGCGGATCTACGTGGTAGCCCGTGAGGGGGTGCAGCTGGAGGGCCTTCCCGATGCGGGGCAGGAAAGCGACGATTTTCTTCCGGCCTACCTCAGGGGGGTCGCTATTGGGGGCGCAGGAGGCCTGATTGCGGGGCTTCTTGCAATGGCGATGCCCGTGCCGGCTCTGCCAGTCAGCGCAATCAGTGTTCTGCTGTTTGGCCTTTACGGCGCTGGCTTTGGCGGCTTGCTTGCCGGACTGGCTGGCGCCTCATATCACAGTTCCCGACTTTCCGCGTTTGAGCCGGCCCTTGAGCAGGGAAAACTCCTGGTGATAGTCGAATTGCCTCGGCATGAGATCACTCACTACACGGCACTGGTTCGGAACCTGTATCCGGAGGTTGAGGTTATCGGACCGGAGCCTCACGGCCACTTGATTCCGCGCGGTTGATAAACGGGGTGGGGTACGCCGAAGAGGATCTGACCTGATATCTCGAAATGCGATGAGGCCAGACGTGCGGGTTCAGCAGGAAAGTACTGGCGGCGTGTCTCCGGCAACAAGCCGGAGTCAGGCAGTGGCCTTTACGAAAATGTGGGTGATCGGGGAGTCCGGCTGGGGCCGGCGCTCATCCACCGAGATGTAGTCCAGGGACTTCATCAGCTGCCCCAGCTTCTGGTACCCGTAGTTACGTGAGTCGAACGACGGGTACTTCTTGTTGAGGTAATCACCCACCCCGGAAAGCGGCGCCCAGCCATCATCCTTGGAGACGGTGTTCACCGCCGGGATCAGGATGTCCCGCAGGTCACTGGTCTGCTCGGCGTCGACCCGTTGCGGTTCGTCCACATCGGTCCGGTCCTTCAGGATCTCGGTGTAGATGAACTTGTCGCAGGCGGAGACGAAGGGCTCCGGCGTCTTGCGCTCCCCGAACCCGTACACCGTCAGCCCCGACTCGCGAATCCGCGTTGCCAGACGTGTGAAGTCGCTGTCCGAGGAGATCAGGCAGAAGCCATCCAGTTTGCCCTCGTGAAGCAGGTCCATGGCGTCGATGATGAGCGCGGAGTCCGTGGCGTTCTTGCCGGTGGTGTAGCTGAACTGCTGGATCGGCTGGATGGCGTGTTTGTGAAGGTGTTCCTTCCAGCCCTTGAGGTTGGTGGTCGTCCAGTCGCCGTAGGCGCGCTTCACGCTGGCAACGCCAAAGCGTGCCACTTCCGCGAGCAACTCTGCGCAGAGCGAGGCCTGGGCGTTGTCCGCGTCGATCATGACGGCGAGGCGTTGGTTTTCGGTATCAGCCATCGTGGCTTCCCCATAGGAGTCGTCGGGTTTCTTTACAGTTAAAAAGGCGGCGTCATCCGAAAAACGGAAAGAGGATCACAGTCCGGCGTTTGCCAGACCTCTTTGCAGCCCCGAAAAGCGCTCATCTGCGGTGTTCTGGCTGCGAGCCACCTGTCCTGTCATGGTTTTTAACACATTTGACTGCCTGAGGTTCGGGTTAATCTCTTTATCCCCGGATTTTCCGCCCTATTTTCAACTGTGGCCTTGTTATTGCTCAACACCCCGGGTGCCAGTACGAGACTGGACAGAAGAACCATAAACTCCAAGGAGCATCACCATGAAATCATTTCTCAGAACAGTAGCTTGCAGTTTTCTGATCGTTGGTATCTCGAGCTTTGCGGTTTCTGCATCAGCAGCGATGATTGAACCGAATCCGTCCAGCCCTCTGGGAGGCTATGACCTGGGCGGTGGCACTTACGCGACCTTGATTGGGCTGCAGTCCGATGACGGTTCGTCGCTGGATGGCAAAACCGTGACCGCGACCGATCTTTTCAACCAGGTTACCAGCGGCAATGTCACCAAGTTCTATTACGCCCCGGGCAACTCTGCCTCGACAATGTTCGACAACATTTCCGCATTTTCGGAGTTCACCTCGGACACACTGAGCGCCGTTGGTGGTACAGAACGCACCGCCTGGGATTCCCTGTATGCGGTACACACCACTGACACGGTTGTCTTCCAGGGCACCAACACCATTGGCGTTGGTAATGGCGAGTACGCGAAGGAAGATCCGTTCGCGACCGTACCGGAACCGGCCTCGATCGCTCTTCTCGGTGCAGGCCTGCTGGGCCTGGGCCTGAAGCGTCGCCGGGCGTAAGCAACGTAATCGTCAGGTCCCTGAAGGAGCCGCCATTGTGGCGGCTCCTTTTTCAAGAGAACCCCCTTCCCGAAATTCTCCTCAGCACGAGCCCATCGCAAACCAGAGCCCCCTTCAAACGTATAACTGAAGAGGTTTGAAGGGGGAGGTGGCGAGATGAAATGGTTAAACGATGCGATCAGTCGGCCCGCCGTTCTGGCCCTTATTTTACTATGGTTCGGTTCAGTCATCGCAGGAGAAAACGGAATGCTTTCACTCTCGGATTTCCAATGGCGCAATCGTCTGATTCTTGTTGAAGATGCCAATGAGCCCGATCAACGTGTCGAGACATTAAGGCGCCATACCGCTGGTATCGATGATCGGGACATCGTTTGGTTTGTCGTCGGGGATCAAGGCATCCATTCGAATCTGGAGGAGTCAGGCAGGGATCTGCAGCAGGATGTCCGCAAAACGCTCGGCGCACAGCCGGACAACGTAAGCGTTGTTCTGATCGGCAAGGATGGCGGGATTAAGCAGCGAAGCCGGGTTCTGGATGTTGCCGAAATCTTTGCATTGA
>JBNJEG010000032.1:0-18598 GCA_051745655.1 Pseudomonadota bacterium
GCCGCCAGCATGCGCTCAAGCATGTCATCCGGCAGCGGCTCCCCGGTCTGGTAATGCCCGGCAATCAGCGCCAGCGACTCCCGGTCCCAGCACCAGTTCTCAAGAAACTGGCTGGGCAGCTCCACCGCATCCCAGGCCACGCCGTTAATGCCGGAAACATCCGCCACGTCCACCTGGGTGAGCATGTGGTGCAATCCGTGCCCGAACTCATGGAACAGCGTCACCACGTCGTCGTGAGTCAGCAGCGATGGCTGGTCACCGACCGGCGGCGTGAAGTTGCAGGTCAGGAAGGCCACCGGCAGCTGCACGCGACCGTCCTCCTGGCGCCAGCGGATGCGGCAGTCCGCCATCCAGGCACCACCGCGCTTGCCCTGGCGGGCATAGAGGTCCAGGTAGAAGAAGGCCAGGGGCTCACCACCACGCTCCATACGATAAGCGCTCACGTCGTCGTGCCAGGCGGGAATGCTTTCATCCGCTACAATGCGCACGTCGAACAGCTTCTCCACAACCTGGAACAGCCCCTTGATCACCCGGTCCACGGGGAACCAGGGCCTGACTTCCTCCTCGGAAATGCTGAAGCGTGCCTGACGCAGCTTCTCGCCGTAGTACCCCAGGTCCCAGGCCTCCAGCGGCTCCGGGCCACCCTGTTGCCGGGCGAAGTCCCGCAGTTCTTCCAGTTCCCGCTCGGCCACGGGCCTGGCACGCCCGGCCAGGCGGTTGAGGAAGCCCAGCACCTCGTCCTCGCTGGCCGCCATCTTGGTGGCCAGGCTGAGCTGCGCGTAGTTGTCGTAGCCCAGCAACCGGGCCTGCTCGTGGCGGCGCTCCAGGATTTCGTGGATCAGCGGGCTGTTGTCCCAGCGCCCGGCATCAGGGCCCTGGTCCGAGGCCCGCGTGGTGAAGGCCTCGTACACCTCCCGGCGCAGTGCCCGGTTGTCGCAGTAGGTGAGCACCGGGTAGAAGGAGGGGAAGTCCAGGGTAATCACCCAGCCCTCCAGGCCACGCTGTTCCGCCGCCTGGCGGGCGCCGTCCAGCGCGGTCTGGGGCAGGCCCACGAGTTCGGATTCGTCGGTCACGTGGCGGTACCAGTTCTGGGTGGCGTCCAGCACGTTGTCACCGAAGCGACTCTCCAGGTCCGCCAGCTCCTGGGAAAGGGTCGCGAAGCGCGCCTTCTGCTCCGCCGGCAGGTCCACGCCACCGAGCCGGAAATCGCGCAGGGTCTGGCGGATCGCTTCCTGCTGGTCCTCGCGCAATCGCGGGAACTCATCACTGTCCGCCAGGCGTTTGTAGGCCTCGCACAGCGTCGCGTTATGACTGATCTCGGAGCCGTACTCGGTAATCCTCTGCAGGCAGCGCTTGTGTACCTCGCGGATGGTCTCATCGTTAATCACACCGTTGAGATGCGAAATCACCGCCCAGGCGTTGTTGAGGCGGTCGTCCAGGGCCTGCATGGGCTGGGCCAGGCTCGCCCAGGTTGGCGCCTGCTGGTCCGCCAGCTCCGCCACCCGTGCCCGGTTCTCGGCAAGAATCCGGTCAATGGCCGGCTCCATATGCTCGACATCGATGGCATCGAACTTCGGCAGCTGGTCCTGCGCCAGCAGAGGATTGTTCATGGAGCGTCTCCTGCGTGTGACCTTTAGGCAATCATGATGACATACTTCCCGGAACCACCCTAAGATCAGATGGAGGACCCACCGTGACCCGGATCCGCAGCCACAAGGGCGATCACCCCCAGCTCGGGGAGCGCGTATGGATTGATCCCACAGCCACCGTCATCGGCAATGTGGTGCTGGGCGACGACTGCTCGGTCTGGCCCATGACCGCCATACGGGGCGATATGCACCGCATCCGCATCGGCAACCGCTGCAGCATCCAGGACGGCTCCGTGTGCCACATCACCCACGCCGGCCCCTACAACCCGGACGGCTTTCCGCTGACCGTCGGCGACGATGTTACCGTTGGTCACAAAGCCCTGCTGCACGGCTGCACCGTCGGCAGCCGGGTACTCGTGGGCATGGGGGCCATCATCATGGACGGCGCCGTGGTGGAGGACGAGGTCATCATCGCCGCCGGCACCCTGGTGCCGCCAGGCAAGACCCTGGAGTCCGGCTACCTGTACCGCGGCAGCCCGGCACGCCAGGCACGCCCCCTTACCGACGAGGAGCGGGAGTTCTTTACCTATACCGCCGGCAACTACGTCAAGCTGAAGGACGAATTTCTTGCCGAGGCCCCTTGAAAATGCGCATGCAGTCCCTACCTATCCAACAGGGCGTTAGGGAAGCGGACTGATATTCCGGCGCCGGTCAGCCACGCTCCCCCTGACGAAGCTGTTGTCCCGATTGATTTCAGGTTCGTTGAGAGGAGGTGATAACCATGACAGCCATGACTCGCTGGAATCCCTTTGCCGAGTTCGAGGACATTCTCGACCGGTACAACCGCCAGATGGCCGGCCGCAACCCGGCTCCGGCCACCAACGGTAACCGGGAGATCCTGCAGAAAACCGACTGGGCACCCTCGGTGGACATCACCGAGAACAAGGATGCCTTTGTGATAACCGCGGAACTGCCCGGTATCCGCAAGGAAGATGTGAAAGTCTCGGTGCACGACGGGGTCCTCACTATCCAGGGTGAGCGCAATTTCGAGAACACCGAGGAGGACGCCAAACGGCACCGGGTGGAACGCTTTTACGGCCACTTCGCCCGCAGCTTCACGCTGCCGGAGCATGTGGACGATGAGAACATCAAGGCCAACTACCACGATGGCGTGCTTGAGCTGACCCTGGCCAAGCAGGAGAAGGCCAAGCCCCGGGCCATCGAGGTCGAAGTCAACTGACCCCTCGGGGCAGGACGCCCCATGGTGCTCCGGCGCCGGCTCTGCCGGCGCCTTTTTTATGCCCGGAACTCAGCCCTCGTCACCAGTGTCACAGTCCGGCTCGTAGATCTCGATCGCCACCCGACGATTTCTCTCACGGCCTTCCGCGGTATCGTTGTCCGCAATCGGTCGGGTCTCGGCACGGCCGGCCGCCACCACGTTCTCCGCCGGGATGGCCCTGTTGAGCACCAACTCGTGCACCAGGGACACAGCTCGGGCGGCGGAAAGATCCCAGTTGGAGCGGTAGCGGTCGCTGACGATGGGTCGGTTGTCCGTGTGCCCCGTAACGATCACCTCGCCGTCACAGCGGGCTACGATATCCACGATGTCACCCACCACCGGGCGGATATCCGGGATCAGTTCGGCACTGCCGATCGGGAACGTTGCCTCGTCATTGAACCGGATCACCACCCGCTGGCGATCAAATCCGACGTCAATCTGCTCGTCACTGACGGCCTCTTCCATTTCCGAGATCAGCATGCTGGCGAGCTGCTCCACGCCCGGATGCACGTCCGGGCGCGCGGGCTCGGCGGAGGCCTGGTCCCGCAGCAGAGCCTCCCCCTCGGAGGGCGCCGCTGGCGCTCCGTCCATGGGAATGGGCACGTCCTCACTGATCGCCGGCGAGTCCGTATCCTCATCCGCCAGTCCCTGGGGCTCGGGCATTTCCCTGGGCGCCATGTTGAACGCCTCAACCAGCGAGGTGACCATGGCCCGGTACTTCTCGGTATCCATGCTGGAGAACGACAGCATCAGGATGAAAAAGGTCATCAGCAGCATGAACATGTCCGCCAGGGTGGTCATCCACCCCGGGGAACTGCTGCTGGTATTGCCGCGTCTGGGCCGGCGCGTGGGCGGTGCCGCCATCAACGCCCTCCCTCAGGCCTGCTGGCCCTGGTTGAGCCGCGCACGCGCCTCGGGTGAGAGATAAGCGGCCAGCACGTCCTGCATGACCCGCGGGTTCTGCCCCTGCAGGATGTTCTGCATGGATGTGAGCACCAGAGTCATATTGCGCTGCTCATCCTGCATCTTGAGCTGGAGCTTGTCCGCCAGCGGCAGGAAGATGACCTGACCGAGGGCTACCCCGTAGAAGGTGGTGAGCAACGCCACCGCCATCGCCGGGCCAATGCCGGCCGGGTCATCCATCTGGTTGAGCATCTGCACCAGCCCCACCAGTGTGCCGATCATACCAAGAGCCGGCGCTGAATCGCCGATGCCCCGGAATACCCTTTCGGCGTTCTCGTAACGCTCCAGGGTCTGCTGGAACTCATGGGTCATGGCCTCTTCGATGAATTCCGGCGGATGACCGTCCACGGCCAGCTCAATGCTCCTGGCCAGGAAGCGGTAACCGGTGTCGTAATCCTCCAGGCCCAGGATGCCCTTCTTGCGAACGATATCCGCCAGATCGCGGATCTGCAGGATCAGGTCCAGCGGCTCTTCGGTGCGATCCCGGAAGGCCTCGCCGAACGCCATGCGAAAGGCACCGACGACCGAGGTCATGCGATGCTTGATCAGGGTCACCGCCAGGGTGCCCACCACCACGATGAGAAACCCCGGGATATTGAGAAAGGACGCGAGACCCGAACTGGTCGCGATCGCCGCGATAATCGTCGTGATGCCGACCAGCAGGCCGAGCAGGGTCAGAAGGTCCATGAGTCCTCACTGTCTCCGAAACGGACCGGGGCGATGCCGCCCCGGCGGGCATCCCTGATCTCAGCATAGTCCAGATTCAGCAGAACAGCTTTCAGCCCGGGCGCAGCATGGCCATGACGGGACTGGTATCAGGGCGAATCCCGCGCCACTGCAGGAAGGATTCCGCCGCCTGTTCCACCAGCATCCCCAGCCCATCCAGGCGGAGCGCCGCACCCTGCTCTCGGGCCCAGGCGTTGAAAGCGGTTTCATCCTGGCTGTACATCATGTCGTAGCAGACGGTGTCCGGGGTGATGAGTCCTTCCGGTAGAGGCGGCAGATCGCCCTGGAGACTGGCACTGGTGCCGTTGATGATGACACTGAACGGGCCGGTCAGGTCTTCGAAGGCGCAGGCGGCCAGGGTACCGCTGTCCGCGAACAGCTCGCGCAGCTCCTCGGCCCGCGCAGGGGTCCTGTTGGCGATCACCACCTCCCGCGGCCCTTCCGCCAGAAGGGGATCCAGAATGCCGCGCACCGCACCTCCGGCGCCCAGCACCAGGACCCGGGCACCGGCCAGGGTGACGCCGTTGTTCACACGGAGATCCCGTGCCAGCCCGGCGCCATCGGTGTTGTCTCCGATCAGGGTGCTGTCCGCCGCCCGCCACAGGGTGTTCACCGCGCCAGCCCGGGCCGCCCTGGGCTCATGGCGGCCGGCCATCTCCCAGGCCTGTTGCTTGAACGGTACCGTCACGTTGAGACCCGCACCGCCTTCGGCAAAGAAGCGCTCCACGGTATCCCGAAACCCTTCCAGTGGCGCCAGCAGGCGCTCATAGACCAGGGCCTCGCCGGTCTGCTCCGCAAACGCGGCATGGATCCGGGGCGAGAGACTGTGCTCGATGGGATTGCCGACCACGGCATAGCGGGCCTTTTCAGTCATCCGTCTCCTCCAGCCAGTTGCGGGGTTGCAGAAAGTAGTCGCTCAGCCGCGCCTCGGGCGAGCCCGGTTCCGGCTGCCAGTTGTAATCCCAGCGCACCAGTGGTGGCAGGGACATCAGGATGGATTCGGTACGCCCGCCGGACTGCAACCCGAACAGGGTGCCCCGGTCGTAGACCAGGTTGAATTCCACGTAGCGCCCCCGGCGGTAGAGCTGGAACTGGCGCTCCCGGTCGCCGTAGGGTGTATTACGGCGCGCCTCCACGATGGGCAGATACGCGGGCAGGTAGCCGTCCCCAATGGCGCGCATGAGCTCGAAACTGTGCTCAAAGGACCCTTCGTTGTAGTCGTCAAAGAAGAGTCCGCCGATGCCGCGTTGTTCGCCACGGTGCTTGAGGTGGAAGTAATCGTCACACCACTGGCGGAAACGGTGCCAGGTGTCATCGCCGGCGGGGGCGCAGGCTTTACGGGCCATTTCGTGCCAGTACCGGCAGTCCGCCACGAATCCGTAATAGGGTGTGAGATCAAAACCGCCGCCGAACCACCAGACCGGATCCCGGCCTTCCGGGCGGGCGATGAAGAAGCGCACATTGGCGTGGGAGGTAGGCACGTAGGGATTCCGTGGATGCATCACCAGCGATACGCCCATGGCCTCCCAGCTGGCGCCGGCCAGTTCCGGCCGGCTGGCGGAGGCCGAGGGTGGCAGTTCCGCACCCATGACATGGGAAAAGTTTACACCGCCTTTCTCGAACAGCTCGCCGTCTTCGATCACCCGGCTGCGGCCACCTCCGCCGGCTTCACGCTCCCAGGTCTCCTCCCGGAAGCCGGCACTGCCATCGAGATCACCGAAGCGTCCGGTAATGCGGTCCTGCAGGTCGATCAGGTACCGGTAGACGGCATCAGGGTCAGGCGTGTTGTTCATTGGGGCTCCTCGGCTGTCCGCGGGCGGGCATGTCAGTCACGCAGAAGGGTACCATTCATGGGGTCAATGATGCGGCTGGGGCGGTCCGCGCCTCCGAGTGGTCCGGCGAGAATGCCGTCCAGCTGCGCCCCAAAGTGCTGGTGGATCTGCCAGGGCCAGCGCAGGGGCGGGCCGCCGGCCCGGTTGCAGGAGGTGGACACCAGCGGCCCGCCGAAGGCCCGGCAGAGGCGCCGGACCTGGGGATGGTCCGGCACTCTTACGGCCACCCGGTCATGGTTGCCCCGCACCAGAGACGGGACACGCTGACCGGGATCCGGCAACAGCAGGGTGTTGGCACCGGGCCAGTAATCGTCCAGTGCCTTCCGGATCGCATCCGGCGCATCCGCCAGCAGGAAATCCAGCTGATCCGTATCCGCGGCCACCAGGATCAAGCCCTTATGCCAGGGCCGGCCCTTGAGGGCCAGGATCCGTTCCACGGCCTCCGGATTCCAGGGATCACAGCCCAGCCCCCAGACTGCCTCCGTGGGGTAGGCCCAGACCCCGCCGGTTGCCAGTGAATCCGCCGCCCATTGGATATGCCACCAGTCCGGGCTCTGTACTGTCACCGGGTACCTCCGCTCCGCATGCCTCGTCAGGCGGAAGTCTATCCATCCGGACGGCTCACGTCAGCCCGAACGGCGTCGATAGCCTCCGGCGGTTGATTCCACCAGCCCTTCCATCTCCAGCAACAGCATGGCCTGGAGCAGGTCGGCGGCCGCCATGCCCGTGGCCCGGCAGAGGCTGTCCGAATCCACCGGTTCATAGGTCACCGCTTCCAGGACCCTGCGGCTCTGCTCATCCAGGCTCACCGGTGCGGCTGAAGCTTCCGGCGCCATCTGCGAGGGCAGGGATTCCCAGACTCCCAGCTCCGAGACAATGTCCTCCACCGTCTCAACCAGCACCGCGCCTTCCCGGATCAGGCGATGACAGCCCCGGACGCTCGGCTGGTGGATGGACCCCGGGATGGCGAAGACCTCCCGCCCCTGTTCCATGGCGAGCCGTGCCGTGATAAGGGAGCCGCTTCGCAACCCTGCTTCCACCACCAGAACCCCCCGGCAGAGCCCGCTGATCAGGCGATTGCGCTGGGGAAACAGGTGTGAGCGGGCCGGCGTTCCGGGAGGCAGCTCGGAGACCAGCAGCCCGCCGGCCTGGAGCATATCGCTGGCGAGGGCTGCATGCCGTCGTGGATAGGGCTGATCCACCCCGTTGGCCAGTATGCCGATGGTCGCGCCACCTCCATCGAGCGCGCCCCGGTGGGCCGCCCCATCGACCCCCAGGGCAAGGCCACTCACCACACTGAATCCCCCTTCGGCCAGGGCCCGGGCAAACCGGCGTGCATGGTTGAGTCCGTCGCGGCTGGCGTGTCGGCTGCCGACCATGGCGAGGCAGGGGCGGTTCAGTGCATCGGTGTCACCGCGACAATAAAGGACCGGGGGTGGCCCATGGATATGCCTGAGCACTTCGGGATAATCCGGGTGGCACCAGTGGATCACACGGATACCGAGCGCCTCGCACTGCCGCTGAGCATGATCCAGGCGCTGCCGGGTTGTCGGCTCCGGCCCCTGGGCCCGCCAGGCGGTCAGGGTGCGGCGTGTCGAGGGCGGCAGGCCCAGGGCCTGAAGGCTGTCCGGCGTCATGGCCAGTAGCTGGGTGGGATCTTCGAGCTGGTCCAGTACCACCTGCCAGTGCTCGGGATTCATGCCGGGCAGCAGTGCCATCAGATGATGGGCCTCGCCCGTTTCCGGGCCGGGAAGGGTAGGTCGTTCCATGACCGCCATTGGGGACGTCCTCTGTCAGTGATGTTGTCTCAGGGGTTGCGGACCTCGTCCATGAGCTCCAGCGGCCGCGTCGCCTGCAGGATCAGGCCGTAGCTGAGCTTCTCGTAGGTCCGGAAGACCATCAGCAGGCCCGCACGTTCCGAGGGCAGCTGCAGCAGCTCATCCGTCACCGGATCCCGCGCCTGGTTGCCCTTCTTGAACACGGCCAGGACGTTGCCCGGCTCAAGTCCCTCGCGCTCGCCGCGGTTAATGGTGACCACATTATACTGGCCAATGTTGCTGACACCATCCTCCACATCGATCATCCGGCCCTGGATATCCGTGTCCGGAGCCTTGGGCTGGAAACGGGTGGTGATCTCTCGTTCTTCCGTGGGCAGCAGCCGGTCCTTCGCCTCGATCTCCTCGCGGCTGGCGGTCAGGTCCACGCTCAGGATCTCGCCATTGACCTCGGCGACACGACCACGCCCCATGGAACGCGCCTCAAGGCCCAGGAATTCTCCGGTTTCCGGGTCCTTATGACGGGTGCCTCGCCGGAAGACCGCCAGCGTCTCGCGAGGCTCGGCCTCGCCCCGGGCGTAGACACGATCCCCGGCGCCAGTGATGGAGCGCCGATCCCGGCCCTCAACGATGTAGGGCGCCTGTTCAAGGGTCTCCTCGTCAACGATCCGCGTGTTGGACAGGAAACTGCGGATTTCCTCCAGCGGGATAGTCGGAATCGGCGTATCCAGCGGCGTTTCCTTCACCTCCGGGGACAGCTCGATCACCCGGTCCTCGTCCGAGGCCCGGGTCAGGCGCGGCTCCCCGTCCACCCAGGTCAGCTCAAGCACATCACCGGGATAGATCAGGTGCGGGTTGTCCACCTGCGGGTTCGCCTGCCATATCTCCGGCCAGTTCCACGGCTCCTTCAGGAAGCGCGAACTGATGTCCCAGAGTGTATCCCCAGGCTGCACGGTGTATTGCTCGGGATGGTCATCCCGCAATTGCGTCTGCGCGGTAACCCCGGCGGCGCCCAACGCGAGGGCGACCGTGAGCAGAATCGACAGAATCCTCATGCTCGATTTCCTTGCTGGCTTGTCTCGATCGATCGACGTCACTATTTCATCACTATAGAAGAAATAACGCTATTTGCGATCCCGGCCTGCCGACCGCGT
Organism: Pseudomonadota bacterium; assembly: GCA_051745655.1. Lineage (GTDB taxonomy): Bacteria > Pseudomonadota > Gammaproteobacteria > Pseudomonadales > Oleiphilaceae > Halospina. The sequence goes on from JBNJEG010000032.1 coordinate 9,319, forward strand.
CCACAACACTGCAATGATTTGTAAGCGCCGCGGTTTGTACGGCCATCGCCTGATGCGTGATAATAGCTGTTGAAACCCTTCGGAGCAGCACCATGACTCTCAGTATTCTGGAATTTCCGGACCCACGACTGCGTACCGTGGCGGAACCGGTGGCATCCGTCGATGACGCGGTGCGCCGGCTGGTCGACGACATGATTGAGACCATGTACGCAGCCCCGGGCATCGGCCTCGCCGCCACCCAGGTGAATGTCCACCGGCGGGTGCTGGTGATCGACCTTTCCGAGGACCAGAGCGACCCCCGGGTCTTCATCAACCCGGAACTTGAGGTGCCCGAGGCCGAGAAGGAGCCCATGCAGGAGGGCTGCCTGTCGATTCCAGGCGTCTACGAGGATGTCGCACGCACCCAGGCTGTGCGGGTTCGGGCGCTCGACTACAACGGCGAGCCCTTCGAGGAGGAGCACGACGGCCTGATGGCGGTGTGCCTGCAGCATGAAGTGGATCACCTGAACGGTAAACTCTTCATCGACTACCTGAGTCAGCTCAAGCGCAGCCGCATCCGGCGCAAGGTCGAGAAACAGCAGCGCCAGAAGGCGTCCTGAGGAGTCTGCACAGTGCGAATCGTGTTCGCGGGCACCCCGGATTTTGCCGCGGCCAGCCTTAACGCCCTGATTGAGGCGGGCCATGAGATCCTCGCCGTCTACACCCAGCCGGACCGCCCCGCCGGTCGGGGCCGAAAGGCACGTCGTGGCCCGGTATCGCAACTGGCCCAGGATCACGGACTGCGCATCGAACAGCCGGAGAGTCTCCGTAACGCCGAGGCCCAGGCCACGCTGCGTGAGCTGGAACCGGACCTGATGGTGGTTGCCGCCTACGGCCTGATCCTGCCCCAGTCCGTGCTGGATATTCCGGATCACGGCTGCCTGAACGTACACGCCTCACTGCTGCCACGCTGGCGCGGGGCCGCTCCCATCCAGTGGGCCATTGCCGCCGGCGACAGCGAGACCGGCATCAGCATCATGCAGATGGACGCCGGCCTGGATACCGGCGATGTCCTCAGCCGCCACCCTCTCACCATCACGGACGAGGACACCGGCGGCAGCCTTCACGACCGGCTGGCCGAACTCGGAGGCAAGGCCATTGCCGGCGCGCTGCACGAACTGGCCCACGGCAGCCTTAACCCCGAGCCCCAGGACGGTCACAGGGCCACCTATGCACGCAAGCTGGAGCGCAGCGATGGCCGCATCGACTGGCAGGGGTCGGCGCAGTCGCTGGCCTGGCGCATCCGCGCCTTCAACCCCTGGCCCATGGCCCATACCACGGTGGATAACGAGGCTGTCCGCGTGCTCTTTGCGGAGCCGGTGAACACCGAGGTCACGGATGCCGAACCCGGCACCGTGCTGGAACGCGAACCGGCCGGCGCACTGGTTCAGTGCGGCGAGGGCGTCATCCGCATCACCCGGGTCCAGCTGCCCGGCGGCCGCCCCCAGTCGATCCGCGACCTGATCAATGGCGGCCGCTCCGTGCTGCTCCCGGGCCAGAGGCTGGGTGAATGAGCGGCGTGACAGGGGGGTCCCTGCGCGCCACTGCCACCCGCATCATCCACCAGGTGGTTCACCACGGTCAGTCACTCGGGCAGCTCCTGCCGCCAGCGCTTGAAGGCCTGCCGGCGGATGAGCGCGGCAGACTCCAGGACTGGTGCTTCGGCAGCTGCCGCTGGTGGCACCGCCTGCACGCGGAACTCCAGCAACGGCTGCACAAGCCCCTGCCCAAACGCCACGCACAGCTCGAGTCCCTGCTGATCCTCGGCCTCTATCAGCTTCGCCACACCCGGATCGCGCCGCACGCGGCCATCCACCAGAGCGTGGAAACCGCCCGTGAACTGGGCGCGCCACAGCTGACCGGGCTGATCAACGGCATACTGCGCAAGAGCCTGCGTGACGGCGAGCCGGAGCCTGCCTCCGAGGCCATCCGCTGCAGCCACCCTGAGTGGCTGGTCGCCAAGCTCAGCGCGAACTGGCCGGACCACTGCCAGGCCATGCTGGAGGCCAACAACCGCAAGCCACCCATGAGCCTGCGCTTCCATCCCGGCCATCATGACCAGTCCTCGGCCCTGGCCGCCCTGGCGGATGCCGGACTGACCGCCCATCCTGGCCAGCTTGCGGCCCATGCCCTGCAGCTCGACGAAGCCTGCCCGGTGGAGCGCATTCCGGGCTTCGCCGAAGGCCACTTCAGCGTCCAGGACGAGGCGGCGCAACTCTGCACGGAACTGCTCGAACTGGCGCCGGGGCAACGCGTACTGGATGCCTGTGCTGCCCCTGGTGGCAAGACCGGCGCCATCCTGGAGAATCAGCCAGGTCTCGCGGAAGTGGTGGCGCTGGACTCGGATCGGGATCGACTGGGGCGGATCACCGAGAACCTGGAGCGCATCGGCGCCAGCGCCCGGCTGGTGGCCGCGGATGCCGGTGATCCGGACAGCTGGTGGGACGGCACCGCCTTCGACCGCATACTGCTGGATGCCCCCTGCAGCGGCACCGGCGTCATACGCCGCCACCCGGACATCAAGCTTCTGCGCCGCGAGACGGATATCCGCGAGCTGGCGGAAACCCAGCTGCGCCTGCTGGAGGCCTGCTGGCGAACGCTCGCCATCGGCGGGCGGCTGGTCTACGCCACCTGCTCTGTGCTGCACCAGGAGAATTCGCGTATCATCCAGCGCTTCATCAACGGCCACATGGATGCCCAGCTGGTCCCCATAACGCTGGACTGGGGCATCGAGACCGGTTACGGTCGCCAGTTAATCACGGGGGCGCGGGACCAGGACGGCTTTTTCTACGCCTGTCTGGAAAAGAATCCGGCCCACTGGGTCTGACGGATCCGGCGAGGGAGTCAGCAGCACCCATGAAGATCATCATCCTCGGAGCCGGGCAGGTGGGGGGCACCCTTGCCGAAAACCTGGCCAGCGAAGCCAACGACATCACCGTGGTGGACAACAACCCAGGCCGGCTGCGCGAACTCCAGGACCGGCTCGACATCCAGTCGGTGCTTGGGCGTGCTTCCTACCCGCGTGTGCTCAAACAGGCCGGGGCCCAGGACGCGGACATGCTGATCGCCACCACCAACAGCGACGAGGTCAACATGGTCGCCTGCCAGGTGGCCTGGACCTGCTTCCGCACGCCGACCAAGATCAGCCGGGTGCGCACCGGGGCCTACCTGGCCCGCCCGGAGCTGTTCGACCGGGACAAGAAAGACGGCTTCCCCATTGATGTCCTCATCAGCCCGGAACAGGTGGTCACCGAACACATCACCCGCCTGATTGAATACCCCGGCACCCTGCAGGTCCTCGACTTCTCCCGGGGCCTGGCGCGGCTGGTGGCAATCCGCGCTACCGAGGGTGGGCCGCTGGTCGGGCATGAACTGTCCTACCTGCGCGCGCACATGCCGCGCATCGACACCCGGGTCGCGGCCATCTTCCGAAGGGACCGGCCCATCATTCCCCAGGGCGACACCGTGATCGAGGAGGGCGACGAGGTCTTCTTCATCGCCGCCAGCGACCATATCCGTGCGGTGATGAGTGAACTCCAGCCGCTGGAGAAACCCTACAAGCGCATCATGATCACCGGCGGCGGCAACATCGGCCATCGCCTCGCGCGCACCCTGGAGGACCGCTTCCGGGTCCGGCTGATCGAGCGCAACCAGGACCGCTGCATCGAGCTCTCCGAGAACCTGGACAACACCATCGTCCTGCAGGGCGACGCCGCCAACAAGGATCTGCTGCTGCAGGAGAACATCGAGGACACGGACGTCTTCTGCGCCGTGACCGACGATGACGAGGCCAACATCATGGCCTCGATGCTCGCCAAGCGCCTGGGCGTGCGCAAGGTGATGACGCTGATCAACAACCCGGATTACGTGGACCTGATCCAGGGCGGCGAGATCGACGTGGCCATCTCCCCCCAGCAGACCACCATCGGCAGCCTGCTCACGCACGTGCGCAAGGGCGACGTGGTCAACGTGCACTCGCTGCGCCGGGGCGCGGCCGAGGCCATTGAGGCCATCGCCCACGGCGACCAGCGATCCTCCAAGGTGGTGGGCCTGCGGCTGGACGAGATCCCATTGCCGGAAGGCACGACCATCGGGGCCATTGTGCGCGACAACGAGGTGCTGATCGCCCATGACCACGTCCGGGTCCAGCCGGACGATCACGTCATCCTCTTCCTCGTGGACAAGACCCGCATCCGGGAAGTGGAGAAGCTCTTCCAGGTCGGACTCACGTTCTTCTAGAAGGGCACGCCATGCGTTACGGGGTCATTGCCAGAATTATCGGCCTGCTGATGATGCTGTTCAGCCTGACGCTGCTGCCACCGGTGGCCGTCTCGCTGATCTACGGCGACGGCCAGGCCTACGCCTTTCTGGAAGGCTTCGCTGTGGTACTCGTGGTTGGCGCCCTGGTGTGGTGGCCCAACCGGGGTAACAGCGAAGAACTGCGGGTGCGCGACGGCTTCCTTATCACCTCCCTGTTCTGGGTCGTGCTGAGCCTTGCCGGCTCCGTACCCTTCTTTTTCAGCTCCGACCCCAGCATGCGCTATGTGGATGCCCTCTTCGAGGCCGTCTCGGGCCTGACCACCACCGGCGCCACCGTGCTGACAGGGCTGGACGGCATGCCGGAGTCCATCCTCTGGTACCGTCAGCAGCTGCAGTGGCTCGGGGGCATCGGCATCATCGTGCTGGCCGTGGCCATCCTGCCCATGCTGGGCATCGGTGGCATGCAGCTGTACCGGGCGGAAGTGCCGGGGCCGGTCAAGGACAACAAGCTGACGCCACGGATCGCCGAGACCGCCAAGGCCCTCTGGTACATCTATGTGGGGCTGACCGCCGCCTGCGCGCTGGCCTACTGGCTGGCGGGCATGACCCTGTTCGATGCCATCGGCCACAGCTTCTCAACCATTGCCATCGGCGGCTTTTCCACCCATGACGCCAGTATGGGGCACTTTGACAGCCATGCCATCGAGTTGATCGGAGCCTTTTTCCTGTTCCTGAGCGGCATCAACTTCGCCCTGCATTTCATGGCCTGGAACCAGCGTGGTCCCTGGCACTATTTCAGGGACCCGGAATTCCGCTTCTACGCCAGCGTCATGGCCGGCGCCTGCGTTGTCACCGCCGGGATACTGTTCGCCACCGCCACCTATGACCCCTGGGGCAGCGTGACCACCGGTATCTTCCAGGTGCTGTCCATTGCAACCACCGCGGGCTTCTCCTCGGCCGACTTCCAGTACTGGCCGAGTGTTCTGCCGGTCATGCTGATCCTGATGGCTTTCATGGGCGGCTGTGGTAACTCCACGGCCGGGGGCATGAAGGCCATGCGCATCCTGCTGATTTACCGCCAGGGTGCGCGGGAAATCCGCCGCATCCTGCACCCGAACGCGGTCATCCCCATCAAGCTCGGGCATCGCCCGGTTTCCGACCGCATCCTCCAGGCGGTCTGGGGTTTCTTCTCCATGTACATGGTGGTGTTCGTGGTACTGCTGCTCATCAACCTGGCAGTGGGCCTGGACCAGGTCACCGCCTGGACCGCCGTGGTCGCCACACTGACCAATCTTGGCCCGGGCCTCGGGGAGGTCTCGAGCACCTTCCAGAGCATGCCGGATCTCACCAAGTGGAGCGGCATGGCTGCGATGATCCTGGGACGCCTCGAGATCTTCACACTGCTGGTGCTGTTCACGCCGGAATTCTGGCGGCGCTGACCGCTCAATGTGAAACGGTCCTGACTGAACTAGACTGCGAAACATGGAAAAAACAGTCGGGATTCGAACACTGCTGTTCCTGATGGCGGTCCTCGGTCTCTTCGCAGGGCAGGTGCAGGCTCTGGAACTCGTTGAGGTCGGTGACCAGGACCGTCTACTCCTCGCACCAAAGATGCAGTGGTTCGCCACCCCGGATGACAGCGCCACCGCCCGTGCACTCTATGAAGCCCCCGAGAGTCCGGACTGGCAGCCCGTCGCCGGGGAAGTCCTGAACCTGGGGCTACGCAGTGACCCGGTATGGATGGGGGTATGGCTGGAGAGCCGGAGCGGGGCGGACCACTATCTCCAGGTGGGCTATCCGCCATTGGATGACGTCCGGATCCACCTCATCCGTGCCAGTGACGGTACAACCGTCAACAGAGTCCGCACCGGTGACACCCTGCCGTTCAGGAGCCGGCCGATCGCCCACCACGACTTCGTGACCCGGCTGTCACTTGCCCCGGATACGCGCTACCTGCTGCTCATCCGGGTCCGGACGGAAGGCTCCCTCCAGGTCCCGGTCCGACTCTGGAAACAGGACGCCTTCCTGGAGGACGCCCAGACCAGTTCCGCGCTGCACATGATGTTTTTCGGCATCATGGGCGCGCTTGCCATCTACAACCTGCTGCTCTATCTCGCGGTCCGGGATGACGCCTACCTGTGGTACGTGCTCTACCTGCTGACCTTCGTGCTGTCACAGGCGGCCCTGAGGGGCGTGGGGTTCCAGTACCTGTGGCCCAACACGCCCTGGATCAATGCCGTCAGTGTTCCGGTCCTGCTGTCGTTGAGCCTGGCGGCGGTCGGCTTCTTCACGCACCAGTTCCTCAATGCGCCCCGCTACAGCCGAACCTGGTCCGTTGTATTCCGCGTTATTGGCTGGGCCGGGGTGGTCCTGGCCGCGCTCAGCATGATGGTGCCCTACCATACCGCCATTGCGCTTCTGCTGCTGACGGTCAGCAACGGCGCGCTTCTTGCGCTGATCGGTGCCTGTTACATCTGGTGGCGCGGCGAGGTGCTCGCCCGTTTCTACGTCATCGCCTGGGGTATTTTCCTTTTCGCGAACATCGTCTATACACTCAGCAAGGCGGGGTTGATTCCCACTAACACACTGGTTGATCACGGCACCCAGATTGGCGCGGTCATCCAGATGCTGCTGCTGTCCTTTGCGCTGGCCTGGCGCATCAACCAGGAAAGAGAGCGCCGTCAGGAAGCCCAGGCGGAAGCACTCCAGATCCAGCGTGATGCCAACCTCAAGCTGGAGGCACGGGTTGAGGAGCGGACCGAGGAACTGCGGCTGGCCTATGACCAGCTGAAACAGCTCAGCGAGCTCGACGGCCTCACACAGCTCAAGAACCGGCCCTACTTCGACCAGGCCCTGGAGCGCGAATGGCGGCGTAACTGCCGGGAAGCCCAGGCGATGTCATTGCTGATGCTCGACATCGATCACTTCAAGGCGATCAACGACGACCATGGGCACATGTGCGGTGATGAAGCCCTGCGCCGGATCGCCGCGATCTGCCGCGACACGGTCGGGCGCGCGGCGGACACCGTCGCCCGCTACGGGGGTGAGGAGTTCGTGATTCTCCTGCCCATGACCGATCTCGAGGGCGCCAGCCTGCTGGCTGAACGCATCCGCGAGGCGGTCGCTTCCCTGCACTTTGAGTGGGAAGGCCGCGTTCTCCCGCTGACGCTGTCCGTGGGCGTCACCTGCTGCGTCCCGAACTGGGAAGGGGACCATGAGTGGCTGATCCGCACGGCGGACGAAGCCCTCTATGAGGCCAAGACCCGGGGACGTAACCGCACGCTGGTTGCCAGGGAAACAGCCTCTGGCGGAGTTGATCTGACAACGCCAGAGCGCATTCAGGCGTCCCGGGACTGAGCGCCGTTCCGCGTGCGCGATTCGACAGGCGTCCTGTGCTGCTCATGTGTCGAACTGCCGCCACGCTCTGACCTCGTTTCCTCCCGGATCACACGCCAGAATGCGGCAATCTGGTCACTTGAACCTGCCATGTGGGTGGTCGTGGATGCCATTACCCCTGCCTCCTCGGATGCTCTCTTCTTGATGATTGGTTGTGTCGACACAAGTCAATCTATCAGACAGTAATGGTAATGCAAACCGTTTTCATTCAGGAGTTGATGCTGTCTTCACCGTGGGCCTGGCGCTCCCAGAGCCTGGCGTAACGACCACCAAAAGCCAGAAGCTCATCATGGGTGCCCCGCTCAACAATCTGGCCCCCATCCATGACGAGAATGGTGTCCGCGTCGTTCACCGTGGACAGGCGATGGGCAATGGCGAGCGTCGTCCGGTTGCTGGCGACCTCGCCCAGGGCTTCCAGGATATGGCTTTCCGCCACCGAATCCAGGGAGGATGTGGCCTCGTCCAGCACCAGTATGGGCGGGTCCTTGAGGATGACTCGGGCGATGGCCACCCGCTGTTTCTCGCCGCCCGAGAGCTTCAGGCCACGCTCACCCACCCGGGTTTCCAGGCCCTCGGGCAGGCGCGCCACGAAGTCCTCCAGGTGCGCCATGCGCAGCGCCCGCTGCAGATCCTGTTCACTGGCATCCGGCCGACCGTAGAGGATGTTGCGACGCAGGGTGTCGTTGAACATCACGGTGTCCTGGGGCACCACGCCAATGGCCTGTCGCAGGCTATGCTGGGTGACCGTCCGGATATCCTGACCATCGATGGTGATGGCACCGGTATCCACATCAAAGAAGCGGAAGAGGAGCCGGGCCAGGGTGGACTTTCCGGCACCACTGGCGCCCACCACGGCGACCCTGGAGCCGGCGGGCACATCAAGGGAGACATCTTGGAGAATCTGCTGGTTCGTGCGATAGCCGAATCCGACATGGCGGAACTCGACGCGGCCGCCGGTTATCGCCAGCGGTCCGGCATCCGGCGCATCCACCACGGTTGGCGGCTGCTCCAGAAGACCGAAGAGCCGTTCCACGTTCACCAGCGCCTGGCGGATCTCGCGGTAGACAAAACCCAGGGCGTTCAGGGGGATGAACAACTGCAGCAGGTAGGCGTTGATCATGGTGAAGTCGCCCAGGGAGATATCCCCTGACGCAACGTCGGTCACCGCCATGGCCATGATGGCAATCAGTCCAAGCCCGATGATCAGAGCCTGGCCGGCATTCAGGGTCGCCAGCGACAGCCGGTTGTTGAGCCGGGCCTGCTCCCACTCCGCCAGGTTGTCATCGTAGCGCTCCGCCTCGAAATCCTCGTTGCTGAAGTACTTGACCGTCTCGTAGTTGAGCAGGCTGTCTACGGCCCGGCTGTTGGATTCATTGTCCTTGGCGTTGGCCTCGCGCACGAAGCGGGTGCGCCACTCGGTGACCCGGATCGAGAACACCACGTACACCACCACGGCCACCAGGACGGTCAGCATGTAGCCAGGGTCAAAGGCGACCAGCAGAATGCCGCAGACCAGCACCAGTTCCAGGATGGTGGGCACGATATTGAAGAGCGTGAAGCGCAGCAGGAAGCTGATGCCGTTGGT
>JBNJEG010000033.1:0-18542 GCA_051745655.1 Pseudomonadota bacterium
CTGAGTCTGAGTCTGAGTCTGAGTCTGAGTCTGAGTCTGAGTCTGAGTCTGAGTCTGAGTCTGAGTCTGAGTCTGAAAAGAGTGTTGAGCCGGTCGAGCCGCCCGACAACCCCGAGGAACAGGAATCCAGCTCAAAGAATGGCAGCAACCCTGACGCCAGTAACGAGACCGAGAACGTCACCATCGGCGGTGGCGATGAGGCGGAAGAGGATGCCTACCTGGCGGAACTCCAGCGCCACCTGGCAGAGCACTACGAATACCCCCGGCGTGCCCGGCGCCTGGGTCAGGAGGGCACGGTCAGCCTGAGCATCAGGTTCAACCGGGACGGGTCACTCAACCGCACCGAGCTGATGGATAAGAGCGGTTACGGCATACTGGATGACGCCGCCGTTGAAATGCTGGAGCGGGCGGAACCACTGCCGCGGGTGCCCGATAAGATCGAGGGCGACACCTTCCGGCTGGAGCTGCCGATCCGGTTCCAGATGCGCTGAAGGGAAGCCAGGAGCGGCAGACGCCGCTCCTGTCAGGACTGCCTAGTTGAGCGTATCGTAAACCAGGCCGGAGACGCTGGACTGCTCGGAATCGCTGACCACCTGATAGGTGTCACCGCTTCCCCAGAGCTTCCACCAGGGACGCTCCTCATAGGTCTCGGTCTGGAAGTTGACGGACACCCCGGAAACACTGAACCCGTTATTGGCATAGGTCAGGGTATTGCCGGACTCAGTGTTGATCACCTGCCCGTGGTCCACATCCTCGCCCATCAGCACCGGGTAGTGATTGTAGTAGAGCCCTGAGGGCGCGCTGACACTGGTGCGCTTGCCATCCAGTGCCACATTGTCGACACAACTCTTATAACTGCCCACCTGAGTACCACCGCAGGTGGAGTGCAGTGCAACCACGCCATCATCCGTACCCGGCAGGAAGGACCCGGTCAGGCCACCGTAGTTACTGCCACCGCCGACAAAACGCAGGCGCGGTACGCTGTTGGGCGAAGTCGCCAGATTACGCGCCACTGTCGGCTGCAGGTCCCTCAGCACCCCCAGGTTCTCCGGTGTGGGCGTAGTGCCGATGTAGGCGGTAACCGCCAGCTTGGCAAGCTCATCCCCGAAGCTGTCGGCATAGGCAGCGTTCACCGCCAGATCCGCCAGCTCCGAGCCGCCACCAGCCCCCGCGAAATCCAGGGCCGCGACCACGTTCAACGGCTCCAGGCCGGCGTTGCTCAACCAGCGTTCCTGGTTGTCCAGCACATAGCGGCCCACCAGATCCCCGGTGGAGTGGGTGACCACGATGCAGCCATCACTGCACAGCCCCTGCTGGGAGATCTCCGCCAACTGGTTGAATGCACGCTCGGCGGTACCCCCTTCCACCCGTTCGTGGCTGCCCCAGTCGATCCGGGCCTCGGCACGCGATGCCCAGAACGCCTGCCAGTAGGCATCACCGTTCTGGTCAATCTCCTGCTGACTGGCGGGGTTGTCCGCGATGTCATCTCCCTGGAGTCCGTGGATCAGGATCACATTCTTGCCGGCAAGCTGGGCCTGCGCACCGCAGGCAAATGCCAGCGCCACGCCCATTACCGTGAGTTTCAGGCCTTTCATGATGGTTCTCCTTTCATGTTGTATCGTCTTGTTGTTGTCGTGCTGACCATCCTTCTGTTGTTGTGCCTTCCCTGTACCCGGCGGAGCTACGGCTCGATTTCCTGTGCCGCATTGCGCAGGAACTCAAGCCGGGCCTCACGCATGGGATCCTGGTATTCCTCCTCGCTGTAGCGTTCAAAGGAAGCGCCTTCAATGTCATGACGCGCCTCGCTGGTGGGGCTGAAGCGGGTCTGGTCGCCGGGCCGCGCCGGGAGTTGGCGCAGGCTCAGGTCCCCCAGCTCGTAGGGGCCTTCATCGCCCTTGGCTTCCAGGGCCTGACGGTGCACCCGCAGCTCCGCCGTGCCATCCATCGAAGACAGCCGGCCCTCGTGCTCCACATGCACCAGCGGCGCACCGGATTCCGAATAGAGATTGCCGGCCACGGCATAGTCACCGTCCGACTCGACCGCCACCTCCACCGGAATGATCAGATGCGCTCCTTCCACCCGGCTGGCGCCCACGCCGGTGATCTCACCCACCGCCGGGTGGTAGCGCACCGGCGCCACCGCGTCCACGGCCTCGCCCCGGAAGTCGCCGGATACCATCAGCACCAGCTCCATGGGCCACTCGTCGAGCCCGCTCGTGCCCGGTGAAACACTCAGGGGCTGTTCTCCGTCTCCGGCTTCCAGGGCTTCGCGGTGCAGGACGTCGCCGGCCGGGTCCCGCAGGCTCACTTCATCCAGTGATACCCGGGAGGCGCCGTCACCACTGATCCCCACGCGACCGGTAATGGGCTCACCGTGCTCGAAATGGAGCCGGTCCAGGCGGAGGGTGATCGTGGCGCGTTCGCCATCGGCCGATATGGGGACCTGAACCGGGGAGTAGCCGTTGTAGCGGTAATCCTCAACGGCCTGTTCGTCGATCGGAAAGGAATAGGGTGGGAACCGGGAGCCAGCCTCGTACTGGTCCGCAACGCGGGCAAACTCGCCTTCCAGTCGCCGGGTGGCCTCAGCCTCGGGTGCCGATTCCGCTGACGCGTCATCCGAGGGTGTCGGAGAGGGATCGGGTTCAGGGGGTTCCGCGGCCTGGGCCGGCTCCGGGGCGGATTCCGGCATGGCGGTGGTGATCGCGTACAACCCCGCAATAACGGCCCCGAGGACCGCCAGTGTTGCGCCACTGGCCAGCAGCCATCGCCACATACCGTTTCCCACCGTCTGTTGTTGTTATTAATGGATCTTAATTTCAGACCCTAAAACGGTACGGCCTTTGTGGCTAACAAACTTTTACATTATGGGACGCGCGTCACGCCCAAAAAGTCTGCCAGAGAGGTACTGCCACCGCACTCAACAGCACAATGCCCAGCCAACCTCCCACCATGACAGGATGCCCAGCGCGGCCCTGGACGGCCCCACGACGCCAGCACCACAGGAAGTTCAGCACCAGCAGGGTCGTGGCCACGACGCCCAGCGAGAGCAGATCCGCAGCCCCCGCCCAGGCGCCGTCAGCCGGCTGCAGCGCTCTCTTGAGGGCGTCCTTGGCAGCGGCACCACTGGTTCCCGGTATACCCACCAGGGCCAGCCCCGGCCAGACGACAGCCACCAGCAGTAGCCAGCGCCACACCCGCTGCTCAGGCAAACCGATGGCGGAAGAAAGGAAAAGCGCCCCCTTGGCGAGCCCATGATGGAGCATGAATGCCACCACCGCAGCGATTACAGCCGGCGCTGCCCCCGGTGCCGCCATGGCCACCCCAACCGCCAGGGTTGCTATTCCCATCTGGCTGATACTGGACCAGGCAAGAACCACCTTGGGTGCCCGGGAGCACACCCCGACCAACGCCGCACCAAAGGCACCGAGGGCTCCCAGCCCGACAAGCACGGCACCCCAGCCTGGCCAGCTGCCTTCTCCCAGGGGCAGGAAAACCAGCCAACCGAACACACCGGCCTTGATCATGGCGCCACTGAGTACGGCACTGGCCGGGGTCGGTGCCACGGGGTGGGCACGGGGAAGCCAGAAATGCAGACCGGCCAGTCCTGCTTTAATACCGAAACCCGCAATCAGAAGCCCGATGATGGAATCAGAGTTGTCAGCGACCGCAACGGCCTCTGGAATAACCGCCAGGGAGAGGTCCTGAGCTTCATGGACCGCCATGAGCAGCCCTGCCAGGAGAAGCCCTTCTCCACAGACCGCAAACCCCATATAGAGGCGGGCGGCGGCGCGGGCCTGCCCATTGCCTTCGTGAACAATCAATCCGTAGGCCGAGAAGCTCATCAGCGCAAAGGCGCTGTAGAAGGTCACAACGTCCTGGGCCAGGATCAGGCCGGCATTACCCGCCAGGCAGACCAGCCAGAACACCGCGAAACGGGCGCGGTCCCTGCTCTCCGCCAGATAGGGGCCGGCAATGGCGCCCGCGAGGGTCCACAGCGCCGCCACCAGGCACAGCAGGGGCCAGCGCAGGCCATCCACCCCGAGCGTCACGCCTATCAGCAGTCCGGGGTGGGATTCGGTCATGGGCCCATCCACCGACACGGCGGCGAGCACCACCAGTGGCAGCCCGGCCAGCGCCAGCAGGTGGTGCAGGTAACCGCGGACCCGTGGCAGCAGCACCAGCAGCGCGAGGACCAGGGGCCATACAAGGGCAGCAAGTATCACAGGCCGTATACCTCCCGGACCATGAACTGGGCCCAGACCAGTGGACTGAAGGGCATGCTCGCCAGAACACCCGCCAGGATGACAAACAGACCGGTGAACAGGGTGGGCCACAGCAGCCAGACATGGGCTTCCTGCTGCCACGGGCTCCGCGCGAAGGCTGTGGTGCCACCCGGCTCACGGAACCAGAGGCGGTTGATGATGGGCAGGAAATAGGCGGCATTCAGGAGCGTACTGGCCACCAGGATTGGAACCACCCAGGCGCCCTGGCCAGCCCCCAGACTACCCAGCCCCAGCCACCACTTACTGATGAATCCCGCCAGCGGTGGCATGCCGATCATACCCAGGGCCGCAACGCTGAAGGCGGCACTGGTCAGCGGCATGGACCGGCCCATGCCATCCAGCTCGTCGATCCGGTGAATCCCCCTTGCCTCTGCATAGTTTCCGGCGCAGAAGAACAGCGTGATTTTCATGATGCCCTGATGGATCAGGTGCACGATCGCCCCGATGAGCGCCGCCGGCCCCAGGAGCGCAGCCCCCAGGGTGATGTAGGAGACCTGGCTCACCGTGGAGAAGGCCAGGCGGCGCTTGAGATCCTGCTGCTGGAGCGCACGCAGTGAGCCGTACAGGATGGTGATGCCGGCCAGCGCCGCCAGCGGCCCTCCCACACCAAGGTGCTGAACCGCCTCTGCCCCGAAAAGATCATGGATCACGCGGATGAGACCAAAGGCGCCCGCCTTCACAACGGCCACCGCATGCAGAAGCGCACTGACCGGCGCCGGCGCCACCATGGCGGCCGGCAGCCAGCTGTGGAAGGGCATAAGGGCCGCCTTGACCCCCAGACCCGCCACCAGAAGCGCAAAGATTCCCGTCAGTGCCACCGGGTGCGCCCGTGCGCTCTCAAGCAGGTAACCGCCCGGCTGGAAATCCTCGGTTCCCGCCAGGGTATGCAGCCATACCACGCCCACCATCAGCACTGCACCGCCCGTCAGGGCATAGATGACGTAGGTGCGCCCAGCATTGAGCGCCGCCCGGGTACCGCGATGAACAACAAGCGGGTAGGTGGCGAGGGTGAGAATCTCGTAGAAGATCAGGAAGGTGAACAGGTTACCCGCCAGCGCCACGCCCATGGTGCTGGCCACGCAGAAGCTGAAGAAACCGAAGAACCGGGAGCGGCCGGGCGCCCCTTCCAGATAGCCAATGGCATAGACAGTGGTGCACAGCCACAGCAGCGATGAGAGACCAGCAAAGACAATACTGAGCTGGTCCGCACGCAGCACGAAGTCCAGCCCAGGCCTGAATGCCCAGCGCAGCTCATAGACCTCTCCCTGCGCCACGCCCCAGCCCATGATCACCACCAGGGAGAGTTTCAGCAGGGCAGCCGCGAGATTCACTGTGGTGCGCTCACGGTGTTGGTGCTCACGCAGGGCGAAGATGATCACCGCCGCCACCACCGAGGTTCCCAGCGTCAGCATGGGCAGAAGACCCTGACCGATCATGGAGTGGCCTCCCCGGGCCCAGGCAGCCCCATCATCTGGAGAAGCGGGCTTATGAACAGACCCATACCCGCTGCCGTCAGCGCCAGCAGCATCGGCATCAGCTCCAGGGCGCGGGCCGGTGGTGTCAGCCCCAGCGCCTCACCCTCGGCAAGATAGGTCTGGCGGTAGACCCGGAAGATATAGGCGGCCGAAACCAGGCCTCCCCCGGCAATCACGGCCGTCCACCACCACTGCCCGGAATCCAGGCTGGTTTCCATAAGAAGCCATTTGGCGGCAAAGCCACCGCTCGGCGGCAGGCCCATGATGGCAACACCAGCAAGCCCGAAACTCAGCAGCGATACCGGGATCCGCTGGCCGGTCCCGCCCAGATCCTGCACACCACCGGCTCCCAGGGCCCGGATCAGATTCCCGGCCGCCATGAACAGGGCCGCCTTGGCGAGGGCATGGTTGAGGACAAACACAAAAACGCCGGCACGCGCCACTGGCGCCATCTCCACTGACGCGGCAGCCACAATGGGGAACACCAGGAAAAGATATCCAAGCTGGTTCACCGAGGACCAGGCCACCAGCATCTTGAGCCGGGGTTCACACCAGGCCTTCCAGCCTCCCCAGGCAATGGCGAGGGTGCCCAGAACGCCCAGCAGCGTCACCAGCCAGAAGGGCGCACTCAGGCCGGACTCATGCCAGAAACGGAAAAGACTGTAGAAGGAGGCCTTGGTGACCAGCGCGGACAGCAGGGCACTGATGGGCGGCTCCGCCGCGCCGTGCGCCGGGGGGAGCCAGGTGTGCAGCGGGAACAGCGCCGCCCGCCCAACCAGACCAGCGGTTACCAGAAGGGCCGCCAGCTGGAGCAGTGGTGAGTCCGCCGGTTCCAGCTCCCTCAGGCTCAACGAGCCGGAGCCGGCAAACAGCACGGCACCCGCCAGAACCAGAAGCGGCGCCCCGGAAAGGACCACAATCAGATAGCCCCGGGCCGCAGCCCGGGTTGCAGGCCCGGGACGCAGCTGTATCAGCAGCACCACCGCCACTGCTACCAGCTCCAGGCCCAGGAACAGCAGCAACAGATCCGAGGCCAGCCAGACCAGGTTCAGCCCGCCCCAGAGCAGCGCCAGACAGCCCCAGAACCGCCGGCTTGCCACCGGATCCGCTTGCAGGAAGCGCCAGGCATGCAGGCCACCGCCGGTGATCAGTACCCAGGTGAGCCCGAGCATGAGCGCGGCCGCCCCATCGAGACGCAGCCCCACACCCAGCGCTGGCAGGAGCGCCAGCCGCCCGCTGACTTCCCCTTCCCTGAACCCGAGAAAGGCCCCGGCCAGCAACGCCAGGCCACCAGCAACCACCAGCATGGACCAGGGCGAGCACGCTGTCCGCCACCGACACAGGGCCATCCAGGCCAGGGGCAGAAGAGGTGGGATAAGGAGTTCCGTCATACCCCTGTCAGATGCTGAAGGCGGCCCGGAAACCGCTGACCCATTCGGGAACCCCCTCGGTCGCGGGTTTGCGGATCACCCTGGCACCGGGCAGGTGCAGGCGGGCATCCGGGTCCACCACGCTGACCGGCACACCCGGCTCCACAAACTGGACCAGCGAGGCGGCCGGGTAGACGTTCAGTGACGAGCCCACCACCAGCAGATGGTCCGCGCGGCTGACCAGTTCCGCCGCCTGCTCCATGGCCGGTACAGCCTCTCCGAACCAGACCACGTTCGGGCGCATGGGGTAACCGCGGCTGCAGATGAGATCCGGACTCAAATCCCGCTCTCCCAGTTCCATCACCTCTTCGGGGTCCACTGCACTGCGGGCCTCCATGATGCTGCCGTGGAGATGCAGCACCTGGGAGGAACCAGCCCGTTCGTGGAGATTGTCCACGTTCTGGGTCACCACGCTGACCCGGCAGCGGCTCTCCAGGTCCACCAGGGCCGCGTGCGCCGCATTCGGGCTGGCCGCCAGAACCTGGTGACGGCGGTGGTTGTAGAAATCCCGCACCCGTTCCGGGTTCTGTGCCCAGGCCTCGGGCGTGGCGACATCCTCGATAGCTACCTGTTCCCACAGCCCGCCCGCGTCCCGGAAGGTGGACAGGCCACTCTCGGCGCTGATGCCGGCGCCGGTCAGAACCACCACATGCTCGCTCAGCCGAAAGGACGAGTCACTCTGCCTGCGCCTGCCCCACATGCGCGATCTCCTCGAATCAGACTCAGTGATAACGGTTCCATGATGCCTGAGCCGGCGCTTGCGTTCAGCCCATCACGGTTAATCCGAATGGGTAAATACCAGCTCCACTGCTATTTTTAGGAGCATCCAGTCCCAAGAGAGGTATCGATCATGCGCCAGAATCTCCCTGTTACGGATAATGAAGTTCCGGTACGGGAAGACCGGCCCCTGATCTCCGCCACGAATGAACGCGGCGTGATCGAGTACGTCAACGATGCCTTTATCGAGGTCAGCGGTTTCCCGGAAGACGAACTGATCGGCCAGCCCCACAATCTCATCCGGCATCCGGACATGCCGCCCATGGTCTTTGAGCACATGTGGGGCCACCTCAAGGCCGGCAAGCCCTGGATGGGACTGGTCAAGAACCGCTGCAAGAATGGCGACTTCTACTGGGTCAGCGCCTATGTGACCCCGATCCGCCGCAATGGCCGGATCACCGGATACGAATCCGTACGCGCCAAACCCAAACGCGAGTGGGTGGAACGGGCGAGCCGCGTCTATGCACGACTCAATGCCGGCAAGCGCGCGGCACCGATCAGCATCGAGCTCAAGGCCCTGGCCATGCAGAGTCTTCCGCTGGCACTGGTTGCCGGCGCGGCCCTGGCGCCCCTGGCCCTGGGCCTGGGCCCGGAGGTGGTTGCCGGCACCACCCTGGCGGGGCTCGTCGCTGGCGGTGTCTGGAACCGCCAGCGTCTCCAGCAGCGCCTGAAGCAGACGCTGGCGCTGCGCCCGGATGCCTTCGCCGACCCACTGGTGGCTACCACTTACTCACCGCGCGGCAGCGGCCTGCGCGAGCTGGACATGCTGATGATCAGCGAGAAAGCGAGGCTGGTGACCGTGCTGGAGCGCATGGAGAACCTGGCCGGTCAGCTCTCGTCCAAGGCAGCGCAGGGCCACCAGCTGATGCAGACCAGTCGGGACCAGATCCGCAACCAGCGTGGCGAAACGGACCAGACCGCCTCGGCCATCAACGAGATGACGGCCTCCATCAGCGAAGTGTCCCAGAGCGTTGGTCAGGCGGCCCAGCAGGCCGACGAGGCCAACACCGCAACGGGTGAGATCACGCGCATTGCTGGTGAGAATTCCCGCGTCATCGGGGAACTGACCGGCAGCGTCGACAACGTCGCCCAGACGGTGAACGCCCTGGGCGAGGCCACCGATGAGATCGGCTCCGCCGCCCAGCTGATCACGGACATCGCTGACCAGACCAACCTGCTGGCGCTGAACGCGGCCATCGAGGCGGCCCGGGCGGGCGAGGCCGGACGCGGTTTTGCCGTGGTCGCGGACGAAGTGCGCAACCTGGCCAGCCGCACCCGCGACTCCACGGACCGCATCCACCAGATCATCGAGAACTTCAAGCAGCAGGTCCAGGCCTCGCTGGAGGCGACCGAAAACAGCCGCAGCATGGCGCAACAGGGACTGGACGCGGTCCAGGACACCGAAACCAAGGTCCAGGAGGTGGCCGGCTACATCGACAGCATCGCGTCCCAGACCATGCAGATGGCCTCAGCCGTGGAAGAGCAGAGCCAGGTGGCGGAGCAGATCAACCAGCAGATCACCCGCATCGCGGAACTGGCGGATCAGACCACTGGGCAGGCGGACCAGACGGCGGAGGTCAGCTCCGGCGTCGAGGCGCTTGCAGAGGATCTCCACGTGCTGGTCGACCGGTTCCGTTCCGGGCAGGATTCCGACTCGTAAAGCCCATCGCCAGTGCGCATAATGGGGCTGTCAAAGCTCCATCCCATGGGAGACTCGAGTATGGAAACTGTACTGAAAACGGTGGCACTGGCCCTTCTTCTGGCACTGGTCTCCGGCTGCGCCCGTTACGCCGTCACGGACTACGACAGCGGTGCCGGTTTCGACAGCTACAGCACCTATCGTTTTGCCGACAGGGGCGAGGACAGCGTTCAGGGTCTGGATGCCGCGCGCATCGAGCGGGCCCTGAAACGGGCCCTCGCCGATGAAGGCTTCACGCAGGCGGATGCGGAGCCGGACGTTCTGATGCGTTACCGCATTGAGGACGAAGTACGAACCGAGTCCCGCGGACCAAGGCTTGGCCTCGGGTTCGGCTTCGGGCGCAGCCCCTTCACCTTCGGTGTTGCCCACAGCCCTGTTCAGACCCGGGAAATACGCGAGGGTCAGCTTGTGGTCGAGATGGTCGACCCCACCATCGAGCAGATCGTCTGGGAAGGCCGCGGTCAGCGCTTTCTGAGCGAATCCCAGGACCGCGAGGAGCGTACCGAACTGATCGAGCAGATCATTGAGGCCATGTTCGAGCAGTATCCGCCGCAGTAATCGCGCCGACGCGCCCCATCAGGCCCTCGAAACCGCTCAGGGCCTGGGGCCGTGCCAACAGGAAGCCCTGGATCCAGTCACACCCGGCCTGCTCGAGGATGGCCCGCTGGGCTTCCGTTTCCACCCCTTCGCCGATCACCCCGATGCCCAGGGTGTGCGCCAGATGGATGATACCTTCCAGAAGCCGCCGGTCACGCTCGTTCTCGGCAACCGGGTCCACGAAGCTCTTGTCGATCTTGAGAATGTCAGGGGCGAACTCGCGCAGGTAATTCAGGCTTGAATAGCGGGTGCCAAAATCATCAATGGCGATCTTGACGCCAATACTGCGCAGCCCCTCGAACAACCGCCGGGAATGGGCAGGCTCCTCCATCAGGGAACTTTCCGTCAGCTCCAGCTCCAGCATGCCGGTGGGCACATCATAGGCCTCAATCAGCCGGCGGGTCTCGGTCAGGAGGTGCTCGTCCCGCAGCTGGCGTGCCGAGACGTTAACGGCCAGCACGAAATCCTGTGGCAGCCCCTGCCTGAGCCAGTCACTCAGGGAACGACAGGCCTGCTCGATCACCTGAATGCCGACATCAACAATCAGTCCGGTCTCCTCGAGCAGCGGAATGAACTCCCCGGGCGAGATCATGCCATGCTCGGGGTGCTGCCACCGCAACAAACATTCAGCGCCATTCATCCGTGCGCCGTCGGCCGTGAACTGGGCCTGATAGTGCAGCTCGAACTCCTGGCGCTCCACCGCCCTGTGAATGTCCGCCTCGAGCCGCAGGCGCTCGGCGCTGGCCGGATTGTCCTCTTCGTGAAAGTACGACCAGTGGTTGCGGCCATGGCGCTTGGCGCTGTACATGGCCACGTCTGCACTACGGGTCAGGGTCTCGGAGTCACTGCCATCCCGGGAGAAGAGGGCAACCCCGATGCTCAGCGTCACAAAGGAGCGTTCGCCCTGGAGTACATAGGGCCGGGACAGCTCATCGAGCAGTTCGCGCACGATGCCTTCACGCTGTTCCATGTCCTCACGCCTGGAAAGCAGGACGGCAAACTCGTCCCCCCCCAACCGCGCGGGGTATCCACGGCTCTCAATCACCTTCTGGAGGCGTTGCGCCACCTGCCGCAGCAGCTCGTCGCCTGCCGTATGACCCAGCGAGTCATTGATGTACTTGAAACGGTCCAGGTCCAGAAAGAGCAGGGCAAAGGTCGAACTGTTCTGCACGGCGTCATGGCACTGCTGCTCCAGGCGTTCATGGAACAGGTACCGATTGGGAAGCCCTGTCAGGCGGTCGTAGTGGGCGGCCTGGTAAAGGGCCTCCTGCTGGTAATGCTGCTCGGTGATGTCCTCGGTCACTCCGACCACCCGGACCAGCTCACCATCGTCATCACAGATCGGGTAAACCCGGTCCTGGATCCAGCGCCAGGCCCCGTCCGTGCGCTGGATGCGGTACTGCTGGCTGAGACCCTGGTGATGCCGAATCATGTGCTCGAGGGTCCCGGCAACACGCTCACTGTCCTGGGGGTGCACCGACCGCATCCACAGTCCCGGGTCCTCCATGAGAGCATCAACTGAAACCCCCCAGATGGGGCCCGCTGCCGGGCTGACATAGCTCAGGCGATGCCGCCAGGGATCCCAGACCCAGAAGACCTCCGGGATATGCCTCGCCATTTCCTGGAAGCGGGCCTCGCGCTCCATGGCCTCGGCGCTGATGCGGACAATGGCGGCATAGAGGCTGCACATCGCCAGGTACAGCAGCACCGCGGTCAGGGCGATATAGATCAATCCCTTCCAGGTCTGTAAGCGTTGAACCGAGGCCGGATCGTCCACGAGAATCGTCAGCCCCAGATCACCGAACATGATCCATAACGCCCCAACAAGGGCGTACAGGAGCGCGATCAGCAGAGGCCCCCGCTGAAGCACCAGCGGCCACTGCCGGCGAATGTCATCGTGGCGCTCCGGGGCTTTTGGCTGCTTTCCCATCAACGCACTCCCGCGTCATCAATTGCGTGCGGTATCAGGCCTCAGGTCAACCCAGGTAGGGTCATGGTCGGAGGCACGCCAGGGGGCCCGCCCGGGGACGGTTACCGCTTCCGGCAGCCGCTTCTGGTCTTCCCTGCTGTAATGAAGCATTGCCGGTTCATCGGCGTTAATGGCCCAGATGCCGGCCGCCTCCACCGTCTCCTCAAGGGGGTCTGATGCCACAATATAGTCCAGTGTTCCGGATTCCGCCCGGTAGACATAGCTGCTGGCAGGCAAGGCATGACGCCCCGTGAGCACATTGTCATAGCCCGCCTGTGAGAGCACCGAAAGGGGCTTTTCACGGGCATAGGCATTGAGATCCCCGATCAGCAGGACATGGCGCTGATCCATGGCGGCTGTGAGCTCTTCCACCCAACCCTGCAGGCGTTGCGTCGCACGGGTGCGGTGGGCGCTCCAGCAGCCCTGGCCATCCTCGCTGTCGGCATTGGCCCCAGTGGCGTCACCGCAGCGTTTACTCTTGAAGTGGTTGACGACCACCAGGAACTCGACGCCCGAGGACTGGTGCCGGAACCGCTGGGCCACCGGTGGGCGGCTTCCCTGGTTGAAGGGCGGCTCGCGCAATACCTCAGGCTCGCCTGCGGGCTCAACCCGCTCCTCGCGCCAGGCGATGCCCACCGCGATGGCATCATCCCCGGGACGCCGCTCTGGACGTGCATGATTCCAGCTGCCCTCGAGATCTCCGATCAGGGAGGCAATGGCGCTGTCCGGGCCGGTCCCGTCGTTTTCCAGTTCCACGAGACCGACGATGTCAGCCGCCAGCCCATCCAGCGCCGTTACGAGTCGCCGGTGCTGGGCTCGCCAGGCCTCGGCGGAGTCCGCGCCCCTGTCGGTCGGAAAACCGCCTCCCTCACCATCGCCGTTGAAGTAATTCTGCAGATTGAAGCCGGCGACCCGCAGGATCCCCGGCTCCGGTCGCGCCAGTGTCTTAGGGGGTGGGTTGGCAGTCTCGATCTCAGGAGGCGCTGTGGGCTGAAGCCGCCATGCGTCGTAGCGGTAATCCAGCACCCCTGACAGGTCCGCCAGCCGGTCGCCCACGCGCAGGCGCTGCCCGGATTCATACTGCTGGACGACCCAATCCGGCAGGGCCGGGAACTGGCGACGGCTGCCATCATCCAGGCGCAGCCGGCGTGCCCGATTACGCTGCGCCACCCTGCCGGCGGCCGGACCGGGTTCGGCAACCTGCGTCGGCTGATACAGCCGGTCGTCGGCGAGCGTGACCACTCCGTAGCGCCCGAGCTCATAGAGGCCCGTTATCGTGGCTCCCTGCTCCAGACGTACGCGCATGCCTTCAAGCGCTTCCCGCTCCGCCTCGCTCGCGGGCAGGTTGAACGTCACTGGGGTCGGGCGGCCGGGTTGACCGCAACGGGCCTCAACCCGGGCATCGGAAAGCTGGGTCATGCCGTGATACTCACCGGCCTCCCCGCGCACCCGGACGCGGTCCCCCGCGGCAACGTCGGCGCCCGGCGCATAGACGAAGAGCCCGCCGGAGGCGTCAGGTCCGGGCCTTTGCTCCTGCTGTATGAAAAAACCACCAAGCTGCTCACGCCCGGTGAAATCCGCGGTAACCACAGCTTCGGTCAGGACCGTCTCGCCATCCAGGGGGGTGACGGAACCTCTGCCCTGGATCTGTTCCACGGCAGTAAAGGACCCGTGACAGCCCGCTTCACTGGTGGCCGGAAGCGGCCAGAAACCGTAGCTGAGCCCGAACCAGAGTGCGATGGCCACAACCACCAGCCACGCCGGCAACCGTCCGAGGTTGTTCATTACCGTTTTTCCTTTCCGTTGGAACCCGTGGACAACCCCTATGGGTAACGCCGTTCCGGACCACTAGACTACCAGATCGTTGTTTGTTCCTGCTGTAGCGGATCTTCGTCCGCTAGGGCACAATACCCGCGCAAAGGTGTTACACAACAACACCGGCAACACACCGTAAGGCAGAACAATGGATGGTAGGATGGCAGGCAGCCAGCCAGAACAGAGCTCCGAAAAAATGAATCGACGTCAGTTCCCTTTCAGTGTGTCGCGGATCGCTCGACGGTGGCGCAAACTTCTTGATGAACGCCTCAAGGATCTCGGTGTGACCCAGGCCCGCTGGAGTACCATGGTAGCACTGCATCGCGGGGGCGAAGGGGTAACCCAGCGTGAGCTCGCGGAACTGATGTCGATCGAGAACCCGACCCTGGTGCGGCTGCTCGATAACCTCGAGTCCCAGCAGCTGATCGAGCGACGCCCCTGCGAACGGGACAGACGTGCCCGCAGGCTGCACCTGACCGAACGCGGTGAATCCTTCATCAAGAAGCTGGACGAACGCGCCGAAGGCCTTCGTGAACAGCTTCTCAGTGGCATCGGCGAAGACGAGCTGGCAACATGCCTGGATGTTTTTGAACGCATCCTGGCCAACGCCGAGAACGAGAGTACGGATCAACAGGATCTTGCTCCCAAGACTGAAGAAAAATAACCGCGACAGAATCCTCTGGGCGTTCTGCCTTTGGGCTTTTTCGTCCGTTCTGCACGCCAGTGGGCAGGTCCACGAGTGGCAGCAGGGAGAGGCCGTGGTGGGTAATCCGACCTGGACAACCACCGCCTATGAGGACACCTTTGCCGGCATCGGCGAACAGCGTGGCTTCGGCTTTCTCGAGATGGTGCGCGCCAACCCCGGCGTGGATCCATGGCTCCCGGGCGATGGCACCCGCATCCGGCTTCCCTCCCGCCGCCTGCTGCCTTCCGGCCCCCACGAGGACATAGTCATCAACCTGGCCGAGTTCCGCCTTTACCACTTCCGTGACGGCAATGTTGTTACCTACCCGGTGGGCATCGGCAACTCCAACACACCGTCACCGCTGACCCGCACCAGCGTCCGCATGCGGCTTGAATCCCCAGCGTGGTACCCGCCGGAGTCCATCCGCAAGGAAGCCGCGGAAGAGGGCCAAGAGCTGCCTCGTGAGATCCCTCCCGGCCCGTCCAACCCGCTGGGGCCCTTTGCCCTTCAGCTGGAAGAGGATGGCTACCTGATCCATGGCACCAACAAGCGTTTCGGCGTAGGCCAGCGCGTCAGTCATGGCTGTATCCGGATGTTCAATGACGACATCGAGGAACTGGTCTGGGCTACTGCCAAGGGCAGCAACGTGCGCATCATCGATGAACCCGTGAAGACCGCCATCCAGGGCAATACGATCTGGCTGCAGGTCCATGGGCAGAAGGAATCCCTTTCAGAATCGGATCAGGATCGGTTGTGGCAGGAGGCGGAAGAAGCCCTGGCGCGCATCCGCGAGCGTGAGGACGGCGTCGAGATCAACCGGGCACGGGTAGAGGAGGCCGTGGAGGAGGCCAGCGGCGTCGCCGTGCGAGTCGGCATGGTCATGGGTGAGGCACCGGGCTGGCGCTACTGGCGGTCCAACAGGTAGTCCAGGCTGGCCCCGTAATCCGGCGCGAACACTTCCAGGAAGTACGCCACTTCCGGCAGCTCGTCCGCCTCCAGCCGTGAGCGGATCTGGTGCGCGGCCTGCTCAAACTCACTGTTGCCCGCGCGCAGCTCCGCCTCGCACTTGAGCAGCGCCGCCAGCCGATCCGCGGCCTTGATCAGCTCGACCGTACTCGCACTCCAGCCACTTTCCTCCAGATAGGGCGCCAGCGCCGGCCGCAGCGCCTCCGGCAACAGGTCCAGGAGTTCCTTCTGGGCCCGGTGCTCAACATCCGCAAAGGCCTCGCGCATGACACTGGAGTAGTACTTCACCGGTGTGGGCATATCGCCGGTAATGACTTCCGAGGCATCGTGATAGAGCGCGGTTGCGGCAATCGCGTCCGCGTTCACGTCCCCGTTGAAATGGGTGTTGCGGATGGTCGCCAGGGCATGCGCCAGGACAGAAACCTCCCAGGAATGAGTGGCGACATCCTCCTCAATGGCGTTGCGCATCAACCCCCAGCGACGGATCCAGCGCAGGCGACCGAGATAGGCAAAGAACGGGCTGGTGCGGCGTGCCATGATCCGTAAACTCCGATGCGGGGGAAACGGCCATTATACGGGGTGCAACCGTCCCGCAGGCAACGCCTGGCGGAACGTGTTAGTGTTCGGGCGACAGCAGTCAGGAGGTAAGCCGTGGACATTGGCGACATGCGCCGGGACTTCGAGAGCGCGGGACTGGACCGGGATCATCTGGATGACAGCCCCTTCCGCCAGTTCGAGCAGTGGTTCGAACAGGCCCGTGAGGCGGGCATCGAGGACGCCAATGCCCTGACGCTGGCCACGGCGGACGCCGAGGGTTGGCCGACCGCCCGCACCGTCCTGCTCAAGTATTTCGACACCGACGGATTTGTCTTCTATACCAATTACCGCAGCCGTAAAGCGAAGGCACTGGAAGTCAATCCACGCGCGGCCATGCTCTTCCCCTGGGTCGTCCTCAACCGGCAGATCACCATCGAAGGCCGGGTGGAAAAGGTGAGCCGGCAGGAGTCGCTGAAGTACTTTACTTCCCGGCCCGAGGGCAGCCAGCTGGGTGCCTGGGTCTCCCAACAGAGCGCGGTGATCGAGTCCCGCCAGGCTCTGGAAGCCAAGCTCCAGAGCATGAAGGAACGCTTCCGCCAAGGGGAGATTCCATTACCGGATTTCTGGGGCGGCTACCGGGTAATCCCGGAGCGGATCGAATTCTGGCAGGGGCGGCCGAGCCGGTTGCACGACCGTTTTGAGTATCGCCGGGAAGGTGATGAATGGCGGATCCAGCGTCTGCAGCCCTGACCGGCCCGCAGTTGTTCAGCGGGCACCCTGGTCACGACGCCAACGAGGCCGAAGGAGGCCTCAATGACGCCGAACGGGCACGGGCATCCACTATGACGGATCCCTCACGACGCCTTGCTTTTGTGACGGCCCGACGTCTCTGGCGACAGGGGGCGCGCCGGTTCGCCCAGGCTCATGGCCTGGCGCTCCCCGATTTCAGCCAACTGCCCGCCCGCGGTGCCATCACGCCAGTGGATGCTCCTTTCCGAAGCAGTCTCTGCCATACCGGCAGCCTGATCCTGGCCGGTTTCAACCGCGCTGCCATCGGCGTGGATGCGGAGCCCCTGGACCGACAGGCTGAATGGGAGCGGCTTGCCAGTCGCTGGTTCGCCGGGCCGGAGACTGAATGGCTGCACGCTCACCCGGAACCGGAGGCCGCTTTCCTGAGGCTCTGGACCCTGAAGGAGGCCTGGATCAAGGCCACGGGCCGTGGCATTGCCGGCAACCTCCAGGCACTGGTGCTCGATCCCGATAACGAAAAGCTGGTGCTGGATCAGCCAGGACCGGGCTGGCGCGCGGCCACCACGAGCGTCCAGAGTCACCGCGTCAGCGTGATCTGGCAGGGCGTTGCCGAACCGGATTGGTGGCATGAAAGCGGCTCCTGCCAGGCCCAATGGCAGTTTCCGGAGGTGGAGCCCCAATGAAGAATGTCCCGGAACGCAGCGACGGTCGCTGCCCCTGGTGCGGGGATGCCCCGGATTATGTCGACTACCACGACCGGGTCTGGGGCCGACCGGTAACGGGCAGGGATGAGCTCTTCGAGAAACTCTGCCTGGACGGCCAGCAAGCCGGACTGAGCTGGCTGACGATCCTGCGTAAGCAGACCGGTTACCAGCGCCGCTTCGAGGGGTTCCAGCCGGAGCGGCTGGCCGCCTGGGGCGAGCCCGAGATTGGGGCCGCCCTCACGGACTCCGGCATCGTACGCAATCGCCGTAAGGTCGAGGCGATTGTCGGCAACGCCCGGGCACTGCTTGCCATGGAGAACAACGGAGAGCTCTTCAGCGCTTTCCTGTGGTCTTTCGTGAACGATCGACCCATCATCAACGAATTCCACACCGTCCAGGAAATTCCTGACGAAACCCCGGAATCCCGGGCCATGTCCCGGGCGCTCAAGAAACGTGGTTTCCGGTTCGTGGGCCCTACCATCTGCTATGCCTTCATGCAGGCGGTGGGCATGGTCAACGACCATCTGCTGGGGTGTCCTGTACGGGAAGAAACCCTGGCGGAGATCCGGGAGTTGAGTCTGTGATCATGGAGTTGTTGGCCGTTGGCCTGGGCAGTGCCCTGGGCGGCGTCTGCCGTTTTCACCTGACGGCGTGGCTTGACCGGCGCACGGGGACGCCCCTTTCCATAGGCACCCTCACCGTGAACATCGCCGGTGCTTTCCTGTTGGGACTTCTGGTGGGAGCAGCCGGCGGCGCCACGGATCAGCCCATGGTTGCGGCCCTGGCCATGACCGGTTTCTGCGGCAGCTTCACCACCGTGTCCTCCTGGGCCCTCCAGACGGTCACGCTGGCCCG
>JBNJEG010000034.1:0-18534 GCA_051745655.1 Pseudomonadota bacterium
GGCGCTCGCCATGGAATCAACCTGGTTTGAGCCGGGGGAGGCCCGCTTCCTGGTGGACCACCGCTACGTTGATGCACACGGCCGCTCGCGCAGCCGCCGGGAACTGGTGCCCGCGATGCTTGAGATGATCCACGGCGCCCGGGAACGGCTGGTCATGGACATGTTCCTGTTCAATCCGGACGGCGCCGACCCAGCCGAGCACATGCCGGTGACCGAAACGCTGACCGCGGCCCTGGTTGAACGCCGGCGCGAGTGCCCCCGACTGCGTGTCACCGTTCTTGTGGACCCGATCAACAGCTATTACGGCGCCCACTGGCCGGAACACCTGCAACAACTGGAAGCCGCCGGAGTGGAAATACTGGAGACACCCCTGGCCCGATTGCGGGACTCCAACCCGAGCTGGTCGGTGTTCTGGCGTCTGCTGGTCCAGCCCTGGTACCACCGACCCCAGAAGGGCTGGCTGCCCAACCCGATCGGCCCCTGGCCGGTGACCCTGCGCAGCTGGCTGACCCTGCTGAACTTCCGCGCCAACCACCGTAAAGTGATGGTCGCGGACAGCGGCGACAGCTGGCGCGGACTGGTCAGC
Source organism: Pseudomonadota bacterium (assembly GCA_051745655.1). GTDB lineage: Bacteria > Pseudomonadota > Gammaproteobacteria > Pseudomonadales > Oleiphilaceae > Halospina. The sequence goes on from JBNJEG010000034.1 coordinate 587, forward strand.
TCCGGCAACCCCCACGATGCCAGCAGTGCCCATTCCAACGTGGGGCTACTGGTTAATGGTGAACCGGCCCGGGCGCTGCTTGATCAGGAGCAGACCCTTCTTGCCTGGGCCAGAGGCTACCGATCCGATTTCAACGCGCGTTCCATGCCGCAAGCCCCGCCACCGGACGATGCGCCCATGCTGCGGCTGTTGACCGAATCCCGTATCCGCGAGGCAAGCCTGGCGCTGATCCAGAGCGCCGAACCAGGGGATGAGCTGGACCTGGCCATGTTCTACCTGAGCCACAGGCGTATCATCCAGGCCCTGAAACGGGCCCATGGGCGGGGCTGCCGGCTGCGGGTGCTGCTGGACCCCAACAAGGACGCCTTCGGGCGCGTGAAAGGCGGTGTTCCCAACCGCCAGGTGGCGCTGGAACTCCATGCCCTGGGCATACCGGTACGCTGGTACCGGACCCATGGCGAACAGTTCCACTGCAAGTTCCTGCGTCTGGAGAGGAAGGACGGACGCGTGGGGCTTATCCTGGGCTCGGCCAACCTGACACGACGCAACCTGGACGACCTTAACCTGGAAGCGGGCTGTGAGCTGGCGGGCAATGAGGAACTACCGGCGCTGCGGGCCGCGGGAGACTGGTTCGAGCGCTGCTGGAGCAATCCACCCGGCTTCCAGTGCAGCGTGCCCTACAGCGTCTGGGCGGATCGGCGCTATCGCCGTTACCTGTTCTATCGAATTGCGGAGTTTACTGGCTGGAGCAGCTTCTGATCAGTCAGTATCAAGCCCCTTGAGCGCATTGACCAGGGTGGCGACTTCCGGATCCGGCTCCTCGTCGTGCAGTGTCAGCCCTTCCTCGGTAAAGACCGTCAGGTCGATGCCATAGCTTCCCATGGGGAGCTCGCGGCTGATCTGGTAAGGCATGCCCGGCCGGTATTCGTCCCGGCGCCTCAGATCGACCACGCGCTGATGGCAGGGCTGGCCATCCGGGTCACGCACCACCAGCACGCGCGGCCGCAGGCGATTCAGAGCATAGGTGGTGATCACGATCGCCGCCTCACCACTGTTGAGCGCCACAATGGAACCAGCGGGATAGACGCCAATACACTGGATGAACTCGACGGCCAGCTCTTCATCAAACTGGTCGCCTCGTCCCTGGTAAATCATCTCCAGTGCTTCCTTCGAGGAGTGCGCACACTCGTAGACCCGGTGGCTGGTGATCGCATCATAAGCATCCACAATGGCGATGATTTTGGCGAAATAGGGAATCTGGTGCGCCAGCAGACCGCGCGGATAGCCGGTCCCGTTCATCCGTTCATGGTGGGCATGGGCCACGTCGACCGCGGCCGGGTCGAGACCTTTCACGCTCATCAGCAGGCGCCGGCCATGCTCGGTATGCTGTTCAACGATCCGGCGCTCTTCCTCGCTGAGCGCATCAGGCTTGTGCAGGATTTCCACAGGGGTGTGCATCTTGCCCACATCGTGGACCAGGCCGCTGAGTGCCAGCTTTTCGATCTCACCGGTGAGAAGCCCCAGGTGGCGCCCGAACAGGGCCGCGAGGATGCACACATTCATACCGTGTTCGGCGGTGTAATCATCCTTGCTGCGGACCTGGAGCAGCATCTGCAGAGCTTCCTGGTTGCGCATGACGCTGTCCACGCAGGAGCGGACCACGGTGCGGGCATGGCGGGCATCGATGGCGTGACCCAGCCGTGCGCTTTCCATGATCTCTTCGGCGAGGGCGCGCGTCTTTTCAAAGGCTTCACGGGCACTGGGCATCTCCGCTTCGATGTCCACAGTGGTCAGGCGGGGCACCTGCCGCTTGCGCCGGCTGCTGCGAACACCGAAGCGGCTCGGTTGCTTGTCGGGAACCTCCTGCCCCTCGACATAGACATAGCGGCACTGTTCCTGCAGGGCCTGGATGTCCGCCGCATGACGGACGACGAACCCCTGCACCGGAAAGCTGGTCTCCAGCCAGGACCGATCCAGGCGCGTCACCGTCATGCCGAGCTGCAGCTCGGTCACGGATACCCGTATTTCGACCGGCTCGGTTTTGTCCATGGTCGCGCTCAGCCATTACGTGAATCGTAATGCATGGTAGCAACCCTGATCCCTCGACACACCGGTGGTTTCGTGCAGAATGCGTAAACAAACCTGCATAAAGGACTGCCCGAATGCGCACTTATCTGTTCCCGGCGCTTCTGCTCGCTGCCAGCGCGACACCGTCGATGGCCGCCGACGATTTTGATCGCTGTGTCTCCGATCTGCGCAGTCATGCGGTTGATGAGGGCGTTGCCGAATCCATCACCGACCGGGTACTGGCAGGAATCGAGCCACTGGAGCGCGTAATCGAGCTGGACCGGAGTCAGCCCGAGTTCACCCGCTCCTTCCGGGACTACCTGGAAAAACGTGTTACAGAACAACGCATTGAAAAAGGGCAAGCCCTGTACGAGGAACATTCCGAGCTGCTGGACCGTATCACCCGCGAGACCGGTGTCCCGGGCCGCTACCTCATCGCCTTCTGGGGGCTGGAAACCAACTTCGGCAGCTACACCGGCGAGATGCCGATCCCACGTGCTCTCGCCACCCTCGCCTGCGACCAGCGCCGTAGCGACTATTTCACTCAGGAACTGGTCTCCGCGCTGCGCCTGATCGAGCGCGGTGACGTCGAGGCCGAGGCCATGGAAGGCTCCTGGGCCGGCGCCATGGGGCAGATGCAGTTCATGCCGTCCGTCTACCTGGAGCATGCGGTGGATGCGGACGGCTCTGGACGAGTGGACCTGTGGAACAGCGTACCGGACGCACTGACCTCAGCCGGCCACCTGCTGGAAAGCCTGGGCTGGAACGAGGAAGAGCGCTGGGGGCGGGAGGTGCAGCTTCCGGATGGCTTTGACTACAGCCTCGCAGAGGGCCTCGGCAAGAAACGAGCTGTTTCGGAATGGCGCGAAATGGGCGTGCGCAACGCGTTCGGCGGCGAGCTGCCCCAGGCGGACATGAAGGCAGCCTTGCTGCTCCCCTCCGGACATGAAGGCCCCGCCTTCCTGGTCTACGACAACTTCCGCGTGATCATGGGCTGGAACCAGTCCGAATTCTACGCCCTGGCCGTGGGCCATCTGGCGGATCGGATTGTGGGCGCGGGCGGCTTCCAGACACGGCCTCCGGATCATGACCCCCTGAGCCGCGAAACCATCGAGGCGCTCCAAACGGCATTGAAGGACGCTGGCCATGACCCGGGGCCGGTCGACGGCATTCTGGGTTCGGGCACCCGTTCCGCGCTGCGCGACTACCAGCAGGAAGAGGGACTCAGGGCCGACGGGTTTCCGGGCCCGGACTCACTCAGCGCGCTCGGCGTTGACTGAATCGCGGATGAGCCCGATGCGCTCATCCTTCTCCTGCCAGAGGTCCGTGATCCATTGCTGGAAGCGGGCCCGAAACGCCGGATCGTTACGGTAATCCCCCCGCACCCACTGCTGATCCAGCGGATACTGGCGGACGTCCACGATCACCCGCGACACCCGGTTGGCCAGCAGGTCCCAGAAGCCCGGAACGCCATCCGGATAGGTGATGGAGACATCAAGAATGGTGTCGATCTGGTCGCCAATGGACGCCATCACAAAGGAAATTCCACCTGCCTTCGGGCGCAGTAGATGGCGGAATGACGACCGCTGGGCCTGATGCTTGGCCGGGGTAAAACGGGTCCCCTCCGGAAAGTTGACCACTGTGATCGGCATGCCCCGGCACTTCTCGCAGGCCCTGCGGGTGACTTCCAGGTCCAGCCCGCGCTTTTCCGGGTGCTTCTCCAGGTACTCATTGGAATAGCGACGCATCAGGGGATAGTCGAGCGCCCAGAAGGCCAGGCCCAGCAGCGGAATCCAGACCAGTTCCCGCTTGAGGAAGAACTTGTAGTACGGCACCCGACCGTTGAGGATTTCCACCAGCGCGGCAATGTCTACCCATGACTGGTGGTTGCACAGGACCAGGTAGGAGGTGTCGAACCTGGGTTCGAAATCGCCCCGCAGTTCCCACCGGGTATCCAGGATGCGGTTGAGGACGGCAATGTTGGCGTCCACCCATTTCTCGGCGATCCACATCACACCCCGGGCACACCGCTTCTGGAGGGGCTCATGGGGCACCACCAGCTTGACCAGCGCGATCAGCATCATGGGGCCGATGCCGATCAGCGTGTTGACCAGAATCACCAGAAGACCCAGAACCGCTCGGATCAACGCCATCATGACGGGTGCCCGCTACTCGACCGTAACGCTCTTGGCCAGGTTGCGTGGCTGGTCCACGTCCGTGCCCTTGAGCACGGCGACATGGTAGGACAGCAGCTGCAGCGGCACTGTGCACAGCAGCGGCGCCAGGATCGGGTCGGTATGGGGAATGGTCATCACATGGGTGCCCTCGCCATCACCCATGGCGGTTTCACTGTCGGCGAACACGAACAGCTCCCCGCCCCGTGCCCTTACCTCCTGGAGGTTGGACTTGAGTTTTTCCAGCAGATCGTTGGACGGGGCCACCGTCACGACCGGCATCTCGCTGTCCACCAGCGCCAGCGGGCCATGCTTAAGTTCACCGGCGGGGTAGGCCTCGGCATGGATGTAGGAGATCTCCTTGAGCTTGAGCGCCCCTTCCATCGCCACCGGGTAGAGTGAGCCACGCCCCAGGAAAAGGCTGTGGTGCTTGTCCACGAACCACTGGGACAAGTTCTGGACGGCGTCGTCCAGATTCAGGATGGCACGCATCTGCTCTGGAACGGCCCGCAGTGCCTGCACCAGTTCCGCCTCGCGTTCAGGCGGAAGCCCATTGTGGCGGGCCAGCGCCAGGGTGAACATCAGCAGGGCGGTGAGCTGGGTGGTGAACGCCTTGGTGGAGGCCACGCCGATCTCGGGGCCGGCATGGGTCATGATGACCATGTCCGATTCACGCACCAGCGAGCTGCCGGGCACGTTGCAGATGGCCAGGGCCGCCCGGAAACCGGCGTCGCGCGCCTGACGCAGGGCGGCCAGGGTGTCCGCGGTCTCGCCGGATTGGGAAATGGTGAGAAAGAGGGTGCCGTCCTGGATGACATGTTTCCGGTAACGGAACTCCGAGGCCACCTCGACACTGCAGGGAATGCCCGCCAGTTCCTCGATCCAGTAGCGCGCCACCATCCCGGCATGGAAGCTGGTGCCGCAGGCCACGATCTGCACATGGCGCACGTCGCCGAGCAGACGCGAGGCCTCGGTACCCAGGGCCTGTTCAAGCACCCGGCTTTCGGTGACCCGGCCCTGGAGGGTCGTCTCGATGACATCCGGCTGCTCATGGATCTCCTTGAGCATGAAATGGCGGTAGTCGCCTTTCTCAGCCGCATCCGCGCTGTGCTCAAAACGGCTGATCGGCCTTTCCACCTGCTGCCCTTCGGCGTCGGTAATGACGACGGCATCCGCCCTGACCAGCGCGGTATCACCCTCGGCAAGGTAGATGAAACGATCCGTGACCGGCAGAAGGGCCAGCTGATCCGACGCCACGAAGTGCTCGCCGATGCCCACGCCGATCACCAGCGGGCTGCCCTGGCGGGCCACCAGCAGCGTCTCGGGTTCGTCCGCGTGCAGTACGGCCAGGGCATAGGCACCCTCGACCTGCGCCACCGCGTTATGGAATGCCGTTGTCAGATCCGGCGCCCGACCATACTCACGGGCGATCAGATGCGCGAGCACCTCGGTATCCGTCTCGGAAGTGAAGGTGTAACCGCTGGCGCGAAGGTCCTCGCGCAGGGCCTCGAAATTCTCGATGATGCCGTTGTGAACAACGGCCAGGCGTTCACCGGACATGTGCGGGTGAGCATTGGCCGCCGACGGTTTGCCATGGGTGGCCCAGCGGGTGTGAGCGATGCCCACGTGACCTTTTGGCGGATGCCGGGTAACCGCCTCCTGCAGGGCGGCCACCTTGCCCACTTCCCGCTGCCTCTGGATGCCGCTTTCAGGGTCCAGGACGGCCAGTCCGGCCGAATCATAGCCGCGGTATTCGAGGCGCTTGAGGCCCTCCATCAGGATACCCTGAACATCGCGGCCGGCGGCCGCTCCAACGATTCCGCACATGCCTAGCTGTCTCCCTGTTTACTGTCCCGGTCGTTATCCTCAGCCGGCACCCAGTCCGCTATATTGCGCTGGCGTCCGCGGGCCACGGCCAACTCCCGGTCTCCGACGTCCCGTGTGATGGTGGAACCGGCGCCCACGAGGCTGCGTTCACCCAGGGTGACCGGGGCCACGAGTGAGGTATTGGAGCCTATGAAGGCACCGTCCCGCACCGTCGTGTGGTGTTTGCTGGTGCCATCATAATTGCAGGTTATGGTTCCTGCGCCAACATTGACACTGGCGCCCAGGGTCGAGTCGCCCACGTAACTGAGGTGATTGACCTTGGAGCCGACGCCGATACTGCTCTTCTTGATCTCCACGAAGTTGCCCACCCGGGCATCGCACCCCACCAGGGCCTCAGGCCTCAGGCGGGCAAAGGGCCCGATCAGCGCGCCCTGGTCGACCCTTGCCCCGTCGATCACGGAATTGGCCTCGATCCGGACATCCGAGCCAATCCGGCAGTTGCGAAGCAGCACATTGGGGCCGATGTGGACACGATCGCCAATCACAACCTCGCCTTCCATGACCACATTGACGTCGATCTCAACGTCCTGCCCGGTTTCAGCTCGGCCCCGGATATCAACACGGGCCGGATCCGCAAGGCTCGCCCCCGCGAGCATCAGCGCCTCGGCCTGGCGGCGCTGATACCAGCGCTCCAGCACCGCAAGCTGTACCCGGTTGTTCACTCCCTGCACTTCCTCGGGCTCCTCCGGCTGTGAGACCTCGATGCCAAGCCCCTCTGAACGCGCCAGGGCAATAATGTCTGTCAGGTAGTACTCGCCCTGGGCGTTATTGGAGGAAAGGGCCGGCAGCCACTGCTTGAGCCGCTCGGCCGGAGCGCCCAACAGGCCGGTATTCACTTCGGTGACACTGAGCTGTTCCGGGGTCGCATCCTTCTGTTCAACAATACCGGTAACCGAGCCCTGCTTGTTGCGCAGGATACGGCCATAGCCGGAAGGATCCGGAAGATTGACGGTCAACAACCCCAGTGACTGACTGCTGATCACCTCCGAAAGCCGCGACAGCGTGTCCGCGGAGGTCAGTGGAACATCGCCATAGAGTACCAGGACGCGCGCCGAATCCGGGATTCCCGGCAGGGCCTGGGCGACGGCGTGACCTGTGCCCAGCTGCTCCTTCTGGATGACCCACTGGATATCGGTTGCTGGTGTGGTGTCACAGACACGGTCGGCGCCATGCCCAATGACGACGTGCAACCCGTCAGGGTTGAGGTGACGTGCCGAATCGAGCACATGGTGCAGCAGTGGCTGCCCAGCCAGGGAATGGAGCACCTTGGGCAGAGAGGACTTCATCCTGGAACCCTGGCCGGCTGCCAGGACGACGATATGCAGGGGTGTCGTCATCCGTTCGTACTCCTTGGATCAGAAAAACCGCATTGGACCATCGCCCAGTGGGCTCATGATCGGCAATGCGGTTTTCAGGAACAACCCGTTTTCCGGATCAGTTGATGATCAGCGCTTCTTGCGCCGCAACTTCTCCAGGGTCCGGAGCTGAGCGGCAGCCTCGGCCAGACGCGCGGCAGCACGGGAGTAATCCACTTCGCTGCTGCGGTTCGCCAGCTCCCGTTCGGCTTCCTGGCGTGCCCGTTCCGCGGCGGCCTCATCCATGTCATGGGCGCGCTCGGCGGTGTCCGCCAGGATCGAGATCTTCTTGGGCTGGACCTCGAGGTAGCCACCGGAGACGAAGAAGACTTCCTCTTTGCCGTCCTCCAGCCGGACATTGACGGGCCCGGGCGCCAACCCGGTCAGCATGGGCGTATGGCCTGCCATGACGCCCAGCTCGCCGTTACTTGCGGTCGCGGTCAGCATCTCCACCTTACCGGAAAAGATGCTTTCCTGCGCGCTCACAATGTCACACTGTACTGTGTTAGCCATTGGTTACGCCTCTCTCAGTCGGAAATGGTTCACGCAGCTTTGTTTTCCATTTCCTTCGCTTTTTCGACCGCCTCATCAATGGTCCCAACCATGTAGAAGGCCTGCTCCGGCAGTGAGTCGTACTCACCGTCCAGAATACCCTTGAAGCTGCGGATGGTCTCCTTCAGGGACACGTACTTACCGGGGGAACCGGTGAAGACCTCGGCCACGAAGAACGGCTGCGACAGGAAGCGCTCGATCTTACGCGCCCGGTCAACGGTCTGCTTGTCTTCCTCGGAGAGCTCATCCATGCCCAGGATGGCGATGATGTCCTTGAGCTCCTTGTAGCGCTGCAGAACACCCTGGACGCCACGGGCCACTTCGTAGTGCTCCTCGCCCAGAACCAGCGGATCGAGCTGGCGGCTGGTGGAGTCCAGCGGGTCGATAGCCGGGTAGATGCCCTTGGCGGCGATGTCACGGGCCAGTACCACGGTCGCGTCAAGGTGCGCAAAGGTGGTCGCCGGTGACGGGTCTGTCAGGTCGTCGGCCGGTACGTAGACCGCCTGTACAGAAGTGATGGAGCCGGTTTTGGTGGAAGTGATCCGCTCCTGCAGCTTACCCATCTCCTCGGCCAGGGTCGGCTGGTAGCCCACCGCGGAGGGCATACGGCCCAGCAGTGCGGAGACTTCCTGACCCGCCAGGGTGTAACGGTAGATGTTGTCGATGAACAGCAGGACGTCACGACCTTCGTCACGGAACTTCTCGGCCAGGGTCATGCCGGTCAGGGCAACGCGCAGGCGGTTCCCCGGCGGCTCGTTCATCTGGCCGTACACCATCGAGACCTTGTCCAGGACGTTGGAGCCCTTCATCTCGTAATAGAAGTCGTTACCCTCACGGGTCCGCTCACCCACACCGGCGAACACGGAGAGACCCGCGTGCTCCTTCGCGATGTTGTTGATGAGCTCCATCATGTTCACGGTCTTGCCCACGCCGGCACCGCCGAAGAGGCCGACCTTGCCGCCCTTGGCGAAGGGGCAGATCAGGTCGATGACCTTGATGCCGGTTTCCAGAAGCTCTTCCGAAGCCGACTGGTCCGCGTAGCCGGGCGCCTTGCGGTGGATGGTCCAGCGTTCCTTCTCGCCGATCTCACCCACTTCGTCGGTAGGCTCGCCCAGCACGTTCATGATGCGGCCGAGCGTTTCCTCGCCCACCGGCACCTTGATGCCTTCACCCGTGCCGGTCACGCTCATACCGCGCTTCAGGCCTTCTGTGGTGCCCATGGCGATGGTACGGACCACGCCGTCACCCAGCTGCTGCTGGACTTCGAGAATGGTGCCCACGTCATCCAGCCGCACGGCATCATAGATGTTGGGTACGGAATCACGCGGGAACTCCACGTCGATAACCGCCCCGATGATCTGAACGATACGTCCACTACTCATGCTTGCTTCCTCACTAACTCAGTATTCGGTATCGCCTTAAACGGCCGCTGCACCACTGACGATTTCGGAAATTTCCTGCGTGATGTTGGCCTGACGGGCCTTGTTGTACTCGGTCTTGAGATCGTCGATGATCTCGCCGGCGTTGTCGGTCGCGCTCTTCATGGCGATCATGCGCGCGGCCTGCTCGCAGGCGATGTTCTCGACCACACCCTGATAGACCTGGGATTCCACGTAACGGGTGAGAAGACCATCGAGCAGGGTCCGGGGATCCGGCTCGTAGAGGTAGTCCCAGCGGTACTTACCGTCGGGCTCGGCTTCCGCCTGAAGCGGCAGCAACTGCTCAATCGTCGGCGTCTGGGTCATGGTGTTCACGAACTGGTTGTACACCACATAGAGCCGGTCGATGCTGCCGTCGCGGTAGGCATCAAGCATGACCTTGACGCTGCCGATGACCTGTTCCGCGCTGGGCCGGTCCCCAAGCTGGGTTTCCGAGGCGACGATATTGCCGCCCACTACATTCAGGAAGACGCTGGCTTTCTGACCGAGCGTGCAGAAATCCGACGGCACGCCCTTGTCGTTCCAGCTTCGGCTGTCCTGGAGCATGGCCTTGAACAGGTTGTTGTTCAGGCCACCGCAGAGTCCACGGTCCGTGGAGACGACGATGTAGCCCACGCGATTCGCTTCCCGAGCTTCCATGAACGGGTGCCGGTAGTCGGAGTCGGCTTCCGCCAGGTAGCCGATCACGTCCCGGATCTTGCTCGCGTAAGGGCGGGTCAGCTCCATGCGCTCCTGAGCCTTACGCATCTTGCTCGCCGCCACCATTTCCATGGCGTTGGTGATCTTCTGCGTATTCTGGATGCTGGAGATCTGAGTGCGTATTTCTTTTCCGCTGGCCATAGTTCAGTGCCTTTTCCGGTTAATCGCTCCGCCATGGTGCCGGGGCCCGCAGGCCCCGGCAGGCATTACCAGCTCTGGGTCGACTTGAACTTCTCCAGCGCTGACTTGAGGCCGTTTTCAACCTCGTCGTTCAGTTCACCGGATTCATTGATCTTGGCCAGAAGCTCGGACTGTTCCGTGCGCATATAGTCCATGAGTGCCTTCTCGAATGCCACGATCTTCTTGGCATCCACGTCCTCGAGGTAACCCTCGTTGGCGGCATACAGCACCGTGGCCATCTCACCAACGGACATCGGTGAATACTGTTCCTGCTTCATCAGCTCGGTAACGCGGGCGCCGTGCTCCAGCTGCTTACGGGTCGCCTCATCGAGGTCCGAAGCGAACTGCGCGAACGCCTGCAGCTCACGGTACTGCGCCAGGGCCAGACGGATACCGCCGCCGAGCTTCTTCATGATCTTGGTCTGTGCGGAACCGCCCACACGGGAAACCGAGATACCGGCGTTCATCGCCGGGCGGATGCCCGAGTTGAACAGGTCCGTTTCCAGGAAGATCTGGCCGTCGGTGATGGAGATGACGTTGGTCGGTACGAAGGCGGACACGTCACCAGCCTGGGTCTCGATGATCGGCAGCGCCGTCAGCGACCCGGTCTTACCGGTCACTTCACCGTTGGTCGCCCTTTCAACGTACTCCGGATTGACCTTGGAAGCACGCTCCAGAAGACGCGAGTGGAGGTAGAACACGTCACCCGGATAGGCTTCACGACCCGGCGGACGGCGCAGCAGCAGGGAGATCTGACGATACGCCCAGGCCTGCTTGGTCAGGTCGTCATAGATGATGAGTGCGTCTTCGCCGCGATCACGGAAGAATTCACCCATGGAGGTACCGGCGTAGGGCGCCAGGAACTGCATGGACGCCGGATCGGCTGCGCCGGCCGCGACCACGATGGTGTTGTCCATGGCGCCGTGCTCTTCCAGCTTGCGCACCACGTTGGCGATGGTGGACTGCTTCTGCCCGATCGCCACGTAGATGCACTTAATACCGCTGTTCTTCTGGTTGATGATGGTATCAACGGCTACAGCGGTCTTACCGATCTGGCGGTCACCGATGATCAGCTCACGCTGACCGCGACCCACCGGAACCATGGTGTCGATCGGCTTGAGGCCGGTCTGGACGGGCTGGTTCACCTCTTCACGGGAGATAACCCCGGGCGCCACCTTCTCAATCGGTGTCGTTTCCGTGGTTCCCGCGTCACCCTTACCGTCGATCGGGTTACCCAGGGCGTCCACAACGCGGCCCAGCAGTTCGCGACCCACCGGCACCTCAAGGATGCGGCCGGTACACTTGACCTTCTGGCCTTCCGCAAGACCTTCGTCCTCACCGAGGACCACGGCACCGACCGAATCCCGCTCGAGGTTCAGGGCCATGCCGTAGTTGCCGTTCTGGAACTCAACCATCTCGCCGTACATGACGTCGGCCAGACCATGGATGCGGACGATGCCGTCGGAAACACTGACGATCGTCCCTTCGTTGCGAGCTTCAGAAGACACATCCATCTTTTCGATGCGCTTCTTGATGATCTCGCTGATTTCGGATGGATTCAGTTGCTGCATGCCTGTGTCCTCAAAAAATTCTGCAAATGACCGCGTGTCGGAATTCGGTTCCTGCCGTGCCCCGCCGGACTCAGGCGCCCATGACGTTGGCCAGCCTGTTCAGGCGCCCGCGCAGGGAGGCGTCGATGACCTCGTCACCCGCTTCAATGACCACGCCGCCGATGATGGACCGATCGGACTGCACACTGAGCTCGACACGACGATCCAGGCGTTTCTCGAGTGCCTGGGAAAGCCGCTGCTTCTGCTCGTCGGTCAGCTCAAAGGCCGTGGTAAGCGTGACGTCCACGATCCGCTCATGCTCATGACGATAGGTTGCAAAAAGCTCCGCAACGGCCGCAAACAGCGGCAGGCGCCGGTTTTCAGCCATGAGATGGATGAAGTTATCAACCGGCTCCGGCAGCGGGTTTTCACAGACGTCCTTGATAAGCTGGATCTTCTCCTGGGCACTCAGGCCCGGATGGCGCAGGACCGAGGCCATGCGGTCATCGCTGGTGATGGCCGCCAGCAGATTGAGCGACTGGCTCCAGTCATCGAACTGACCGCTGTCGCGTGCCGCCTCAAATGCCGCCCGCGCATAGGGCCGGGCGAGTGACGTTGACTCTGCCATGTTGGACCTCGTTTACAGTTCCGCGGAGAGCTTATCCAGCATCTCGCTGTGCGCCTTGGCGTCGACGGAGGATTCCAGAATCTTTTCCGCGCCGGCGATGGCTAGGCTGGCGACTTCGGCGCGCAGCGCATCCCGCGCCTGCTGGCGCTCCTGTTCGATCTCGTCGCGGGCCTGGGCCAGCAGCCGATCGCCCTGTTCGCGGGCTTCGGTCTTGGCCTCTTCCACAATCTGGTTGGCGCGTTTGTTCGCCTTTTCCACGATTGCAGCTGCCTCGTCGCGGGCTTCACGCAGTTCCTGGGTTGCCCGTTGCTGGGCCAGTTCCAGGTCCTGGTTCGCCCGGTCGGACGCGGCAAGGCCGTCGGCGATCTTCTTCTGGCGCTCCTGCATGGCCTGAACCAGCGGGGGCCATACATACTTCACGCAGAATGCGATGAAGATGAAGAAGCCGATGGTCTGCCCGATCATCGTGAGGTTGATATTCACGGCGTTCTACCTCTTTCCGATTCGTTGCTTTCGGGACGATGGGGCAGCCGTTTTCAGACCACCCCTCAACCATCCGGTGTTATGCAACAACAAAGATCAGGTAAAGGCCGATACCCACACCGATCATGGAGACCGCGTCCAGCAGACCCGCCATGATGAAGGTCTTGGTCTGGAGCTCACCGGCCATTTCCGGCTGGCGCGCGGTGGTTTCGAGCAGCTTGCCACCCAGCAGGGCGAAGCCGACGGCCGTACCCAGTGCACCAGCGGCGATGATGATTGCGGCAGCGATGATTACGAGTTCCATAACAACTCCTGATTTAACGACGGTTTAGGGGTTTAGGGTCATCAAAGTTTGATGGTTAATGCTCTTCATGGGCCATGCTCAGATACACAATCGTGAGCACCATAAAGATGAAGGCCTGAAGCGTGATCACCAGAATGTGGAAGATCAGCCACGGCACCTGCAGCGTCCACTGGATCCAGAACGGCAGCAGCGCGATCAGGATGAAGATCACCTCGCCGGCGTACATGTTGCCGAACAGCCGGAGAGCCAGTGAAAAAGGCTTGGTCAGCAGGCCCACGGTCTCAAGGATCAGGTTGAACCAGGACAGGGACCAGTGGTTGAAGGGGCTGAATGACAGCTCCTTGGCGAAACCGCCCACGCCTTTCACCTTGATGCTGTAGTAGAGCACCATCAGGAAAACACCGATGGCCATGCCGAAGGTGGCGTTGGGGTCCGTAGTGGGGACGATCTTGGTGTACTCGATGCCCAGGGCATAGGTCAGGCTCGGAATGTAGTCGACCGGGATGAGCTTGAGCGAGTTCTGCAGAAAGACCCACACGAAGACGGTCAGGGCGATCGGCCCGATCATGGGGTTGCTGCCGTGGAAGGTGTTCTTCACCAGGTTCTGGGTGAACTCGACCACCATTTCCACCAGGTTCTGGAGCTTGCCGGGCTGGTCACTGGTGGCGTTCTTCGCAACCATCCGGAAAACGAAGAGAAAGAGGATACCGGTCAGGGCCGACATGAAGAGGGTGTCCACGTGGAACGCCATGAAGCCCATGTCGCTGGCTTCGGCGCCGGACTGCGCCATGGTCCAGGTGGCTTCCTCGAGCACGGTTCCGTTGGCGCGCTCATAGCCTTCCGGCAGTTTGCCGTAGGTGAGGTTGGTAAGGTGGTGCTGTATGTATTCCGCTGGAGATTCACCTGCCATGTTCTACTCTCGCCCCGTCATCGGTTTGCAACCCTACTGAACACAAGCGGCGTCAGCATGTGGCTGAGGATCATGGTGCCGAACCCGGTAAACAGGCCCGGCCCGTGGATTGGCTGGATCAGCATCAGCGTGCCCGCCAGAAGAACCACTGTTGCGGACAGCTTGAACATCTCACCGGCCATCATGGCCGCGAAAACCGCCCCCGCCCGCCGCGCTCCGCGATGGCGGAAATAGCGCAGGGCAAAAAGGCTGTTCGGAATCCAGTAAGCGAGCCCCCCGAACAGGGCGGAGCGGGCTCCAAGTGCCGACTCAAGCAGGAACAGGCCGCTGACCAGCAGCAGAATTCCCAGCTGGAGCATGATGAGTCGGCCTACCGGAGGCCGCCTGATGTTCAATGTGCCAACCCTTGTCGGCCGTTGTTAAAGCGGGGCAGATTATAGGGCTTTGGGTGGTCTGGATCAATAAATTTGGATGAAAATTCGAACGATTAACAGCATCGCACTACTGGATATGGTCCAGGATGCCGTCCAGTTCATCCAGGCTGTTGTACTCAATCACCACCTTGCCCTTGCCACGTTTGCCATGGTTGATGGCCACACGGGCGCCCAGGCGATCCGCGAGCCGGTCCTGGAGGTTGCGGATGTCCGGGTCCTCTTTCTTCGGCTCCGGTTTTGAACCGCTCTCCCCCTGTTCCAGGCTCTTGCGTACCAGTGCTTCCGTCTGGCGCACGGAAAGCGACTTGCTCACCACCTGGCGCGCCACTGGCGCCTGCTGCTGCTCCGGCAGACCCAGAAGGGCGCGACCATGACCCATTTCCAGGTCGCCATGCTCCAGCATGATCCGGACCTCTTCCACCAGCCCCATGAGCCGCAGCAGGTTGGTGATGGTGGTACGGGACTTGCCCACGGCATCGGCGGTCTGCTGCTGGGTCAGGCCGAACTCTTCCTGGAGGCGGTAAAGCGCGGCGGCCTCCTCGATGGGATTGAGGTTCTCGCGCTGGATGTTCTCCACCAGGCCCAGGGCAATGGCAGCCTCGTCCGGCACCTGGCGGATCAGGGCAGGAATGCGGTCCAGGCCGGCGAGCTGGGTCGCCCGCCAGCGGCGCTCACCGGCGACCAGCTCGTAATGGCCGCTCTCCAGGGGCCGCACCACCACCGGCTGCATGACGCCCTGCTGTTTGATGGACTCGGCCAGCTCCTGCAGGGCTCCCTCGTCCATATCCCGGCGCGGCTGGTAACGCCCGCGCTGGATAAGATCCAGGGGCAGCTCCTTCAGCTCGGCCTCAATGGCCGGATCCGCCGGGGCGTCGTCCTCCAGGTTGGTCCGGGAGCCTTCAAGAAGGGCGTTGAGGCCTCTCTGGCCCAGTCCGCGTTTGCGCGATGCCATGGTGGTTGCTTGTTATCCTGTTCGTCTCTGGGTGCGGGGCCTGCCTTCAGACGGCAACGGCGCCCGGCGATTGCTGACTGCCATTGCGCCTGACCATTTCGCCCGCCAGCGCCAGGTAGGAAATGGCGCCCTTGGAGCTGCGGTCGTAACGCAGAGCCGGCATGCCGTAACTGGGTGCTTCGGCCAGGCGCACGTTGCGCGGGATCACGGCTGAGTACACCCGGTCCCCGAAGTAGTCGCTGAGCTGGCGTGACACATCCAGAGTCAGGCTGTTCCGGGGGTCGTACATGGTACGCAGGAGCCCCTCGATTTTCAGCTCCGGATTCACGGTTTCCTGAATCTGTTCAATGGTGCCCATGAGCGCGGCCAGCCCCTCCAGCGCATAATACTCGCACTGCATGGGAATCAGCACCGAGTCCGCGGCGGCCAGCGCGTTGACCGTCAGCAGGTTGAGCGCCGGCGGGCAGTCAATGAGGATGAAATCATAGAGTTCGGTGATGGGCTTCAGCGCCAGGCGCAGGCGGTGCTCGCGGCCGATCTCGTTCATCAGCTCCACCTCGGCGGCGGTCAGGTCGCCGTTGGCGGGGAGCACGTCGAAACCGGAATCCGGCGCCTCGGTACACACATCGGCGGCGTCCTGGCGGCGGGTCAGCACGTCAAAACCGCTGACGCGGAGCTCGTTCTTGTCGAGCCCGCTGCCCATGGTGGCGTTGCCCTGGGGGTCCATGTCCACCAGCAGCACCCGGCGCTTGGTCGCCGCCAGCGACGCCGCCAGGTTCACGCAGGTGGTGGTCTTGCCCACACCGCCCTTCTGGTTGGTTACCGCCACGATGCGCGCCATTGCCGTCAGTCTCCTGTCTCGACCGTGGAATCCGTCATGCGCCCAATGCGCAGGATCCGCCGTTCCGCGTCCACGCCGGGTACCGTTACCCGGCTGTCTTCAAGCAGCTGCCAGCCGGCCGGCAGCCCTTCAATCTCGGTGGTGGCTTCGGGGCCCTTCATGGCCAGGTGTTCCCCGTCCGGTGCCAGCAGATGGGCCGTCATTGGCACCATTTCCGCCAGTGAGGCGAACGCGCGGCTTGTAATCTGCGGGAAGGGGCCGCCCTGCCAGTCCTCGACCCGGGCATGCACCACCTGCATGTTGTCCAGGCCCAGCTCCAGCCGGCACTGGGTCAGGAACCGGGTCTTCTTGCTGTTGCTGTCCAGCAGTGTCACCTGTCTTGCCGGCGAGTGCAATGCCAGAACCAGGCCCGGGAAACCGCCGCCGGAGCCAACATCGAGTATGGGGCCGGGACCGAGCCGGGGCACCAGCGTGAGGCTGTCCAGAAGATGCCGGGCACACATGGCGCCGCGCTCGCGCACGGCGGTCAGGTTGTAGGCCCGGTTCCATTTCTCGAGCAGGTCCAGCAGCCGCAGCATCCGGTCCACCGCCTCTGGGGCGAGGCTGACACCGAGCGCTTCGGCGCCCGCCTCCAGTTCACGGCGTTCCGCGTCCATTCAGGCGCTTTCCTGCTGCAGCAGGTCCCGCTTCTTGAGGTGGATCAGCAGCTGCGAGACCGCCGCCGGCGTCACGCCCTGGATGCGCGAAGCCTGGGCGATGGTCTCAGGCCGTGTTTCCTCGAGTTTCTGCTTCACCTCATTCGACAGCCCGCCGACGCTGTCATAGTCCAGGTCCTTCGGCAGCGTCATGTTCTCATGCCGGCGCAGACGCTCGATGTCCGCTTCCTGGCGCGAGATGTAGCCCTCGTATTTCACCTGGATGGCGACCTGCTCGGCCACCACCGGATCCTCGGCCCGCTCACCGCCGATGGCGGCAATCGCCTCGTAGTCGATCTCAGGCCGGCGCAGCAGCTCGGAAAGGGTCTGATCCTTCTTCAAGGGCTGCTTCAGGTACTGGTCGGCCAACGCCGCTGCCTCGGTACCGGGATGGATCCGGGTCCGATCAAGGCGTTGGCGCTCCGCCCGGATCCCCTCGCGCTTGGCCTCAAAGGCAGCCCAGCGCTCGTCGTCCACAAGACCCAGGTTGCGACCGATTTCGGTCAGGCGCAGGTCGGCGTTGTCCTCGCGCAGCACCAGGCGGTACTCCGCGCGGCTGGTGAACATCCGGTAGGGCTCCTTGGCCCCCATGGTGATCAGGTCGTCCACCAGCACGCCCAGGTAGGCCTCGTCCCGGCGCGGGTACCAGGGTTCCTCATCCTGTGCCGACAGGGCCGCGTTGAGACCGGCCAGCAGGCCCTGGGCGCCAGCTTCCTCGTAACCGGTTGTGCCGTTGATCTGGCCCGCCAGGTAGAGACCGCCGATGAACCGGGTCTCCAGGGTGTGGTGCAGGTCGCG
>JBNJEG010000035.1:0-18411 GCA_051745655.1 Pseudomonadota bacterium
CTGTGGTTATGAACTAAAGCTGACTACACTGGAGCGCTCAGCGTAACCGCTGTCACCGCTCCAGCGTCCCCTTGAACTCCCCGAGCACCTGCAGCTCTCTCGCCTGGGCTTCGTCCAGAGCAATATCCTCGTAGCCCGACGCCAGCGTATCGCAAGCGAGAACGATCCGGCGGTGTTCCCACTCATGGTCCGGATTCGGCACCTTCTCGCTGTGGTAAACTTTCACCGTAAGTCCACCGCCGTGATCCGGGTCCTGTATGTCGCGATGGTAGACCAGCATCGCCCGGCCGTTGCGGCTTCCACCAGGGTTGGCCTCGAACAGGCACAGCGAACCGCTGGGTATGCGCCGGTTCATAGATTCGCCTTCCACTCGCATCGCGAAGAGCCCGGGCTTGGCTCGGTACATGTCAGGGAGCGCGATCCAGGTTTGAGCCTGTTGGGGGTTCTGGATTTCAGCAAAGCCTTCCGCGAAATCGCCGGCGGCCACAGGAAGATCGATGAATGGAACGGCGTTGTCGTCGTCGCCAACCTCTTCAGCCGATAGAAATCGCACGCCTTCTTCCGGCTGAGCTGTGGGTTCCTCCGTTTCATTCCGATTGGCGGGGGCCGATTCCGTTGTTGGTTCCGGTTCGTCCTCGGCAAGGGCGAGCGCGATCTGTTGCCGGAAGTATTCCTGGGTTTCCGCGTCTGTGCAGTAGATGAGGCAACCTTTCAGACCCCGGCTCATGAGAGTGCGGTAGGTGTTCTTGATGATGGCCTCGGCGCGGGCGTCAGCCTCTTCCGGGTATTGCTTGCGTGCCTTCTTGTAGCCGTGAAGGGAACGGTCGGTTCTGGCGCGCTCCTGGGGCTGGGTGATAACACGGCCATTGCGCACGATCAGGTCCGGCCCGATGACGACGCCCACATAGTCCAGCTCCAGGCCCTGTACGGTGTGGATGCAGCCGACCTGCTCAATGGAATGTTCCTTTTCCAGGTAGCGGCCCTCGTCCTCAGTGAGGTTCCACTGCATGGCGAAGTCGTGTTCCGGAAAAGTGATGTCGTAGGCGCCGGCGTTCTTCTTGCTGATCCAGTTCCAGCAGTAGCCAGCCACCAGTCGCGCCTTGTGGCCCGAGCGGTCGAGCCCGACGATGCGATCGCGGAGCTCGGTGGGTGAGTCTACAACCTCCAGGTGGTAGCGAATGCCGGAGAGGTCGTCCTGGGCGGTGTCACGCAGGGCCAGCACCCGCTCCAGCCAGGCCAAGTAACCATCCGAACCGTTGCAGCGGAACTGTGACTGCAGCACGGCACGATGGACCGTGGCATTCTGCTGGCGGGCCCAGGCCTCGATCTCGCCACGAGTGCCCGTGTCGTTCCAGGTAACCTGCTGGGCTTCATCAACGAAGAAGATACTGGCGCGGGCGGACTCGGTGATGTCTCGGATCTGGTTGGCGCCCTTTTTCTGGTACTGGGAGCGTTCCAGCAGGCGATGGGCCTCGTCCACCACCAGGGCATCCATGGCGTTGGTTTCCATGTTGTCGTAGCTGGCCGACCCCTTGAACAGGTTGCTGAAGCGAGTCTTGGTCAGGGTGCCGGTCAGGCGCCCTTCGTACACCTGCCGGGGAGCGCGGTTGGGGGTAACGTAATGGGCGGTGTAATAGCGCTTGGTCATTTCAACCAGCAGGTTGATGGCGACCACGGATTTTCCCGTGCCGGGGCCGCCCTCCACGATCAGGACCTGCTTGTCGCCCTTCTGTGCCATCTCGGTCACGTCCAGCGCCATCTCGTAGACCAGCTTCTGGTCGTCGATCATCAGAAATTCGCGGTTGCCCTTCATCAATGATGCCAGGGCATCGGCCAGTTCCCGGGAGGGTCGGATGCGCCCGCGTTCGATCCGGTAGAGCACCCGGTTGGTGTCACCATGGCGCACATGCTTCTGGATGAATTGCTGAAGCCGCTCTATGTCGTTGCGCAGATACAGAGGCGCACGGTCGAGGTGTTCACGATAACGGGCATCGGTAACGCCGGAGCCATCGCGGCAATTATGCAGGTACGCGCAGGGCTGGAGGCGAATGCCCTCTTTCTGGACCGTCTCGTTGAAATCCTCCAGGAGCGCGGCATAGCTCCACGCCTGGTAGGACGGATGGGTGGTCTCGCGCTGGGCTCCACCCAGGAACGTCTCGACGATGGCATCCTTGCCCGTGGCGGTGACTTTCTCCCATTGCTTGAGCTCGACGATCACACAGGCTTCGCGTTGCCCTTCGTCGAGTCCAGCCACAATCATGTCGATGCGCTTGGAGGTCTGGGGGATGCGGTATTCTATGGCGATTCCGGCATCACCGGGAATCCCCTCCCCCTCAAGGATGTTTTTCATGTATTGCAGCGACTGCTCCCAGGACCGTCGTTCGCTTTCGCTCACGCCACCCTGCCCGCGGCGCTGCATCGCGCCCAGAATGCGGTCCGAGATCCGGTTGAGGCGCACGTCATCCAGGAAGGTGGTCTTGTCGCTGCTATAAACCAGCATGGCCGGGGCCTATAGGTTGGTGTACTTATCGGATCTGCCCCGCGCCTTGTCAGCCGGGTACTTGCTTTCATTCTCGTCGATCTTGTCACCGACCGCTTCCAGCAGACCCATATCCAACCGGCCCGCCAACAGCATCAGGTAGATCTGCACGTCTGCCAGTTCCCGCCTGACGGCTTCGCGTGTCTCCGGCTCCAGTGCATCAGATGCTTCGCCGTCCAGCCACTGGAAATGCTCTACCAGCTCCCCCACTTCACCGGTCAGCGCCATAGCCAGGTTTTTGGGCGAATGGAAGCGCGACCAGTCACGTTCATTCACAAAATGCTGGAGACGTTGCTGAAGCTCTCCAAAGGTTTTTATTCCATCAGCAGGCATGTAGAACTCCACTAGTGTCAATCCGGGACTTTGGGGATTATGGACGTCTCTGGAATCTTGCCATGCCTTACCGGCGAACTGCTAAGAAATCCTTGGTAGTTGCCAACCGACTCGGCACCTAAAGCGTTACCATTGCAGCTGCAAAAACCAGAAAGCTACTGGCCTCCACCTGAGAGGCTCCCATCCGCCTCTCAAATCCGCGCCATCATTTCTGCTATAATGCTCTAAAGAAGCATTCAAGGCTCAGGAGGCTCTTGTGGCTACAACGACTAAGCGCAAAAATCGTCGTGATGTAACTCGCGCGTCCATTCGACGTTCTGTTGCGAGTTCCACTGCCATTGAAACTGGTGAGAGCATTCCGGCTCTGGAAACCAAACTCAAGCGCAACCGCAAGAAATACAGCCACATCACGCTGGCAAGCTAAAGGCGAAGCGCCTGCTACTGGCTGATACCCAACGCCTGCCGTACGAAATTTTCCATCGGGGCATAATCGAGGCTCATTCCCTGATGAATCGCTTCGATATAAGCCTCCTTGTGCCCATCCCATTCGCTGTAGTCCAGCGTTCCGAAACCTGCCTGCGCCGACATAACATCCGCAAGCAAGCGTGAAAGCCGACCATTCCCCTCCCTGAATGGATGGATCAGGATAAACTCAACGTGCGTTTCAGCAACTGCCGCAACCAATTCATCTTCTGTCATTCCCTTGCAGGGCGTATTCCGGGCCAAAACCTCACCCTCGAAAACCGATAAAAGCTTCCCGAGATTCCCCGCAGCCGCAAAAGGAAAACCACCCTTGCTCATGTTCACGGAGCGCTCCTGCCCAGCCCATTCATAGACATTACCCAACCACTGCCGATGCCATTTTTTCAGATCTTCGACTTTCAATTGGCGGATCGGTAGCTGATCGAACAACAAAGCTGCATACAAGTCATACAGCAGCCTCATTTCCAATTCGTTGATATCCTCTGGCGAGGTAATGCCATGCTTATTGGCCAGAACCTGACCGTCGGAACCAGGCTCACATTCGCCCTCAGTGCCTACTACCTCATACCGACTGACCACGCACGTCTCCCTATTCAGGCTCTTCATTGGGCGAACCGCGACTTTCCAGCTGCTGACCTGCTCGCTTGATGGTTCCCTTTTTACCTGCTCCGGAGCTGTCAGTAGGTTCTGGCTGTTGTCTGAGCTGGTGGGTGCGCAGGGTAATTTGGCCCTCGCGTTCTTTTTCAAGAGCGTCTAAGCCCTCACTTAATTCTTCGAACAGGTTACGCTTCATGGGACTACCTCCCGCATTTATGGCACTCCTTGTCTTCTACACGACTCTATACGCACATTGCGTATAGCGATCAAGCTACCCGAGTTCGACCATTACTTACGCTTTCGGGGCCCGGGAACATCCAGTTCCTGGATATGCCCCTCCACACCGCTATCGGTAACCCGTAGTCGCCCGACCGTAACGGGCAAACTGAAGCGGCGCGGGCCCGCGCTGCCGGGATTGAAATAGAGCACCCCCTCCCGGGTCTCGTTGAAGGGTTTGTGGGAGTGCCCGAATAGGACAACATCGCAGGGCCTGTCCGGGAGCAGGGTCTCGATGTCCTGATGGCGATGCACCATCTGGATGCGTATGCCGTTGACGGTGAGTTCCTGCGTTTCCGGATAGACCAGGGCCCAGTCCCCGTGATCCACGTTGCCCCGTATCACCACGACCTGCGCCTGCTCGCTCAGGGCATCCATAACCCCTGGCTTGCCGATGTCACCCACGTGAAGGATCAGCTCGCAATCGGCCAGAGCACTCAGGGCCTCGGGCCTCACCTGGCCATGGGTGTCCGAAATGACGCCAATATCAGTGCTGATGCGCACGGTTTCTTCTCCCAATTTCAGCCAGCCAACTGCCCCACATCGGAGACCAGCGCCTGCCGGGTGAGCGTCTGGCCCAGCAGTTCCACGGCCTGTTCCAGCTCGGACAGACTCCGCTGGGCCAGGCGGATTGCGGAGCAACCCGAGCTGGAAAATGCTAACCCGCTATGCGTAGGCAGCTCAAAACCGGTCGCGTGAGCCGAACCCCCTTTATATTCGGCTCGCATAATGAGCCGAATAGGTGCCATAATCGGCTCATTGGCACCTGAAACAGCGAAAAATCCCATGCCCCCGCCCGAAAACAGTGAGTACCCATGGATCTGGCAGAAACCGGAATGGCCGGATTTTCACTGGGACAGTACCGTCACCGCCCTGACCCGCAATATCCAGAAACAGATTGGGCAGTTGCTGGGCAAGGCAAGCGCACTGGATGATACGGGCAGGGAGGCAATGCTCGATGCGCTGCTGAGCAACATCCTTGCCTCTTCCGCCATTGAAGGGGAACGCCTTGATGCCCTGTCCGTGAAGTCATCCCTCGCCAACCGCATGGGCATCACACACGATCAGCAGTACCCGACTTCCGCGCGCAGTGACGGAGTGGCGGAACTGATGCTGGATGCGATCGAGAACCGTCACGCGGATCTGACCATGAAACGGCTGCTCCGGTGGCACCACTGGTTGTTCCCGGAGCCACCAAGGATTGGGCCGAGAGTCACTATCGGGGCGTTAAGGGATGATGAGATGGAAGTTGTTTCCTGGCGCGGTGCGGACCGCAAACAGGTTCACTTCGTTGCCCCGCCGCCCGAGAGGCTTGAGCATGAACTGGCGCAATTTCTGCACTGGTTCAACGAATCCCGGGACGACAGCACCATGGATCCACTCGAACGCGCGGCCCTGGCCCATCTGTGGTTCGTGACCATTCATCCTTTCGACGACGGCAATGGTCGTATCACCCGCGCGATTACCGACCTCGCACTGGCTCAGGCCGATGATCAGAGCATCCGGCTCTACGCGATGTCCGAGGCCATCCTGGATCACCGCAAGGGTTATTACGGCGTCCTTGAGAACACCCAACGTGGCGGGCTCGATATCACCCAGTGGATGACGTGGTTCCTGAACATCCTGGGCGAGACTCTGGGCCGGGCACAGGCATCCATCGACCGCACGATCAATAAGGCGCGTTTCTGGCAGCGGTTTTCGGGAACCGGATTCAACGCGGCCCAGCAGAAGCTTCTGAACCGGCTTCTTGATGGCGGCGCGAAAGGGTTTGAAGAAGGCATCAGCGCGGCGAAGTACCAGCGGCTCGCGAAGGTCAGCAAGGCCACTGCCACTCGCCACCTGACTGATCTGGAAGATAAAGGCTGCCTTGAAAAACTGCCGGGCGGCGGTCGCAGCACGCGGTATCACCTCCCAGAGTCTTTCCGGGCCGGTAGTCCTGGAAGGTGACGGGCCCGCAAGCGCAGGCGTTGCCGGATGCGCGCGCCAGAGTCAGAACACCAGCGTTTCCGGAGCGGTCAGTTCAACCTCGCGGGTCTGGCCTCCAACCTGGATCCGGTGCGGCGTATGCGCAATGGTCTGGCTTTCAAACTCATCCTGCACACCGCTGCGACTTGCGCCTTTTTCCCATTCCGCGGGGCGGACGGTGGCTGCCTTCAGTGACACCTGTCGTGTGCCGTCGCTGTTCAGTTTGCCTGAAAAGACCTCCCTACCCTGATCATCGCGTATCGCGACGGCGTCACCCGGGTCGCCCTCCAGCGTCACGGTCCAGAGCACATCAAAGGAGCTGAGCGTGCTGGTGCGCTGCCACCAGACGTCGTCGTAGCTGGCGCCGCCTTTGAACTCGGGGTCGATCAACTGGTGCCCCTCGCTTTCGTAGCCACCACCGAACACGATGCTGTGGTAGTTGTCATGATCGCCCACCTGCTTCAGCACCGCATCGGCAATGACATGTCGGTTGCCGCGACCGTAGCTGTCGCCGAAGCGCACGTTGGCGACATTGGAGACCAGCTCATTGTTGAGGTAGTAAGCGGGCTCGTGATTGCCCTGGCTGCTGGTGACGCCCTGTCCAACGATGGGGGTGACCTCGTCGGTCTGATCGTCCTCGGCAGTGACGTGCACGTAGTTGCCTTCAAACACGGTGTCGTTAATGGTGCTATCGGTGAAGAACATGGTGCCGCGCATCACGCTGGCATCACGGGCCCGGCCCAGGATGACATTGTCGCGGTACTGGAGGTTGTTGCGCACCTGGCCGCCGGAGCCAAAATTGGTGATGCGCATGGCGCTGGTGGTATCGCGCTCCCCCCAGCTTTCCGAGTAGCGTCGGTCGCCCGTCGCCACGCCTTCCATGTGCACCAGATTGTCCGCGATCAGCAGGTCCTCATGGGCCCAGCCAAAACCGATCGCATTGTAGCCGGTCAGGAAAAGACGGTTGTCGACGGCTTCACCACCCTGGGTATCCGGGCTGGACAGCGGCTGAATGGCGAAGGAGTTCGTCGCCCAGCTGTCCACATAGACCTCATTGTTGTGCATCAGGCTGGCCTGCTGTAGGCCCATTTGGCGGGTGCGGCGCACACGGTTGTGGTTGAGCTCGAAGTCGTTGCCGGCCTGGCTGCTGGACCCGCCGCTGATCTGGATGGGGCGACCGCCACCGGAGCCATGCCGGTTCAGGATTTCAAAGCCGCGGTCGACCAGGTCATTGTGATGCAGGTGCAGACGACCCTGGGGGTAATTAAAGGCCATTCCGTAAACCTGGGCGCCGTGGTAGCGCGCCTTCAGCCCTGCCACCTCAAGATCGCGGGGGCGCTCAAAAAACACAGCATTCAGGCCACCCTGGCTGGTATCGGCCTGGTTTCCGACATGGCCTTCATCCAGCTGGCCGTTCAGAATCCGGACGTCCTCCAGACCACTGTGGTTTGACCAGACGCCCGTGGCTGCGGTGTCGGCGCCCCCACGGCTGATGTTCTGGTGAGGTTCGTTGGCGTAAACCACACGGTGGCCGTTCAGATCCAGGGTAATCCCCGGGGCGTCAACACGCAGGGCCGTGCCGGCTGCCTCAAGATCGCCCGTCAGCACGTACGTGGCGCCGGGTTTGTCCAGAGTCAGGGGCTCATCAATGGTGCCGCCTTCCAACAGGGTGAGTCCCTCGGCTGTGCGGGTGGTGAACTCACGCACCTTCGATTTCAGGGTGGTCCCATCAGCTGCCCGGCCAACAAACTGGTAATGGTAAGTAGTGCCTGGTTCCAGCCCGGTCAGGTGGTGCAACTGGTTGAAGTAGTAACGGTCACTTTCCGGGGTTGTGTGCTCCAGCTCCTGTTCATCGCGCCCGTAGGCGATGTGGCCCCGCACCGGTTGCGTGGTCTCGAAGGCCATTGCGGCGGAGTTGAGCGAGTGGTGTTGCCATTCGCCGGACTCGTGAAACGCCAGCGACTCACCGGTATAGCGCTCAACCAGGGGCTGGTTGGCCATACCAAAATGGGTCAGGGCAAACTCATTGAAGACGCCGTAGAGCTCCTCGGGCGAGAAGCCCTGCTCAAGTTCCGTTCGGTCCAGTGAGACAAACGCCTGATGGGCGGCCTGGCGGCGCTCGTCCGTAACCACAAGGGCCTGGCCGGATTGAGTAGGCTCGGAAGGGGTGGAGACATCGCCCGTATTGTTCTCATTGTTGTCCGACTGGTTCCGGGGGTCTCCGGATTGGCTGGATTGGCTGGATTGGCCGGAATCCGTTGTAGCATCAGTGGTTCCGTCGGTTCCCTCGCCGCTGCTCAAACAACCGGTGAGCAGCAGGGTGGCGGCTACAGCAAAAACGAACTCAGGGCGTGAACGCATGAAAGGCTCCAGTGCAACAATTTGACGCTATTTTGCATTTCCGGTGAGGGTGCCGGAATGGCTGGTTGCAAAACGCATCTAATGGTTACAGGGGAGCAAAACAGGCGGGGTATTGGTTACTTTATGTACGGCCCTTCCCGCGCAAATCGGGGAAGCACCTCACCATTGCGTTCCACGGTTTCCGTGAACATACCCAGCGGTCTGACCCAGAGCCCGCCCTCGCCGTAGAGCGGGCGGTACACCACAAGGTCTTCCTCGGTTTCGCTGTGGCGGGCCACGCCTATGACCTCGTACCTGTTGCCTTTGAAGTGACGGTAAATTCCGGGTTCCAGTGACATAGGGGGTCTCCGTGGCTATGGACGTGTTGCGCATCGCAGGGCGGCTTTCCGGCAACAGGGTACGTCGAACGCGGGTAACTGCAACAGCCTTGATGTGAATCACTGCCGGCGCGCTGGCGCGTGCTATAGATTGAGGGTTTGCTGGGGGCTGGACGAGATGGAAGCGGCACTGGAAGCAACAGCGGAGGTGGTGTTCTCCACCCGCGGGCTGACCAAGGTGTACACCATGGGGGATCAATCCATCCACGCGCTGCGGGGGGTGGACCTGGACCTTTACGCCGGTGAGCTGAGCGTGATGCTGGGGGCCTCTGGCTCGGGCAAATCAACCCTGCTCAACATCCTCGGTGGGCTGGATACCGCCACGGAGGGCCAGGTCCTCTACGGGGGTGAAGATCTCGGCCACGCCTCCGAGAAGCGCCTGACGGCCTATCGCCGCGATCACGTCGGGTTTGTGTTTCAGTTCTACAACCTCATTTCGAGTCTGACGGCGCGCGAGAACGTTGCCATCGTGACCGACATCAGCCGTAACCCCATGAGCCCGCGCGAGGCGTTATCGCTGGTGGGTCTTGAAGACCGCCTGAACCACTTTCCTTCCCAGCTTTCCGGGGGTGAGCAGCAGCGGGTTGCCATTGCCCGGGCCATCGCCAAGCGCCCCGCTGTGCTGCTCTGTGACGAACCCACCGGCGCCCTGGACTCGCACACCGGCATCCGCGTTCTGGAGGCGCTGGCCCAGGCCAACCAGGAGCTGCGAACCACGACGGTGGTGATTACCCACAATGCGGTGATCGGGGAGATGGCGGACCGTGTCATCCAGATCCGTGATGGGCGGATTGCCGAGGTCCACCGGAACCCGCAACGGCGGTCACCCCGTGAGCTGCACTGGTGAGAATACTGCGCCGGAAACTGCTGCGCGACCTCCTGGCGCTCAAGGGTCAGGTGGCCGCGATCGGCGTGGTGATGGCCGCGGGCGTAATGACGCTGATTATTTCCATGACCAGCCTGGACGCGCTGACCCTCTCCCAGCAACGGTTCTATGAGGATTACCGGTTCGCGCGGCTGTTCGTCTCGCTGGAGCGGGCACCGGAGTACATCGCCTCACGCGTGCGCGCCATTGCCGGCGTCAGTGATGTCGAGACCCGGGTCCAGGCGCCGGTCCGGCTCAATGTCCCGGGGTTCAGCGACCCGGTGCGCGGGCTGGTGCTCTCGATTCCGGAGGGGCGTCAGCCCGATCTCAACCAACTCTACATCCGCGAGGGAATGCTGCCCACGCCCGGGCGTAACGACCAGGTGGTTGTGAGTGAACCCTTTGCCGAGGCCCACGGGCTGCACGCGGGTGACCAGCTTCAGGCCATCATCAACGGTCGGCTGCAGACGCTGAACCTCAGCGGTGTGGTCCTCTCCCCCGAGTTCATCTACCAGATGAGCCCGGGCGACCTGCTGCCGGACTTCGAGCGTTACGGGGTGCTCTGGATGAACCGGCGGGCACTCGCGGCGGCCTTTGATATGGAAGGTGCCTTCAACAGCCTGGCCCTTGGCCTGCGCCCCAACACGGACGAACAGACGGTGATCACGGCCCTGGACCAGTTGCTTGAACGTTACGGCGGACAGGGTGCCTATAACCGGAGCGACCAGCAGTCCCACCGCTTCCTGACGGAGGAGCTCGACCAGTTACGGGTCCACGCGACCATACTCCCCACGGTGTTTCTCAGCGTCGCGGCCTTCCTGCTCAGCGTGCTGATGGCGCGCATCATCAATACCCAGCGCCAGCAGATCGCGGTGCTGAAGGCCTTCGGGTACAGCAACCGGGACATGGGCCTGTATTACGGGCTGCTGACGGCGCTGATCGTACTCATCGGGGGTGCGTTGGGCACGGTCCTCGGCGCCTGGGCGGCGGATGGGCTGGCAAGGCTCTACACCGTCTATTTTCGCTTCCCTGAGCTGAGCTTCCGGTTGCAGCCACGCGTGGTGGCCCTGGGTATCCTGGTGGCAGGCGGCGCCGCGGGCGTCGGCGCCTTCCGGGCGGTGCGCCAGGCGGTGGTGATGGCGCCGGCTGAAGCCATGCGGCCGCCGGCACCGGAGCGGTTCCGGCAGGGGTGGCTGGAGCGTGCCCGGATCCTGGGGTGGCTCAGCCAGCCGGGCCGCATCATCCTGCGTAACCTGAGCCGGTACCGGTTCAAGGCGGTGCTGTCGGTTCTTGGCATCAGCCTTTCCGCGGCGTTGCTGCTGGTGGCGAGCTATCAGTTCAGCGCCGTGGATCACCTCATCGATACCCAGTACCGGCTCGTCCAGAAAGCCAGCATCAACCTCCACTTCGCGGAGCCGGTGTATCCGGGCGTGGCCACGGAACTGCTCCACCAGCCCGGCATCCTGCACGCCGAGACGTTCCGTAATGTGCCGGTGCGACTGGTTCACCGGCAGCGTGAGTACCGGACGGTCATCCAGGGAATGGATGCCTCGCGTGCGCTCTTTGGGCTCATCGACGCGGCGCACCGCGACATCGCGCTGCCACCGGAGGGGCTCCTGCTGACGCAGTACCTGGCGGATGATCTGGGCGTGGTTGCGGGCGAGGACCTGCGGGTGGTCATCATGGAGGGGCAGCGGCGCACGGTTTCGGTTCCTGTTGCCGGCACCGTCAGCGAGCCCATCGGCCTCAGTGCGTACATGGAACGCCGCGCGCTCAATCGCCTGCTCGGAGAGGGGCCGGCGGTTACCGGTGCCTGGCTGCTTACGGACAGGCGCGCCGAACCGGTGCTGTTTGATCGCCTCTGGGGCCTGCCTGAGATCACCGGAGTTGGCATGGTCAACGAGGCGGCGGCGCGCATCCGGCGCTACATCGGCGATACAGTCCTGGTAATGATGGGGTTCATGGTCCTGCTGGCTGGCTCCATCACCTTCGCCGTGGTCTACAACAACGCCCGAATTGCCTTCGCGGAGCGTGCCAGGGAGCTTGCAACACTGAGGGTTCTGGGGTTCACGAGAACCGAGGTCGCGTGGATTCTCATCGGTGAAGTTGCCCTGCTCGCGCTGCTGGCCATTCCCATCGGCTGGCTACTCGGAACCGCCCTGGTCTGGCTGGTGAACCAGGCGATGAACTCGGACCTTTTCCGGGTTCCGTTCATCATCACCACGCAGACCTATGCGTTTTCCGCGCTCGGGGTGGTGCTGACCGCCACCCTGTCGTTGCTGCTGATTGCCCGCCGGCTGTACCGGCTGAACATGATTGATGCCCTCAAGACTGCCGAGTAGTGACCATGGACAAACGAAAGCCGGTTCTCATAACACTCACCGCGGCGGCGTTGCTCGGCCTTCTGGTGCTGGCCCTGATGCCATCACCGGTCCCGGTCAATGGCACAACCGTACGCGAGGGGCCGTTCACCGAATACGTGGAGGATGAAGGCTATACCCACCTGCGGGACCCCCACACCGTGTCCGCGCCGATCAGTGGCTTCCTGCACCGCGTGGAGCCGGAACCGGGCGACCGGGTAAGCGCCGGCGACAAGCTGTTCGAACTCGAGTCACTGCCCACACCGGCTCTGGATGCACGGGCCCGGGAGCAGGCGCGTGAGGCCGTGGCGGCGGCCCGGGCGCGCCTGAGTGCGGCCGAAGCGGAACTTGAGGCACGCCAGACACAGCAGGCCCAGGCGGAGACCGAATTCGACCGGATTGAGCGGCTGTTTCAGCGCGGCGCGATCGCAACCGAGGAGCGGGATCGGCGCCGAACCCAGCGGGACGCGGCACGCGCCGCGGCGCGAGCGGCCCTTCACTCGGTTGAGGTTGCGCGTTTTGAGCTGGAGTCGGCCCGGGCCGTTCTGGAGGTTGCCGATGGTGAGCGTGCCCCGCTCGACCAGCCAACGCTACCCGTACGCTCGCCCATCGATGGCACCATCACCCGCCGCTACCGGTGCTGCGAGGGCCCGGTTCAGTCCGGCGAGCCGATCCTGGAGATCGGGGATTTGTCGACCCTGGAAGTACGCGTGGATCTGCTGTCCATGGATGCGGTCCGCGTCTCCCCGGGCATGCCGGTCATCATCAGCCACTGGGGGCGTGACGAGCCGCTGGAGGGCCGGGTGCGCCGTGTTGACCCCGCCGGATACACACGGGTCTCCGCGCTCGGGGTGGATGAACAGCGGGTGCCGGTGCGGGTTACCCTGACCTCCCCCCATGAACAATGGTCGGACCTCGGCGACGCCTTCCGGGTGGAGGCGCGCTTCATTCTCTGGCAAGACGATGGGGTGATTCAGGTTCCCACCAGTGCCCTTTTGCGGGACCGGGATCAGTGGGCGCTTTTTGTCGTGAAGGATGGTCAGGCGGTGCTGGCGCCGGTCCAGACCGGACGGCGCAGCGGCCTCTGGACCCAGATTACCGATGGCGTCGCGGTGGGCGATGTGATCATCACACACCCCAGTGACCAGCTGGAAGAAGGCGCGCGTGTTGCCGTGGATCTACGGGATTAACCAGCAGGCCAGCACCTTCCCAGGGTCGGTCAAGCCAATACCCGATCCGCCAGAAGATCATCGAAGGATTGTGGCCGGGCGATGCCGAATCCCTGGGCGTGATCAATACCCAGTGCCTGCAGTTGTGCCAGAACCTTGTCGTTCTCGACGAATTCCGCGATCGTCTTGAGCCCCATGACATGCCCGATGTGGTGGATCGACTCCACCATGGCCCGGTCGATGGGGTCTTCCAGCATGTCCTTGACGAAATCGCCGTCGATTTTCAGGTAGTCAACGTGCAGGTATTTGAGGTATCCGAAGGACGACATCCCACTGCCAAAATCATCGAGCGCGAAACGGCACCCGAGATGCCTGAGGGTCTCGATCATGTGTTGGGCGGTTTTGAGGTTGGCGATGGCCGCCGTTTCGGTAATTTCAAAACAGATCCGTTCCGGTGACACGGGGTATCGCTCAAACAGATCACGCACGAACCACAGAAAACGCTCCTCTCCCAGTGAGGTTCCGGAGAGGTTGATTGCACACGTATGGATGTCGGAACAGTTCAGTTGCGCAAGCCTTGAGAAGGCCGCCTCGAGCACCCACCGATCCACCACGCCCATCAGGTCATACCGTTCTGCAGCGGGGATGAACGCGCCCGGGGAAACCAAGCCTCCCTTGCCATCATGGAGTCGCAACAGCAGCTCACAGTGGCTTGGCAACACAAGGCCCTGACCGGCCTTTTGCTTATTCACGGGTACGATGGGTTGATAGAAGAGGCAGAAACGATCCTCGTTGAGGGCCTTGCGAATCTCGCCCACCCACTCCATCTGGCCGTGGCGGTGTGCCAACTCCCCGTCATCGCTGCCATAGAGGTGGACACGGTTGCGGCCACTCTCTTTCGCCAGGTAGCACGCTGTGTCGGCGGCACTGAGCAGGTCGACCATCGACCACTCAGTGTCACGGAAGTCGACCTGGCCAATGCTGACCCCCACCACAAAGGGCCGCCCCTCCCAGGCAAAGTCAAAGTCCATGATGGCCTGCTGAAGCGTTTCAACAATCTCTTCCGCTACATCGGGAGTGCAGTTATGGAGCAGCACACCGAATTCATCGCCGCCAAGGCGCGCCAGCATATCGGACTGACGCAAGGAATGCGCCAGAACCGACCCCAGGGCGCTCAGCAGCGCATCGCCCGCAATATGGCCGCAGGTATCGTTGATCACCTTGAACTGATCCAGGTCGAGGAACAGCAACGAGTGGGTTCTCCCCCGTCTCTCCGGCGACCTTAGAACTTCTTTGAGACGCTGCTCGAACGCTTTTCGGTTGAAAAGACCCGTGAGGCAATCGTGGGTGGCCTGGTGCGTTAGCTTGGCGTTCAGCCGGCGGGCTTCCGTCACATCATGAAACACCAGCACGACCCCGAGGATGTCCCCATCAGGCCCCCGGATGGGGGCGGCGGAGTCCTCAATGGAGAATTCCATCCCGTCCCGGCGAATCAGTATGGTCTGATTGCCCAGCCCCTGGATGGTCCCTTCCTCGAAAACCCTCGCAACCGGGCCTTCCACCAGTTCTCCGGAATACTCGTCAGCAATCCGGAACACCTTGAGCAGGGGCTGGTCGCGCGCCCCGGCGTCAGTCCAGCCGGTCAGTTCTTCCGCCACGGGATTGAGGTAGGTAATCCGGGCATCGGTGTCCGTCGTGATAACGCCGTCTCCGATCGAGTGCAGTGTCACCCTCAGCCGCTCTTTTTCGGTGGCCAGCATGCACTCCACCTCTTTACGGTGGGACACCTCCCGGTTCAGGTCGGCAATGCGCCGGGTCAGCTCAATGAAGCGTCGATTGGCGGACTGCCTGACTTCGCACCGCAACAGAACCCGGTCGGATTCTCCGTCATCTGCCCCGACCCGTGCGCCATAGGTGGCATAGCGGTTCCCGTCATGGCCGATCAGGGTTACCAGTCCGCGAACAAGACTGCCGTTATGCAGCCACCGATTAAGCGACTCGGTCACTTTGCCGGGATCACCCTCCGCCAGCTCCTCCAGAAAGGTGCTGCCCCCTGTCAGGGTGAATACGCGGCGCGCGGCCAGGTTGCCGTCGATCACCTCACCATCGGCAGAGAGCAGCAGGACCGGTTCCGGGAGGATATCCGCCACGCCCCGGCTGGCACCGTTCATCAGCATCACGCCCCGACCCCGAAATATTCATGACCGGTCGCGGCTTGCGATTCCTCGGTCTGGCGAAGGTAGATCACAACCCGGCAGCCCGCGTCTCCACGGGCAATGGTTTGCTCCAGTGAGACCTTGGCGTACCCGAGATTCTGCGATGCGATAACCCCGAACACGTTGCTCGTCATCATGCAGATGGAGGGGTGGCCGTGCGAGTTCTCCCCAAAGGGGCAGGCGCGGTTGCCCAGAACGATCCGCTCATCATCCTGGGAAATGGCATAGAAATCGCCATGGATACGAGCCTTGAGATCCACCAGGACATCCGCGACCTGGGAGCGTTTCAGGCGGGAAACCGCCAGGGCCTTTCTGTAATCAGCGTCCAATCGGCTTCCCATATTCTGGCCAACGATGGTGATGAATCCGGAGGCCTCTTCCAGGCCGACTGTGGCTTCCAGGGTACCGGCAAGCTCGCGTATCAGATTGCCCTGGAAGCTCTCCCGTTCCATGGGAATATCCAGCTGCGAAAGAGGAATGGTCCGGTCAACATCAGACGGATTGAGTGGCATGTTGAGCCCTCCTACGCTTCCAATTTCGCGAGCTTTCACTAGGATACGACCTTACTCTACCCCCATCACTGCGGAAATTTATTAACATTGAGTCATGATTGCTGGCTTTCGAGCAGCTGCGAGAACCCGGCCGCATCCTGGGGCGCTGCGAAGCGGAACCCCTGGGCCACATCAAACAGCTGGGCCTGCACAAAGCCAAGCTGGCTCGCGGTTTCGATGCCCTCTGCCACCATTCGGCGCTTGAGCCCCTTGCCCACGTTCACCAGGGACCTTAGAACCACAGACGTTGCCGGGTCTGCAGTGATATCGCTCATCAGGGATTGATCGATTTTCAGCGTATCAACCGGGAAATGCCGGAGGTACCGCAGACTCGACCCCACCGCTCCGAAGTCGTCCACAGCCAGTCGAATGCCGATATCACTGAGCTGCTGGAGCCGGAGTTTTGATTTTTCCGGGTCGTTCACCAGCACGCTCTCCGTGAATTCGAGTTCAAGCTTGTCCGGTTCAATTCCCGTCTCCCTCAGTACCTCCTGGATAAAGGTGACGAAGTGCGAGTGCTCAAATTCAGGGCCGGAGACATTGATGGCCACGGGCAGGACCGGACGCGTACCGTTGCCCCAGGCCGCAACCTGCCGGCACGCCTGCTGGATCACCCAGCGCCCGATTGCGACGATCAGGCCACTTTGCTCGGCAATCGGCATGAACTCGCCTGGAAAAACCAGCCCCCGGTCGGGATCGTTCCACCGGACCAGTGCCTCAACGCCAATGATTTTCCCGGAGACCAGATCGATCTGCGGTTGGTAGTGCAGCACGAATTCATCTGCTTCAAATGCCCGGAACAGGCGGTGTTCCATGGTTTCGGCGCCCTTGAACCAGTGATCAAGGTCGCCACGGGCGAATCCATAACTGACATCGTGATTCATTTTGGCGAAATACATGGCGGCATCCGCCTGCCTGAGAATGGTATCCACACTGTCACCATCATCCGGAAAGACGCTGATACCAATGCTGAGACGCAGATGCAGCTCCTGGCCGTTCGGCATGAGCGGGGCGGCAAACGCAGCAAGGATTTTCTCGGCAACCTGCGCAGCATCTTGTGGATTCTCAATCTCGTTGAGCAGTATCACGAACTCATCACCGCCCTGGCGGCAGACCGTGTCGGTTGCCCGCACGCAGCCTTTAAGCTTGTCGGCAACCAACTGGAGTACGCGATCTCCGGTCGCATGACCCAGAGCGTCATTGATCCCCTTGAAATCATCGAGATCCAGATACAGCAGCGCGGTCTGCTTGCGATGACGCTTGGCCAGGCTGATGGCCTGTTCCAGGCGTTCATCGAGAAGCGTTCGGTTGGGCAGACCGGTCAGGGAATCATGATGGGCGAGATAGGCCATTTTCTCGGTCACAATCGGAGAATGATGGATATCACGGAACACCAGAACCGCACCGGTTACCCAACCATCCCGGTTATGGATCGGGACCAGGGAACTCTCAACCCCGAGCTCTTCCCCGTTCTGGCGGATCAGGACCCAGTCCGGTTCCGTCGCCATCGCCCGGTCCTCGCGCAGGCTGCGCAGTACGGGGTGATCCGGGGGCGTTCGGGTCAGTGACGAAATGACGTTGAAAACTTCCTCCACGGGCCGGCCTGTTGCATCCTGGCTGCTCCAGCCCGTCAGGCTCTCGGCGACCGGGTTCATGAGGGTAATCCGGCCCTGGCCGTTGCAGAGCAGCACCGCGTCATTAACGGCATTCAGTGCCACCCGCGCCTGCTCTTTCTCCTCACAGAGGGCATCTTCGGTTGCCCAGAGAAAGTCCTCTACCTGCTTGCGCTGGGCAACGTACCGAAGCACCTGTGCCATCCAGTCCATATCCAGCTGGCGACGCCCCGGACCGGGGCGCGGTCGGCGCATTGGCAAGGGCAGGACCAGGACTTCCGGACCCAGATTACGGAGTTTGAACTCCGGGATTTCGCCTTCATCACTATCGAAATGGGAGGGACCGATCAGGATGACATCAACGTCCTGGTTGATCAGACGCCCGGAAACCTCGTTCTGCCGCCGCACACGATCAATATCGCAATCAAACGCCGGATTACGGCGTATTGCCCGTTTGATCGCGCGCGCACTGGCATTCTCTGACTCAACGATCAGCACCCGGATTTGGGGCTGGTCGCAAGAAGCCTCGGATTGGCTTTTCCTGTTCAATAGCGTAAAGGATACTTTTCCCATCTATTCCCCCAACACCCTGTTTTTTTTGGTTTCTCCTTGCCCCGGGGAATTACGGACTGACTGATACGCGCAATATCACAAAGGGACCGGCTCATATTGTCAGACGCCCTTTGCACAAAATCTAATGATTTCT
>JBNJEG010000036.1:0-18080 GCA_051745655.1 Pseudomonadota bacterium
AGGGGTGAATGAAGGCCGCGTCGGTGAACGCGGCCTTCTTGATTTCAACCTCTATCCGGATGACCGCCGGGATATCAACCTGACGCCGGACTACTACGGCCACGGCGCCGATGGCGGCTTCGCCGAGTACATTGCGGTGCCCTCGGACCAGTTCCACCGGGTGGACAACCCGGAGCTGGCGGATGCCGAACTCGCGGCCTTGGGCATGTGCTCCTACCAGACGGCGGTGCACATGCTGGACGTGGCCGGCGTGACTGCTGGTGAGCGGGTCCTCGTGACCGGTGCCAGCGGTGGTGTGGGTACGGCGCTGATCCAGCTCTGCCGCATCATGGGCGCCATTCCCTACGCGCTCAGCCAGCAGGAAAAGGCGCCGGTGCTGAAGGAACTGGGTGCCGAGGCGGTACTGGACCGATCGGACATGGACAGCTTCACGGACAGGGTCATGGCGGAAACTGATGGCGAGCCCATCGACGCCGTCATGGATCTGGCCGGTGGCACGATGACCGACCGATTCATCGACACCATGATCACGGACATGACCCGGCGGAAGACGTATCCACGCCTGAGCATCGCTGGTGCCAGTGCCGGTAACGTCAGCGAGGTGCTCTGGACGCGGATCTACCTGTACCAGGTTCAGATCTTCGGTGTCTCCCATGGGACCCGCGAGGAAGCGGAGCAGTTGGTTGCCTGGATCCGGTCCGGCCAGCTGAAGCCGGTCCTGCACGGGGCGTTCCGGCTTTCCGCGCTGCGTGAGGCGGAGGAGTACTTCGTCAATCGCGGCAGTGGTTACCTGGGCAAGATCGTGATCGTTCCCGACAGCGAGTGGGACGAGCACGGCGCACCCTACGCCATCGAGGCCCAATAATGAGCAATGACCTGACCCTGCGGCTGATGGACACCCACGCCGGCGGGGACGTGAGCCGGATCGTGACCGGCGGCATTATTGATCTGCCCGGCGCCACGGTGCGCGAGCAGATGGAATACCTGCAGCGGGATGGGGATGGCCTGCGCAAGCTGTTGCTGTTCGAGCCCTACGGCATCCCCGAGATGTCCGTGGACCTGTTGGTGCCGCCCACTGATTCCAGAGCGGCCGCCGGCTATATCATCATGGAGGTGATGGGCTATCCCATCTATTCCGGTTCCAACACCATCTGCACGGCTACCGCCGTGCTGGAGCAGGGCATCGTGCCCAAGCAGGAGGGGCGCCAGACCTTCCAGCTGGAGGCTCCCGCAGGGCTGGTCCAGGTGGAGGCCCAGATCGAGAATGGCGTGGTCGAAGCCATCACCTGCGAGGGCCTGCCCAGCTACATCGACAGCTACCGACACAGCATCCATGTCCCCTCACTGGGCAACGTCACCTACAGCGTGGCCTACAGTGGCGGATTCTATGCGCTGGTGGATGCCACCGAGCTGGGCTTTGACCTGACACTGGATGAGGAGGATGACCTCTCCGACTGCGCCCACCGCATCGTCGAGGCCATCCAGGCGGAAAGGGGCTTCTCCCATTACACCCTGGGTGACGTGGGGCCGCTGCCGTTCCTGCATTTCATGGGGCCGGTGGAGCAGGTGGCGGACAACTTCTATCGTTCCCGCTCCACCACCTATGTGCACCCCGGCGTGATCTGCCGCAGCACCACGGGTACCGGCACCTCTGCGCGCCTGGCGTTGATGAACTACGAGGGCCGCATCCAGCCGGGGGACCGCCTGGAAACCATCTCCCTGCGTGAGACCGGTTTTATTGGCAACTTCACCGGCACCCACCAGGAAGGCCCGCACCAGGTGGTGGAGAACACCATCACCGGCAAGAGCTATGTGCTGGCGCACTCGGACATCGTGGTCAACTGTGACGATCCACTGGTCGAGTGCGTGGGGCTCCAGCACATTGTGGAGCCCCAGACCCGTTACTGATCTTCGGCCTGATCCGGTATGGGCTCGGCCACCCGGTCCCAGCCCACCAGCGCCACCGTTGCCACCAGCCCGATGGCCAGCCCGATCCAGGGCTCGAAGAAAGCCAGCGCCGTCCCGATCAGCAGGGTCGTACCCCGCGAGGTGTTGGTTTTCGGGATTGCCATCGCCACGTAGGCACAGGCAAAGCCCGTCAGAACCAGCGTCAGTGACAGGGCAATGTTCAGCAGCGGCTTGAGCCCGGTGAGCACCGGCAGAACAAAGAAGATGAACGGTAACCCCATCATGTAGTACGAGGCCAGGCCGCTGTGCAGGCTCTTCATGGCTCCGGGTCCCTGCTTCCAGCGTTGGATGACGACCACGTGCACCCCCGCCCAGACCGCGCCCTGGGTCGGGAAGAAGGGCGCCAGAACGCCCATCAGCGCGTTGCGGATGGCGACCGAGTAGTGGGTCCGGGTGGGATTGATATCGATGGTTTCATCCCGGCGCCAGCGTTTGCCGTCGCGGATGATCTCGTTGCCCGTGACCATGTCGCCGAACAGGATCACATAGCTGATCAGGGCCACCGGGATGCTGGATAGAATCATCTGCCAGGAGGGCCAGCCATTGGCGATGGGGGAGGCCTTGGCGAAGGCATCTGCAAAGGGCGGGATCATGAAGCCCCATTCGATGTTGTATTCCACCTCGCCAACCAGCGGCCCGACCAGCGCGGCCGCGCCGAATCCGGGCAGCAGACCCAGGCCGGCCAGGATCAGGACGAACCGGTTCTTACGCTCCATGCGCTGCAGCGGCAGACTGAACATCAGGATCAGGCAGATGGCGCAGGCCAGGGTGATGGAGATGGGCTGCTGCAGCAGGCGCTCTTCCGCATCCTTCACAAACACCCGGTGCAGGGCTGCGATGGCGGCACCCAGGATGATCCCGGCCTTGAGGGTTTCCGGCAGCCACTCCACGAATTTCCGCCCAAGCCCCGTCAGTCCCAGTGCCAATACCAGCGTGGCGAAAGTCATGGACAGGGCGGTCATCGCCTGGAAGCGGGTGCTGGGATCCTCGTAATTACCAACGACAAAAAACAGCACCAGGGGCAGGACGGGCGTGATCCAGCCGGGCGCGTAGGGTTCCCCGAAAACAATGACCGCTGAAGCGATGAGCGCGGAGTGGATGAACGACAGCGCCACGGCCTCCTCAAAGCTCAGGCCGAAGGCATTGGTCATGATGGGAACCAGAGCCAGGCCAGTGGCAGCCGCGACCAGTATGCCCTGAAGGAACTCCGGCCAAAGCAACCGGGTGTGGTAGAACGGCAGCCGGAAGGTGAACGGCCCCCAGCGCCAGCCGGGTTGCTCCCGGGGTTCTGTCTGATCGGTCATGGCAATACTCCGTTGTTGTTATCGCAGGAAGTATGGTTGCCAAAACCGGGGTCGGCCACCGCCGAAACGGGTCTTATGTATGGGTTGTCTGGGCGTTGCGCCGGTAGCCCTGGAACCGTTCGAGCACCTGGGCCATCTGGTCATCGTCCAGCAGAACCGGCTCGCCGAGCGGCAGCAGTTGACCGTAGCAACGGGCCAGGTGCTCTACTTCGCGCGCGAGTTCCAGGGCGGCTTCCGGTGTGTCGGCCAGCGCCACCTGGCCATGGTTGGCCATCAGGCAGGCATCGCGATCCGTCAGTCCGGCAGCGACATGGTCGGCCAGTTCCCGGGTGCCAAAAGTGGCGTAGGGGACGCAGGGTATGTCCGTGCCGCCGGCGACCGCCACCATGTAGTGGAAGGCGGGAATGCGCCGGTGCAGGCAGGCCAGCGACATGGCCCAGGGCGAGTGCACGTGGACCACGGCTCCGGCATCCGGGCGCTGGCGGTAGATGGCGGCGTGAAAGGAGGCCTCGCTCGAGGGCTTCACGGGGCCGTGATAGCCTCCATCCAGCTCGGCCTCAACAATGTGGCTCGTGGTGATCCGGTCGAAGTGGCAACCGGAAGCAGTGATCAGCATCCCGTCGCCACAACGGGCGCTCAGGTTGCCGGAGCGGCCCTGGTTCAGGCCGGTGGCGTTCATCTCACGGGCGGTGACTACAAGCTGCTGGTCCAGGTGCATGGGGCACACTCTCACTGATCCAGCGACCGGGTTCAAGTCGTTCGTGTTCGCTGGGCTGCCTCGGTCTGTTCCAGACTCACCACGTAGACATGGTTGCGTCCCTGCTCCTTGGCGCCGTAGCAGGCCTGGTCCGCCGCCTCCATAACGGCTTCGGGGCCCGCGAGACTGCCCCGAATCTCCGTGACACCGATGGAGGCGGTCAGTCTGAAGGTCGTATTGCCGGAATGGAAAATGAATGCGGCCATCTTCTGGCGCAGCTCTTCGGCGAGTCGCTCGGCAACGTCCACCGGGCAGTAGGTCAGTATGAGGGCAAACTCGTCTCCGCCCAGCCGGGCCAGGATATCCCCTTCACGCAGCTGCGAGCGGATGATGCTGCAGAGCTGGATAAGGCAATCGTCGCCGGCCTGGTGTCCGTGGGTGTCATTGATGTCCTTGAAGTAGTCCAGGTCGATGAAGCACAGGGAGTGGCGGCTCTGTTCGTACCAGGCACTCTCCAGACAGACGGACAGCCTGTTGAGAAACTCCCGCCGGTTGATGGCGCCGGTCAGGGCGTCGTGGCTGGCTTCGTAACTCAGCTTCTCCACCTGACTGCGGTGGTGGGAAATGTCGTCAACCACGAGGATGTAGTCCGTGGTCCGACCTTTGTGATCCTGGATGCCGCTGAAGGTGAATTCCAGCCATAATGGCGTTCCATCTGACTGGGTCCAGGGTTCATCGCGGCTCAGAGTATAGGTGCCCTCGCGCAGTACGGTCTGATGAATCCCGGGCAGGTCCGGGCGCTTCTCGCCATCGTTCAGCAGCAGAAGCTGATCCAGCTCCATGCCCTCCAGGGCATCCTCGGGGTAGCCAAGGGTATCCGCGAACCGGCGATTGGCGGAACGGATGGTGCCCGAGAGTGAGACCCGTGCCATGCCCACAGCGGCCTGTTCCAGGGTGGTGCGGAGCTCATCCTCGGTGCGCGCCATGCGCCTGCCCGCACTCATGAACAGTACCGCCAGCAGCACACCGGCCAGCGCAAGCACCGTGGTCACCGTCAGCAGCAGAAGCTGGTTCAGTGTGCGGTCAATGCGCCCCAGACTGGCGGAGAAGGAGGATTCCATCGCTACCAGATCGCGATTGAGGCGATCGATCTCCTCTCTCATGTCCTGGTGCTGAGCCTGTGTGAAGTGGTTTTCGGACACCAGCATGATCATTTCCGACAGGCGGAGGATCAGTGGATCGGCATCCCGCCAGATCTGGAGGGGCGTGTGGAACAGGTTGGAATGGCCCATGAACCGATAGACGCGGATGAGGCGGGGAACGTCCTTCGCGTGGCTTCCGGCCTCAATGAATTTCGCGGCGGCGCGCTGGGCGTCCATCGGTGTGCTGGTCATTGCCTCCCTGGCTTCCCGATAGGCGAGGGGTGTCGCCAGCCCCTGGCGGGCCTCGTTCAGGTGGGTCGGGTCACCGGTCTCCGTGTAACGGTTGAGGTGGTAGACCGCCGCCTGCCGTCCCTTCGACCAGAGACTTTCCCCGGTCACGTAGGCGCGCACGCCGGTCTTGAACTCGATCAGGGCGAACGCTGCTCCGAGCGCTACCACCAGCAGCAGCACAATACACCCCAACCCCACCCGCATCAGGGTGTGGGAAGAGAGTGACCGGTGACCGCTGGACATTACCATTGCCAAACCTCCCTGTTGGTTTGGTCTCGCGCCTGAATCCAGCCTACGTCGAGGGCGTCTCAGGGCCGATTACAGAGTGTGACCAACGTCACCATCCTTGTGACGGAATGTAGCGGCAGCGGTCGGTGGTTTCCTCAGGCGCCGGGGTGGCGGAGCAGGTCGTGCAGGACCAGGCCGGCATCGATGCCGTCGTCCCCGAACTCAATGCCGCCGTCCATGTCGAGCAGGGTGCCGGCGCGCTGGCGCCGCAGCAGGGCGTGGGCCCAGTCCGGCGTACGCGTATCGTCTTCCTCGCGGGCCAGGTCTTCCATCAGCTTTTCCGCCTGCTCGGGGGGCAGCCATTGGAGCTGTGGCCGTGACTCCGGGCAGGCCAGTCGATAGACCGCCGGGCCTGCCACCTTGTACCAGCGGACCGGCTCAACACGCACGCCCATGGCTTCCAGCAGGCGCTGGGCGCTGCCGGTCAGGCGGCTCTGAAGGATGAGGGTGTCCAGGCCCAGCGGGCCATCCCCGGCAGGAAAAGTATCGGCATGGACGGGGTTGTGATTGGAATGGATTGCGGCTTCCAACACGGGCTTCTCCTTACACGTTCTCAAAAGTTATTGGAGAAGCCAACGCGGAGTAAAAACGGAGGGTAGGGGCGGATTCCGCAACGGCTGCGGTGCCCTTTCCGACCTTTCACCCTTGGCGCGAAGGCTCCAGTCTCCGTTCCGCGGAGGTAATCGGGCTTAGCGGGCGTACCACCTTACCGTTGCGCGACAGCCCCGGATTCTCACCGGCGTTCCCCTCGCGCGGAACGCTCCCAATCTAGGCGAGATCGACCCCGGATAGCAAGTAGCGAAAGCATGAATAAACGGCAATCGCTCATGACCTTCAGGTTCCGGATGACAGTGCGTACTATGAAGGAGACATCCAGTAAGGGAGTAGGATCATGAGCATGCAGAAACGACTTGGAGGTCTGCTGCTGGCGGGCATCATGCTGGTCGCGGCCGGCTGTGCCTCGGTCGGCAGAGACTTCGACACCCATAAGGTGGAAGAGATCAAGGTGGGTGAGACCACCCGCTCGGACATCGAAACCATGTTCGGCGACCCGTGGCGCACGGGGCTGGAGGACGGCAAGCGAACCTGGACCTATGCCCAGTACCGCTGGTCCGCGTTCCGCGAGGCCGACACCACGGACCTGGTGGTGCGTTTCAACGAGGACGGCACTGTTTCCTCCTACGTCTACAACACCACCGATTAACCCGGGACGGGCCCGTCAGGGCCCGTCACTGTTTCAGGGTATTCAGTACCGCCTTCGCGGTTTCCTCGGATGAGGCCGGATTCTGGCCGGTCACCAGCTTGCCATCCCGCACCACGAACGAACTCCAGTCGTCCCCGCAGCGGTAATCCGCGCCATTGGCTTCCAGCATGTCCTCGACCAGGAAGGGCACCACCTGGGTCAGGCCCACGGCTTCTTCCTCGGTGTTCGTGAAGCCGGTAACCTCGCGTCCCTGGACCAGGGCGTTGCCATTCGGGCCCTTCACGTGCCGGAATACACCGGGCGCATGGCAGACCGCACCAATGACCTTGTCCTGCTTTGCGGCTTCCTCGATCAGGCGGATGCTGTCGCCATCCTCGGCCAGGTCCCAGAGCGGGCCGTGACCGCCGGGGTAGAATACGGCATCGAAGTCATCGATCCGTACATCCGCGAGCTTGTGGGTGCCGGCGAGCGCGGCCTTCGCGTCCTCGTCCGCCAGGAAGCGCCGGGTGCTGTCCGTCTGCGCATCCTCCGCCTCGCTGTTGGGGTCCACCGGCGGCTGGCCGCCCGCGGGGGATGCCAGGGTGACCTGGGCACCGGCGTCACGGAAGGTGTAATAGGGTGAGGTAAACTCTTCCAGCCAGAAACCGGTCTTGTGGCCGGTGTTGCCCATCTCGCTGTGTGATGTCAGGACCATCAGGATCTTCATCGGGTTCCCCTTATCGGTTCGTTTGCGTGGTCACGTTGTGGTCATACGTTGATCCCCTCGGAGGGGATCGGGGCTGGATACGGACGGCCAATGGGCTATGCTCTCCCCGGACTGAAGTCCAAAGGAAGCCGGACACAGAAAAGGACGCCCGCCATGTTGATCATTCCGCTCCATAAAGCCGTCTCGCGGCAGAACTTTCCGCTCGTAACCCTGTTGCTCCTCCTCCTGAATGGTGTCGTGTTCGTGGTCTTTCAAGGCGGCGATACCAAAGTGATGATGGAGGCGGCCTCCTTCTATCAGGAAAGTGACCTGGAAAAGCGCGAGTGGGCCTGGCTGGAGGATTTCGTGCCGGGCTATGAAATGGACTTCCGCGAACGGATGGAACGGCTCGACGAGGCGGCGGAAAACGGCGTGGACGACCGGCGCCTCGCGCTTGCCCGGTCGCGCATGGTGGCCTCCCATCAGGATTTCCTGCCGGCGCTGCGCTCCGGCGACATCATTGATCCCGACAGCGACCGGTATGCCG
The DNA here is from genome assembly GCA_051745655.1 of Pseudomonadota bacterium. Lineage (GTDB taxonomy): Bacteria > Pseudomonadota > Gammaproteobacteria > Pseudomonadales > Oleiphilaceae > Halospina. Next base: position 8,127 of record JBNJEG010000036.1, read on the forward strand.
ACTGGCAGTCCGACAGGGCGGAGTTCGAAGCGCTTATGGACCAGAGCGTCACACGCAAGTACATGATGCACTACGACGAGGTGGAGCCGCTGACCCTGTTGAGCCATATGTTCCTGCACGGTGGGCTGGGGCACCTGGTGGGCAACATGCTGTTCCTGTTGCTGCTGGGCATTCTCGTGGAGGGCGCCCTGGGCCCGGGCCTGTTCCTTCTGGCCTACCTGGTGGCGGGGCTTGGCGGCTCGGCCCTGTCGCTGGCGGTCCATTGGGGGACGCCAACCGGCGTCCTCGGGGCGTCCGGCGCCATTGCCGGGCTCATGGGGCTTTTCACGGTCCTTTACGGGCGCCTCCGGGTGCGTTTCTTCTACTGGGCCTGGGTCTATTTCGATTACGTGCGCGCGCCGGCCATCGTGCTCCTGCCGGTGTGGCTGGGCTGGGAGCTGCTGCAGTTCGTGATGGCCGATGGCAGCAACGTGGCCTATGAGGCCCACGCGGGCGGTATTATGACCGGGGCGTTGATCGCTGCCGGCGTAAGGGCCCTGGGATGGCAGCGCGATGAGTTCCTGCAGGAGGAGTCCCATCGCGAGGACGACCGGGAGACGCTGGAGGCTGCCCGACAGGATCTGGCGGCTCTCAACGTGACCCGCGCCAAACACCGGCTCCGGCCCCTGCTCGAGCGTAACTCCGAGGATTGCGCTGTACTGCGGAGCTGGTATCACGCCTGCAAGGTCCAGAAGGAGGACCCGGACCTGCACGACGCCGCTGGCCGCATCCTGGCCCTGCCCGGGGAGACGGCCGACGAGCGCGCGCTGGTGCTGGAGACCTTCGCGGATTACCGCAAGCGTGCCAATCCGAAGCTCTCGGCCAGCCAGGCCACGGATCTTTGCTGCCGGCTGCTGCGCTGGGAGGCGCTGGAGGAGGGCCGCTTACTCCTGGACCGGCTGATGCGGCTGAAGAAGACACCCGAGGAACTGCCACGGGCCTGCCTGCTCGCCGCCCAGCAACTGCGGCGGCAGGGGCAGGGTGAGGCCGCTCAGCCCTACATGGATGCCGTCCAGAGGCTGACCAGCGACCCGGCAATGATGCGGGCACTGCGTCAGCTCCAGGACTGACGGCGCTGCGAGGGCCGTTTCAACTGGCTGCGATGCGTTCCGCCCGCTCCGTCAGCTCGTCCACCCGGTCCCGCAGTTCGTGCTCCGGGAAGTGCTTCTGGAGCTGGTGGAGAATCTTCAACGCTTTCTGCTCATCACCACGCCCCTCGAACAGGGCCTTGGCGCCCAGGAAATAGTTTTCCGGGAGGTGCGGGTGTTTCGGGTTCTGCTTGCCGAAAGGGCTTGTCAGCCGGATGACCAGTTCATGATGGTCGTACTGGTCCGCCAGGCGAGCGAGATCGCGCACCTGTTTCGGGTCTTCGGGCTGGAAGCTCGGGTCCACGCGCAATGCTTCTTCGGCAATACTCATGGCCTTCTTGGGCTGCTCCAGCCCGTAGAGCAGTGTCGAGATGTAGGTGCGTGAGTGGGCAAGGAGGTCGTCCGTGCGGCCCTGGAGGCGGAGGAGCTTGCGGTAGCGGTCGTGCTCTTCCGGCTGCAGACCGCTCTGGCGCAACTCGCGCCGCAGCTGGTCAATGGCTTCGTCCACATTGCCTTCGGCCACCTGACCTTCCACCTCCTGCAATAGCGGGGTCAGATCCGGGTTGGCGGCGAGGGCCCGGTCGGCGGCGGAGACTTCCTGTTCCACGCCCAGCATGTCGTGGTGCTGGTAGACCAGGTAACCCATCAGGTGAAAGGAGGCGATGAGAAAGTAACCGCCAATCAGGAATACTCCCACATGGCCTGCCACGCTGGGCCCGAAAAGACCGGCCACCAGGGATTCCGCCATGCCCTGGCTGACGGAGAGCATGAACAGCAGCAGCGAGGCGATGAAATAGGGAAAGCCCACCGAGCGCATGATGCTGACCCAGGTGCCCGGGTTGAGCGCAGCCATCAGGCTGTTGCTCATGGCCAGGGTGATGATGGCCGCCGGCAGTGCCAGTACGATGAAAATGGCGGCTGCCGCTACCAGGGCGAGTGAACCGGTGACCATGGCAATGCCAGTGACCGCGAACCCCAGCAGCACAAAAAGCCCGAAGGTTTTCACCAGCACCCAGCTGTTGCTCTTGCGCTGGATCTGGGGGGCGTCCATCCAGCCCCGGGCGGTGGCCTCGAGCACGTCGTAGGCGAACTTGTAGAGCACCACCCAGGCGGCGATGATCAGCAGGAGACCGAGCAACGGCACCATCAGGCCAATCAGGTAGAGAATGGCGGCAAGCCCGAGCGTGGTCAGGCAGGCGGTCTTGAAGGGGTAACCGAAAATCTGTGGCAGACGTTCCCAGACCGGTGGAACCCGGCCCGCGTCCCTGGCAATCGAACTCATGAATCCTCCGTGGATGTTCCTGTTTCTGGGTATTCCCTGACCCGTAAAGCCCGCTCGGGTCGTCTTGATCTGGTAGGAAGATAGAATGTCCGAGGCTGGACGGCAAATCAGCCGAGGCCGAGTCGTTTCTTGAGCACCAGGAACCACAGGTCAGGCACCCTGGGCTCTCCAAAACGCGAAGAGGTGGGGAAGGGAGCGGTCTCACCGGTTCGCTCGAAGCCCAGGGATTCATACCATCGCAACAGTTCTGCGCGCTGGTGAAGGACCCGTATTCGCAGCCTGTCGCAGCCGAGGCGAGACCGCGCCGTCTGCTCGGCATCGGTGACCAGGCGCCTGCCAAGACCCTCACCCTGGCGATCAGGCGCCACGGCCAGCATGCCCAGTTCCGCAGTGCCTTCGTCCAGTTGCTCGATCTGTTGGGTGCCAACGAGGGTGTCGCCGTCCCAGGCGAGGCGGAAAAGGGTCTGGTCAAGGAGCTCCCGGATCATGGCAACGTCGGTGCGTTGGCCGTCCAGGAGATCGGCTTCCGTGGTCCAGCCCTGGCGGCTGGCATTGCCCCGGTAGGCGCTGTTCACGCGCCCGGCGATGGCCTCGGCGTCCTCCGGGGTGGCATCGCGGAACACCCGTTCACCGGAACCGTTCAGAAGTTCGTGCGCCCTTGAGAAGTCCACGCCGCCGCTGAGTTCCTCCGGTTCATACCGGAAGCCACAGCCGGAGCGGCGCATGGCCGGTTCGCGGATGGCACCGGGGCTGGGGCGGGTATCATCCTCATCACTCATGGGCGGCCTTTCTCCTGGCGGAAATCACTGACGTTATTATGGCCAGCCAGAGGCGAGCTGCACAGGGCAGAACTGCCGGGGATGGCGTGATAGGCTCCCGGCTCATGACTGATTCCCCGGAGGAGTGAAACGTGAGAGGCAATCCGTTCCGTGGCATGGGCTACCTGGGCGAGGGGTTCCGGCTGATCCGCCAGCCCGGGCTGCGCCTGTTCGTGGTACTGCCGCTGATCCTGAACGTGCTGGTGTTCGCCGGCCTCATCTGGCTGCTGGGCGAGGGCTATGCCGTTATGGTGGAGGCGGCTATGGGCTGGCTGCCAGACTGGGAGTGGTTACAGGTTCTGGACTGGGTTTTCTGGATTCTCTATGGCCTGGTCATCCTTCTGCTGCTGGCCTATGGCTTTGTGATGCTGGCGAACCTCATCGGCTCGCCTTTCTACGGGTATCTCTCCGAACTGGTGGAAAAGGAGATTGCCGGCGAGACACTTACCCCGGATGACGGCTGGCTCCAGATCATTAAGGACATTCCCCGCGCCCTGTACCGGGAGGTGCGAAAGATTCTCTATTACCTGCCACGCGCGCTGGTGCTTTTCGTGCTGGGTCTGATCCCGGTTGTGAACCTGGTGGCGGCGGTGCTCTGGTTCCTGTTCAACAGCTGGATGATGGCGCTGCAGTACGTGGACTACCCGGCAGACAACCACCGTGTCTCTTTTGATGACCTGCTACGGCATCTATCCCGGCAGCGGCTGACAGCATTGGGGTTCGGTCTGCCGGTTGCTCTGCTGGCAATGGTGCCGTTGGTCAATCTTATCCTCGTGCCCGCGGCCGTTTGCGGTGCTACAGCCTACTGGGCACGTGAGATTCCGCCCGGAACCGGTTATCAGGCTGGGAACTGATCGCGATCAGCTTTTACCGCGCCGGTTTGTGAGAGCCTGTTGAAACAGGCAATAGTGGCGGCGGCTGTACTCTCTTCCGCCTTTGCTGATGCAGGGGAGGAGTACCTTCGTGGTCTGGAATGTTTTTGTGCTAGGGATGGACCATCTGGGTCAGCGATTGCTGACCCGGTTGCGACATGTCAGCGATTATCGGTTTCATCCGTTGCTTTCCATGGACCGGGTGGTCACCGCCCGCAAATACAACTTCGAGAAGCTGCTCGCGGACGCGAGTGCGGAACTCGAGGCGTTCTCCGGCTCACCGGATGCGGTTGTAGGCTATTGGGATTTCCCGACCAGTGTTCTGGCACCCATGATCCGCCAACGCTTCGGCCTGTGCGGGCCTGCTCTGGAATCGGTGCTCAAGTGCGAGCACAAGTACTGGAGTCGGCTGGAACAACAGGCCGTGGTGCCCGACTGCGTGCCGGCATTTGCGGCAGTCGACCCTTTCTCCCACGACCCTCTGGCTGAACGTCAATTACCGTATCCATTCTGGCTGAAGCCCATTAAGGCGCATTCCTCACAACTCGGGTACCAGGTGGACAGTGATGAGGCGTATCTGGCGGCGCTGGCCACTATCCGGAAGCGGATCGGTCGTTACACGCGCCCATTCGAGAGTGCGTTGAGTCATGTGGATCTGCCGGGCAGGATTGCGGCCATCCGTCACAAGACCTGTATTGCAGAAGCCATTATTGCCACGGGGTGGCAGTGTACCCTGGAGGGCTATGTCTACCAGGGCGAGGTCCGGTTGACTGGTATCGTCGATACGATCAGGGATCATCATTTCCCGTCGGTATTGTCCCAGTATGTTTACCCCTCCAGCCTGCCCCGCGCCACCCAGGCGCACATGTTTGAGATTACCCAACGGGTGATGACGCAGATTGGCTATGACAATGCGCCGTTCAATATCGAGTTTTTCTACGACGAGGCAACCGACAGGGTCTGGCTTCTGGAGATCAATGCCCGTCTTTCGCGGTCTCACGCGGTGCTTTTTCTACTGGTTGAGGGTGCGCCGCACTTTCAGGTCATGGTTGATCTGGCTCTCGGTATTGAGCCCCGGATGCCGGCCGGTGAGGGGGACTACCCAGTCGCGGCCAAAAAGATGATCCGGGTGTTCGAGGATGGTGTTGTTACCCGGGTGCCAAGAGCGGCGACTCTCGCCAGGATTGAGCGTGAATTTCCCGGAACCATCATTGAGCTGAGTGTTGAGTCTGGAACGCGGCTGTCCACGCTGCTGCATCAGGATGAGTTCTCTTATGAGTTGGGTGTGATCTTTACAGGCGCCGACAGCGTGCCCCAACTTCGTGAGCGCTTCCGGATGATGGAAGCGGCGCTGGATATCCGGATTCAGAAAGTTGATCGTCCGATACCAGAAGCCGGGGAGTTCTGACGAAATGGAGACGTCGTTCCCAGCCGCCATCAATCCCGACCGTATCCACGAACGCCTGGTGGATCTGGTGCGGATACCATCCGTATCCGGAGACGAGGAGGCCGCCATTCAACGGGTCGCGTCATGGCTGGAAGAGAGTGGGGCGCAGGTGGATCACTGGCGCCACGCTATTGCGCCCCTGATGGCAGACCCGGACTATCCGGGCCATGAGGTACAGCGAGCCTGGGTGCCCGTGGTTGCGGGGACACTTCGAGGTAATCGGTCCGGTCCAACGGTGTTGCTGACAGGGCACGTGGATGTGGTGCCTCCAGGTAACTACGACCACTGGACTCACGATCCTTTCTCCGGCATTACCGTCGGCGACCGCGTTTATGGGCGTGGTACCAGTGACATGAAAGCCGGGCTGGTCGCTGCACTCGAAGCGTTCACAGCCTTCGCCGGCAGGGAGCGGGATTTCCCGGGCCGGGTCGTTTTTATCGCTGTACCGGCGGAGGAGGACAGCGGGCTGGGAACACTGGCAGCGATTCGTCGCGGCTGGCGAGCCGACGCGGTCATCATTCCGGAGCCGACGACGGTGCGAGGCCTCCCCAAGCTTATCGTAGCCCAGGCCGGTGCCATGTCCTTCAGGCTGGATGTGCCGGGCCGAAGTGCCCATGCCAGTATGCGCCTGCTCGGTGAAAATGCCCTGGACCATTTCCTGACGCTCTATCGCGCCATCCGGGAAGGCGAACTGCGCATCAACTCGGCTGAAACCCACCCCCTGATGGCCCAGCTGGGGCTTCCCTATGCGTCCAGCGTGGGCATTATCGCCGGGGGCGATCATTCGTCCAATGTCATCGACAGTATCCACGCCGAGGTGCGCGTGGGCATTCAGTTGGGCGAAAGCATCGCGGAAGCGGAATCCCGTTTCCGGGCGGTATTGGATGACTGCGTTCGCCAGGATCGGTGGCTTTCGCTGAATCCACCAGGCGTAGAGCGGCCGGCCTGCGGGTTTGGTTCCGCGGCTATTCCCTCTGATCACCCGCTGGTGACAACGCTCTCGGCGCATGGGGCACGCCAGTTTGGTCAGGACCCGCTTGTGGCCGCAACGCCCTATGCCAGCGATATGTCAGCGTGGATCCACCTGGCGGATTCGCCGACGGTGCTCTATGGGCCGGGTGAGATGGCATGCGCCCACTGCGCTGACGAGTGGGTGTCACTGGCAGTCACAGAGGGCGTGGCGAGGGTTCTGCTGGAGACAACCCAAACTCTGTTGGAGCAGCTTCCCGGCCAGCCGGAGTCGGGCTCGATTGACGGGAGCTGGGGAGGGGAAACGTGAAAGCCGTCTGCGTTCTAACGGGGGACCCGACGCTGCCGTATCGGTACAACGCCAGTGGTCGCTTCGAGCAGCACGATCTCGACGCCATCAACCAGGTCAAGGCGGCGCTTGCAGGCCTGCCCGGCTACCATTTCAGTTACTGGCAAACCCATCACGAGCTGATCGATCGGTGCCTGACGAGCCGGCCTGAACTTGTTCTCAACCTGTGCAACGCCGGGTATCGCAACCGCCCTGAACAGCAGTTGCATGTGACCGCGCTGTTGGAAATGCTCGACATCCCCTTCGCGGGCGCGGGTCCCGAGAGCCTGGCCCTGTGTCATGACAAGGCCCTGGTCACCGCGGCCGCCGCTGATCTTGGCATTCCGGTTCCGGATACTCAGTTGATTCAACTGACCGATCAACCCCAGTCGCCGAACGGGGATTATCCCCGGATGATCAAGCTCAATGACGAGAGCGGCAGCACCGGCATTACGGATCAGTCGGTGGTGGCAAGCGCGAGCGATGCGCAACGCCACATGGCCCGGCTCAATCGTCAGTTCCCGGAGCGATGGGTGCTTGCTCAAACCTTTCTGACAGGAATGGAAATAAGCGTTGGGGTCATCGGAAATCCGCACACCGGATTCCTGACGCTGCCACCCATCGAGGTCAATTTCGACGGGCTGGACAGTCGACGGCCGCCTGTTCTGACCATTGATTCGAAGACGGAGTCGGACTCCGAGGACTGGCGTGCCATCCGCCTGCAGCCCGCACCACTGGATGAACCGACCTGTGAGAGAGTTGTGGCGCAAAGCCGCCAGCTGTTTGCCCGCCTGGGCTGCCGTGACTATGCCCGTTTTGATTTCCGTGCGGATGAGGCAGGCACCTTCCGGCTCATTGACGCCAATGCCCACCCGGTCCTGGAGCCTGGTGGTATGCTGACAGAGATGGCCCAGCATGCGTCGATGAGTTACGGCGCTCTACTGGCCGGGATCCTGCAGGCGGCAGAGCACCGCATTGCCCGATCCGCAGGCTAGGCAGCTGCCTTCTGGGTGGCCCGCGCGCGGCAGGCCTCTGCAAAAGCCTGATACAGGGCCATTGAATGCGGGTTGTTCCATGCCTGCCATTCCGGGTGCCATTGCACCGCCAGCGCGAATGCGGGCGCATCCCTGACTCGGATAGCCTCCACCAGCCCGTCCGGGGCCGTGGCCTCGATAATCAGCCCTTCGGCCAGCTGCGCGATACCCTGGCTGTGCAGGGAGTTGACCTGGATAGAGCTCGCTCCCAGAAGCCCTGCCAGAGTGCCCCCCTCCACCAGATCAACCGAATGAACCAGGTCATAGCGCTCCGTTTCCGGAACCAGCGTGTTCTCACGGTGATCAAGCCGGCCCGGGTCCGCATGGACCTGCTGCGACAGGGTTCCGCCGAGGGCCACATTCATCTCCTGCAACCCCCGGCACGCCGCCAGCAATGGCACGCCCCGGGCGATGGCCTCACGGATGAGGGGCAGGGTGGTCGCATCCCGCCTGACATCCAGAACCTGCTCGCCTTCAGGGCCGGCGTCGTATTGGCCGGGCGCCACGTTGGAGGGGCTGCCTGTCAGGAAGATGCCGTCGACCGCTTGCAGCAGGGCATCAATGTCCAGGGCTTCGGCCAGCGCCGGAATCAATAACGGCAAACAGCCGCCAGCGCGCACCAGCGCTTCGGTGTACTTGTGGGCCACGCAGTCAGCCACGTAGTCGTTCAGCTGTCGGGTGCAGGCTGAGACGCCAACGATGGGATGCCGGGCTGGAGGAGGAACTGTGTCAATCATGGTCGGTCGCCTCTGTAAGCAACCAGGGGGAGCCTTCAGTCTACCAGCAATCATTGAGGAAGAGACGCTCAACAACTGACCCGCGTCAACGTTGCGGCTCCGGGTTTCTGCGATTCTTGGACATTGAGGGAGGTTTGCCCGTGAAGGTTGTGAACGAATTTCCGTATACCGTTAAGGTGCTGGATCCGGTCTGGATCCCCATGCAGGACGGGATCCATCTCAACGCGAGGATCTGGCTGCCGTCCGGGGCTGAGAATGCGCCAGTCCCGGCTGTTCTTGAGTACATCCCCTATCGGCTCCGCGATGGCTCTGCTCGCCGGGATGCGATCCATCACCACTATTTTGCCGGTCACGGCTATGCGTCCCTGCGTGTGGATCTGCGCGGCAGTGGCGATTCCGAGGGCGTGCTGCGCGATGAATACCTGGAACAGGAACTGGCCGATGGTGAGGACATCCTGCGCTGGCTGGCCCAACAGGATTGGTGCGACGGCAATGTTGGCATGATCGGCATCTCCTGGGGCGGGTTCAATGGTCTCCAGTTGGCGGGCCGCGCCCCACCGGAGCTCAAGGCCGTGGTGAGTGTCTGTTCCTCGGATGACCGCTATGCCGATGACGTCCACTACATGGGAGGCTGTGTCCTCGGAGACAACCTTTCCTGGGCCTCGACCATGTTCGCCTATAACTCATTGCCTCCCGATCCCTCCGTAACCGGCGAGCGCTGGCGCGAACTCTGGCACCAGCGTCTGGAGGAGAGTGGCTTATGGCTGGTGAACTGGCTGGAGCACCCCCACCGGGATGGATTCTGGAAACACGGCTCACTCTGCGAGGACTTCAGCGGGGTCCAGGCGCCGATTCTGGCGGCCAGTGGCTGGGCGGACGGCTATTCCAACGCGGTGGTCCGGCTGGTGGAAAAACTCCCGGGCCGCTGCAAGGGCCTCATCGGTCCCTGGAGTCATAAATACCCTCACATGGGCGAGCCCGGCCCGAAGATCGGCTTTCTGCAGGAATGCGTGCGCTGGTGGGATCACTGGCTCAAGGGGCTGGATCGGGGGGTCGAGCAGGACCCGGCCCTGCGAGTCTGGATGCAGTACAGCGTCGAACCGAGTACCGCCTACGAACATCGGCCGGGCCGCTGGGTTGCTGAGCCCAGCTGGCCGTCACCCAACATCCAGTCCCGACACTGGCTCCTGGCACCCAATCGCCTGGCAGTGGGTGAGCATCGCCGCCGGGAAGAAACCGCGATGACTGTGGAATCGCCCCTGAGCTGTGGGCTTTATGCGGGCAAATGGTGTTCCTATGGCGCGGGTCCGGACATGGCCTACGACCAGCGCGAGGAAGAC
>JBNJEG010000037.1:0-17887 GCA_051745655.1 Pseudomonadota bacterium
GTTACCCCCGCTCGTGTTGGGGGTAGGGCTGGCGCTGAGCCTGCTGCTTTGGTCCGAGACCCGCCAGGCACTGATCCGTGCCGCCACCGGCGGTGCGGACCCCTTCTTCCCCGGCGCCCTGCTTCTTTGCGGCGTACTGCTGAGCCTGGGCCTGGCCTTCATCACCTGGCGCCTTGTACGTGCCCAACGACTGACCGTCCGCCGCCAGGTGCGGCTCGAGCGCCTGCGTGAACGCGACGGCCGGGCCCTGGAGAACAAGCGCCTCGAAAAGGAGGTGATGAGTCGCGCCCTTTCGGACAGCGAACAGCGCACCCGTGATTTCATCCGCCTCGGCACCGGGATCGCGCTGGAACTGGACGATGCCCGTGCCATAGGCTATATCTCGCCCCAGGTCGAGGCCTGGCTGGGCCACACGCCCTCTACCCTTGCCGGTGATCGCGTCTCGTCGCTTCTTCCGGAATCAGAGCACAGCCGCCTGGACGATACTCTGGATGCCTGCCGCCGGGAGGCCACCCACCAACAGCTCGAGACCTGGCTTCAGGACCGCGAAGGCCGGACCCACCCAGTGCAGGTGCGCGTCTGCGCCGTTATTGATGCCCTATCCCATTGCCAGGGGTTCCGGATGGTTGCTTCACCCCGCGAAGCCATTGAATAGCGGCGATTCGTCACCACCTCTGCCTATAGAGAGGAGTCAATGACGGCGTCAAGCCTTAAGCAGAGGTTCGGTAATGGAATTCAAGGATTACTACAAGATTCTGGGTGTGGACGAGGACGCCTCCAAGTCCGAAATCAAGTCCGCCTACCGCAAGCTCGCACGCAAGTACCATCCGGACGTGAGCAAGGAGGCGGACGCCGAAGACCACTTCAAGGACGTCAGTGAAGCCTATGAAGTCCTGAAGGACGACGAGAAACGCGCCGAATACGACCAGCTCCGCAAGTACGGTCAGACGGCGGACGGCGGCTTTGATCCACCGCCCGGCTGGGAGTCCGGCGCCAGTTTCTCGCGCGGCGGCTTCACCGACGCCGACAGCATGCACTTCAGCGACTTCTTCGAATCCATCTTCGGCGGCGCAGGCGGTGGCTTCCGGCAGCAGCGCGGTCAGGGTTTTGCCATGCGCGGTGAGGATCTCCACCACCAGCTGTCGCTGTTCCTGGAGGAAGCCTATAACGGCTGCGAGAAATCCCTGCGCATGCAGGCGCCGGAGCCCGGGCCCGACGGGCAGGTGCGGCGGCGTGACCGCACACTCAAGGTGAAGGTGCCCGCCGGCGTCCGCGACGGTCAGACCATCCGGCTTCGGGGTCAGGGTGGCCGGGGCATGGGCAGTGGCCCTGAAGGGGATCTTTATCTGGACATCCGTATTGCGCCCCATCCACACTTCAGGCTGGACGGTGGCGACCTTTACGTGACCGTACCGGTAACGCCCTGGGAGGCGGCGCTGGGCGGTCGCATCACGGTCCCGACCATGGCCGGCAAAGCGACACTTACGGTCCCCGAGGGGGCCGGCGAGGGCAAGAAACTGCGCCTGCGTGGCAAGGGCATGCCCGGCAAAACCCCGGGTGACCAGTACGTGGTCCTGCAGGTTGCAATGCCGCCGAAGCAGACGGAACGCAGCCGCGAACTTTTCCGCGAGCTGAGCGAGGAAGTACCGTTCAACCCGCGTGAACACCTGGGAGTCTGATCATGAGTCGCAAGACGCCCCAAACCGAAATGATGGACGACCTGATGCGGCTGACGCTGCACGATCTCTGCCACGACTGCCAGGTCCACGCCGAGTACGTGATTGAGCTGGTGGAGTTCGGCGTCGTGCAGCCGCGTGAAGGCCGCAGCCCGCGTGAGTGGGTCTTCGCCGGCGAAGACCTGGTGCGCGTCAAGAAAGCGGAACGCCTGCGAAGGGACCTGGAGGTCAATCTGCCGGGCGTGGCGCTGTCACTGGATCTTCTGGAAGAGCTCCACCGGCTGCGCCGGCGGGTGGACGACCTGGAACGGGACCTGTTGCGCGACTGAGAGTCAGCCCAGCTCGGACAATGGCCGGGCAACCTGGGCGACACGGTCGTTGTCCACCAGTTCCAGGAAGTAATCCCCCAGGCGCTGACTCTCGGCCATTGCACGGCGCCAGCTGGATTCGCGTGCGGCATCATCGTCCCGATAGGCCGGAAAGTCCCTTCTGTCAGGCAGCTTCCCATCCGGCAGTTTCTCCAGATAGGCCTGTGTCGGCGCGATCAGTACCATGTTACGCAGACGCTCCGGGTCACCGTTACGCCAGGGGAGGCTCTTGTCGAACCAGCCCGGCACAATCCGCTGGGTGAAATGCGGGTAGAGAACAAGGTCGTCCCCAGCATAGGGCAGATCCAGGTGGTAATCCGTCAGTCCCCCATCCCGGAACGATTGTCCAGCGACACCGGGAATGGCCTGCACAGCGTTCATAACGAAGGGGATTGACGCCGACGCCAGCAAGGCAGCCTGCAGGTTGCCCGCGCTTAAGCCTTTGTGGCGACCCGGAAAATCGGTGAAGGCCTCCAGCGGTGGCCGGGCGCGTTGATCGTGCATCACGATCCGCTCGAACCCGAGCTGGATCCATGGCCGGTGAATGGCGTTGGCCAGGACCACCGGCGCCAGAGCGGCCATCAGCAGCGGCTTGCGGTCCGAGCCCACCAGCCCCTTCGCACGGGCGACCACCACGTTCAGTCGGTAGCGCTGCTGCTCAAGGACCGCAGCTTCCTGCCCTCCGATCAGCTCCTGCAGCATGTCACGGCACTGCTCGGAGACCTGCTCCGGCGTAATGCCCGCGGGGAAGCGCTGGGTCGTGTAGAGTTCGCCCAGCCGCTCCAGTGCGGTGACCGGTTCCGGGGTGCAGACACAGGCGAAACGCCAGCTGCCGATGGAGGAGCCGATCAGCGCTCGTTCACGTGGCGCGCGCTCCAGCCAGTCCCCGAAAAGCACCCGGTCCAGCCCCTGAAGCCCCAGCGCCTTTGGGCCCCCAGCGGCCCCGGGAATAATGCCCACGTCTTCGGGCCGCAGCCCGCGCTCGCGGATGCGGGCAAGAGCGCGGTCGCCGGCATGGATACTCAGCGGTGGTGCGGAATCAGTCATCAGTGCGGTCAGTCTTCCATCTGAGCAATACGGCGGCGGAAGGCCAGGTAGTGCTGAAGGGACTCCCCGGGCGCCTCAACATGCGGATAGTGGCCAATGTCATCCAGCAGTGCAATCCCGTGGTCACTGACCTGTTCCCGGTAACGCTGCAGCATCACCTGCCCTGAGACAGGGTCCGCGCCGCCCCAGATCAGCAACGCCGGCTGGCGCCTGGCCTGGAGCGCACCGACCCAGCGGTGCCGGTGGACCCGGCGCTCTTCCATATAATGGATGATCCGGTGGATGACACCGCGTCCGTTGTTGTGGATCAGCAACTGCCAGAAATCCTCGATCTCCCGCCCCGTAGGCTGGGTTTCAGGGCCAAAAATGCGCCCCAGGCTGGACTCGAACACACGCCTTGTCAGCGCCCGGCTCACCAATCCGCCCAGGGGCCCGAGAAGCAGTTTCTGGATCAGGATCGGTTGGTGGACCTCCGGGAACAGGGCCGCGTTCATCAGGGCCACGCTCTCGATGCGGAACCCCAGACTGCCTTCACGGTCACGTGCCAGAAGCTCCTGCGTCACGGTGGCACCATAGTCGTGGGCGAGAAAATGGACCCGCTCAACCCCCATCTGCTCAAGCCACCCCTGGATCAGGTCCGCCTGCTCAATGATGGAATAGGCGTGATCCTGGGGTTTGTCCGAAAAGCCGAACCCCAGAAGGTCGGGGGCCATGACCTGGTAACGCTCGCACAGGCCCGGCCAGAGGCGATGCCAGTCCCAGGAGGCGGTAGGGAAGCCGTGAAGCAGCACCAGGGGCTCGCCCTGCCCAGCGATCCGGCTGAAGATAGCGTGTTCTCCATAGCGGAACCAGTAGCCCGCCTCCTGCCAGTGCCTGAGCTCATCGGATTCCCTGTCCAATCGCTCCTCCGGCAAGGTGGTACTGGTGTCCTGCTGCATCACGGTTTCTCCTGCTGATGATGCGACCTTAGGTCTCATGGAGACGACGAGTCCAGCTCAATGGGCATTAGATAATGAAATGCGCCAACTCATCCAAGGGCCACTGCACAGCGTACACCAAGAAAATGTCACAATCTGGCCCGCTTCCGCCATTAAGCCTCTCTATGAATCAAGGGGGCCTGAACGGCATAATAGGGCGCTGATCAACGACGGGACTGACCCGGGAGCACATCATGGAGAACAACACTGACGGGCTCGCGGCGGACTACCGCGACATCATCCGCCGTCTGGGCGAGAATCCGGACCGCGAGGGTCTTGCGGAGACCCCCGAGCGGGCCGCCAAGGCCATGGAATTCCTGACCCGGGGGTACCACCAGGACCTGGACTCCATCGTCAATGGCGCCATTTTCGACTCATCCAACGACGAAATGGTGGCCGTTCAGGACATTGAGCTCTATTCCCTGTGCGAGCATCACCTGCTTCCCTTCGTGGGTAAGTGCCACCTGGCTTACCTCCCTAACGGCCGGGTCCTGGGGTTGTCCAAGTGCGCGCGCATCGTGGACATGTTTGCCCGCCGGCTCCAGATCCAGGAGTCGCTCACGCGCCAGATCGCCGAGGCCATCCAGGAGGTGACCGGCGCCAAGGGCGTGGCCGTGGTGATCGAGGCTCACCACATGTGCATGATGATGCGCGGCGTGGAAAAGCAGAACTCCACCATGAAGACCTCGGTGATGCTGGGTACCTTCCGAGAGTCACAGGCCACACGAATGGAATTCCTGACCCTGCTCAACCGCAGCTGATCGTAACGGGGCCGCCATGACCAACGCACATACCGCCACTATCCGCATCAAGGACCTGCGTCTGCGCACCTACGTGGGCATCAAGGACGATGAGATCAACAACCGCCAGGACGTGGTGATCAATATCCGGCTCGTCTACGACGCCGACAGCGCCATCCGTGACAACGATATTGAGGCGGCGCTCAACTACCGCACCATCACCAAGAACATCATTGCGCACGTGGAGGAAAACCGTTTCTCCCTGCTTGAGCGCATGACCCGCGAAGTACTGGACCTGGCGATGGAGCCGGAGGCGGTGCTGGAAGCGGAGGTCGAGATCGACAAGCCCCACGCCCTGCGCTTCTCGGACTCTGTCTCAGTAACCCTGAGCAGTACACGCGAAGTGCACTGAGAGCCGTGGACATTTGTGCACATTGACTTACACTATCAACACCCTCGCAGGCCCTGAGGCCAAGCCCAATGCCGCTGCGTTCGATGTCCAGTGCTGACACCGGCCCTTCTGTCCTACACCTGACCATCTGGCTCATCACGCTGTCACTGGTAGCGGCCGGCACCGCCCTGGCCTGGCGCCAGGGTGAATTCTGGGGACCACTGATTCTGACCACCGGTCTTATGGGTATTGCGGGGCTGGTCCTGAGCCAGGGAATCCGGCGCCACAGTCAGGCTCTCGAACAGACCCGCGCCGCCCTGCAACAGGAGACCGACAGGCGCATGAGCGCCGTGGCCGACCTCGAGCGTATCGCCAGCAGCGACCCGCTCACCGGCCTCGCCAATCGCCATTTCTTCATGGAAGACCTGGACTACGCCGTACAGCGCGCCCGCCAGTCCGGTGAAAAGATTGGCGTGATCGCACTGGATCTCGACGGCTTCCAGGCGCTCAACAATGCCATGGGCCACGACTACGGCGACCAGGTCCTGTTAGCCGTGGCCGAGCGGCTGCGTACCCTGGAGGACAGCAATCACCTGGTCTGTCGCGCCAGCAGCGACGATTTCTACATTCGCTGTTATCCCCTCGCCGACCTTGAGTCCCTGATCCACCTGCTGGATCGCATCCGTGAGCTCTTCCGCCACCCCATCAGCATGGACGACGAGGAACGTCACCTGTCCGCGTCCATGGGGGTCGCGCTTTTCCCCGACCATGTCGGGGATGCTCAGTCGCTCATTGCCAGCGCGGAAACCGCCCTCAACCAGGCGGCCAGCCTCTCCGGGACCCGCTACCAGTTCTACAATGAGCGCCTGCACGAACAGATCCGCGAACGCATCGACCTGCACTGGGGTCTGCACGACGCCCTCGACCAGGGCCTTTTCCACATCCGGTACCAGCCCCAGCAGGATCTGGCCACCGGCGAGTGGGTGTCGGTGGAAGCCATGCTGTACTGGCAGCACCCGGAACGCGGGGAACTGTGCCCCGGCGTCTTTCTTGAGGCTGCGCAGGAAACCGGCCTGACCCCTGCCATCACCCGTCGCACGGTCACCCTGGTCTGTGAACAGCTGCGGCACTGGCGCCGGAGCGGCGCGGATCACCTGACCGTGGCGATCAACCTCTACGGGCCGGAACTCGAAGATACGGGGATGGTGGCACACATCGGGGATACGCTGCGGCGCTGCGAAATTGCCCCTGAGACGCTGGAACTGGAACTGGCCGAGGAGAGCCTGGCGGTCAACACGCAACAGCGGGAACAGCAGCTGACGGCGTTGAGTGACATGGGCCTGCCCATCAGCATTGATGGTTTTGGCCGGGGCACGGCCTCCCTGGCCTGGGTGCGGGATTTCCCGGTGCACCAGCTGAAAATCGAGCCGGGCTTTGTACGGCGCGTCACCAGCCGTCATAATGACAGCGTGATCGTCAGAGCCATCATTCACCTGGCCCATAATCTGGGCATGCAAGTGACGGCAACGGGCGTCGACAGCGATGCCCATCTGACGTTCGTGAACGCGCACCGATGCGATTTTGCCCAGGGCGAGCGGATCTGCCCGCCCCTGGCTCCGGATGAGCTGCTGGCACGCCTCGGGCTTAAACGACCCCACAAAGCTGAGTACTCCTGACTACCATGCGCCGCTTACTGATCACCGCACTCAGTCTCGTCATCGTCGCCGGCCTGGCATATGGCGCCAGCCAACTTTTCTCGGGAAACACCAGCGATACGGACGGGGACCAGGCCCAGGAGGCGGTCACGCCCACGGATCAGAAACTCACTGTCTTCGCCTCGCCCACCTGTGGCTGCTGCGGCGACTGGATCGAACACATGCGCGAGGAAGGGTTCGAGACTGAAAAGCGCGAAGTGAGCAACATCAACCGCGTGAAAAAGGAAGCCGGCCTGCCCCGTTCCCTCGCGAGCTGCCATACCGCTTTCATCGGCGGCTACCTGATCGAGGGCCATGTGCCTGCCTCCGACGTCAAACGCCTGCTGCGCGAACAACCCAGCGCTGCCGGCCTGAGCGTGCCGCGCATGCCCGTGGGTTCACCCGGCATGGAAATGGAAGGCGAAGGCCGGGATGAGTTTGATGTTATCCTCTTTCAGGACAACGGCGACCAGGAAGTCTTTGAACACTACCCCGCCCAGACCAGCCTCTGATTCCGTTATACTGCGTCACCGCAATCGCCAGCCCAGCAACAGGTACTCTTTTCAATGCTCAACCCCGATGCACTGAACCAGCTCAAACAGCTCCGCACCGACATCCAGGCCGACAAGGAGCTGTTTGCCGGCACCATTAAGCGCGTGACTGGACGTTTTGGTTTCGTCACCCTGGATGACGGCCGCGACGTCTATCTGCCGAAAGACGAAGCCCAGAAGGTACTGCTGGGCGACCGCGTCCAGATCCAGATCACCCAGGGCAATGACGGCAAGCAGGCAGGCGAGCTGGAGACCGTAGACGAGAAGGCCCTGGATACCTTCATCGGTCAGTATATTGTGCGGGGCAAGGGCCATTTCGTGGCACCGGACATCAACGGGCTGAGCCGCTGGTTCTTTGTACCGCCGAAACAGCGCAACGAGGCAAAGAACGGTGACTTTGTCCACGCCCGGGTCACGCGGCACCCATTCAGCAGTGGCAACGCCCAGGCCGAGGTACTGGACATCATCGGCAACGAGGCGGATCCGGGCATCGAGCGTGGCTATGCCATGGCCAAATACCAGCTGCGCGACGAATGGCCCGAGGCGGTGAACGAAGAGGTGGCAACGCTCTCGGAAGCCGCCATTGAGCAGGCAGCCGCCGGGCGTGAGGACCTGACGGACCTGCCCTTTGTCACCATCGACGCCCCCAGCACCCAGGACATGGACGACGCCGTCATGGCTCAGGCCCTCCCCGAGGGGGGCTGGCGCCTGTGCATCGCCATAGCGGACCCGGCAGCGCTGCTGCCCGAGGATGGTGCGACCGAGCAGGAGGCACGCCTGCGCGCCAGCTCCGCCTACTTCCCCGGTCAGCCTAGAACCATGCTGCCCTCGGCGATCAGCCAGGATCTGGGGTCGCTCATGGCAGAGAAGAACCGCCTGGCCCTGGTCTGTGACCTGACGCTGGACGCCGAGGGCAACAGGGGCAATTACCAGCTGCGCGCCGCGACCATCCGATCCCGCGCCAAACTGGCCTATGAAAGCGTTGCTGCCTTCTTTGAGGGCCACACCGACGAAGAGACCCAGGCCCTGGACGACGCCACCCTGGAAAGCCTGAACCAGCTCAAGACGGTCGGCGGCGTGCTCCGGCAATGGCGTGAGACGAATGCGCTGGTCAACGAGGACCGACCGGACTACCGCATCCGCCTGGACGAGAACCGCAAGATCCGCAGCATCCAGAAAAGCTATCAGACCAGTGCCCACCGGCTGATTGAGGAATGCATGATCGCGGCCAACCGCTGCGCCGCTGACTTCCTGAGCCAGCGCAGCGATGACGGACTCTTCATCACCCACGCCGGCGTGCGCGAGGAAAAGGCGGACAACATCCGCCAGCTGCTGGAACAGCACTGCCCGGAGCTGCTGGACGTCGACCCGACCACGCCGGAAGGCTTCAGCAGCCTGGTACGCCGGGCCTCCGCGCTGGAAACAGAGCTGCCGATCAAGGCCATTGTCATGCGCCAGCTCGAACGCGCCGAGATGGCCACTCAGGCAGCGCCCCACCACGGGATGGGGCTCTCCCTCTACACCACCATGACCTCGCCGCTGCGCAAGTACAGCGACTACTTTGTGCACCGTCTGATCCGCCACCATCTGGGGCTGGCCGAAAAACCGGAATGGGATGAATCCGTTCTGGCGGCCCTGCAGGAATCCCAGTGGCAGCTGCGCCAGGCGGTCAACGAGATGGAGAACAGCCTCAAGTGCCAGTTCGCGCCCAGCCTCGGCGATGAGGCCCTCTCTGGCACCATCGTCCAGGTGAATGCCGGGGGCTTCCTGGTGAAGCTGGATGAAACCGGGCTGGTCGGTTTTGTGGCCTCCAGGGACCTGCCCGAGAAATTCAGCTTCGACCCGGTTACCCACACCATTGCCAGTGATCAGCGCCGCTTCCGGCTGGATCAGGCGGTCACAGTGCGCTTCAAGGAAGTGGACCAGGAGCGCCGCCAGATCCGGTTCGATCTGGTCGACGCGTGATCCGTGCTACTGGTCGGCCCCGAGCGCCTCGGCGCGCTCGCGGCTGGCCGCCAGTTCCTGCGGGTTGTTTTCCGGCAGCGTCCAGCCCTGGAGGTGCTTTTCCACCAGGGTGGTGATCATATCGATGTGGTCCGCATCCGAGTTCAATGCCGGAATGTAGTGGAAGTCTTCGCCACCGGCTTCCATGAAATACTCCCGGTTCTCCTCATCAATTTCCTCGATGGTTTCCAGGCAGTCCGACGAGAACCCCGGGCAGGCGACGTGCACGCGCTTCACACCGTGGTCTGGCAGCGACTTCATCGTCTCGTCCGTATAGGGCTGAAGCCATTCCTCATTGCCGAAACGGGACTGGAAAGTGGTCATGTACTCACCCTCACGCAGCCCCAGTCGCTTGACCAGCAGACGCGTGGTCTTGTGGCACTCGCAGTGGTAGGGGTCCCCGTTGAGCAGATAGCGCTTCGGCACACCGTGGTAGGAGAGCACCAGCATGTCCGGCCGGCCGTTTTCCGCCCAGAAGCGTTCGATCTTGCGCGCCAGGGCCTCGATGTAGGGTTCAAAGTCGTGATAGTGGCTGATAAAGCGCAGATCCGGCAGCCAGCGCCGCTGCTGGAAGTCCTGTGCCAGCGCGTCGAACGTCGATCCAGTGGTGGAGGCGGCGTACTGCGGGTACATGGGCAGCACCAGCAGTTGGCGCACGCCCCGGCGCTGCAGGTCCTCGAGCGCGGAGGCTATCGAGGGGTTACCGTAGCGCATGGCGTAGGCCACCTCGATGTTCTGACCGTAACGGAACTGCAGACGCTGTTTCAGACCCTCGGCCTGGCCCTTGGTGTGGACCAGCAACGGTGAGCCGTCCTCGCTCCAGACGCTGCGGTATCCCTCCGCCGATTTTTTCGGGCGGGTGCGCAGCACAATGCCGTGCAGGATGAGCCACCAGAGAAGCCGCGGCAGCTCAATCACCCGTGGGTCCGAAAGGAACTGGTCGAGGTAGCGGCGCAGCGCTGGTGTGGTGGGTTCATCCGGCGTCCCCAGGTTGGTGATGAGCACTCCCACACGGGCCGGCTGGTCGTGGGTGAAATGCTCACTCATGCCACGGTATTTCATACGGTTGGATTCCCCGTTGCGCTGGAATGGATTGACTTGGTAAACATACGCACCACCATGAAGGCTGGTTCCCCGCAGGAGGTGGCCGAGTGACTGCCCGGAAGCTTTTGATCGTCGCCCATACCCCATCGCCCAACACATCCCGCATGGCCGAGGCCGTGCTGCGCGGCGCACGCCACGAGGATATCGAAAACGTGGAGGCCCGGCACATGCCGCCGCTGGAGGCGGGGCCGGAGGACGTGCTTGGTGCGGACGCCATCATTCTCGGTACCACTGAGAATCTAGGATACATGAGCGGTGCGCTAAAAGATTTTTTTGATCGGATCTATTATCCCTGCCTGGAGCAGACACAGGCGCTACCCTTTGCCAGTTTCGTGCGGGCGGGGAAGGACGGTACTGGAACGCTGAGAGCAATCGACAGCATCACCACCGGGCTGCGCTGGCGGGCTGTTCAGGAACCATTGCTGTGCCATGGCGAATTCCGGGAGGAATTCATCACCCAGTGCGAGGAGCTGGGCCTTTACGTGGCAGCCGGTCTGGATGCCGGCATGTTCTGACGGGCGGCCCGGTCATCGCTGACCGGGGGACGCCCGTCCGGATCAAGCGGGTCTGCTTACTGCTGACCCTGGCCTTGGCCTTGGCCTTGGCCTTGGCCCTGACCTTGGCCCTGCTGCTGCATCTGCTGCTGCATCTGCTGCATCTGCTGACGCTGCTTCTTCATCTGCTTTTCCAGCTCTTCACGCTGCTCTTCAGTGAAGACGGATTCAACGCGGGACTGGAGCAGAATGCTTTCCGCTGTCATCTCACCGGTGAGATCGCCCAGCTTCTCGGCATCCTCTTGGATGGCTGACTCGTCATAATCCGGGCCGACGCGACCGTCCAGCTTCTTCTGCAGCTCCTGGATCTCTTTCTGGGTATCCTGGATATCGCCCTGCATTTCATCCAGGATGCCGCGGATCTCTTCCTGCTGGTCATCGCTCAGATCAATCATCTGTGCCAGCTGATCCACCTGGTCACCACTACCCTGCTGCTGACCCATCTGCTGGGCACCGGCGGTGAAGGCCATCGCCATGGCAAGGCCGGCGGCGAGGAGTCGGAAGATTTTCATAGGGAACACTCCGGTTTTGGTGTTAATGATGTATGAGCCCGCGAGCATAACGTGACTCCGGGGGCATTTTCACGCCCAAAAGCCACGAATTCATTAACACTTTTACAGATAGGGCGACATCAGGCGTGCAACACCGTTGCGGAGGCGGACCGGTAACCAGGCACTGCTCAACTGGGCCAGCTCCAGTGGCTCGGCGCGATCCCGGATATGGTCCACCTTTTTCTCCAGTGACCGCGTCAGCAACGGGTCATAACACTCCAGGTTGCACTCGAAGTTCAGCCGCAGGCTGCGCGGATCCCAGTTTGCCGAGCCCACCATGCACCAGCGTCCGTCCACGGTGAACAGCTTGCTGTGATCGAATTCGCCGGGGCTGTACCAGACCCGCACCCCCCATTGAAGCAGCCCCTCGAGCTGGCCCCGACAGGCCCAGTCCACCATCGGCAGGTTGTTCCGCAGCGGCAGGACCACATCCACGGTGACCCCGCGCAGGGCGGCGGTCTTGAGGGCATCCTGCAGGGTGACGTCGGGCAGGAAATAGGGCGTCATGATGCGCACGTGGCGCCGTGCCACCGAGAGGGCGCCCACGATCACCTGACGCAGGCAATCCAGGTTCTCATCCGGCCCATCCGGTATGACGCGGCTGAGCGTCGTACCCGGGGCGTAGGGCTTGGGGAACCAGCGCTCGCCGTTGAGCTGCTCGCGGCAGGCAAAGGCCCAGTCCTCGGCGAACACCGTCTGGAGCTCTGACACCACCGGCCCTTCAATGGCGAAGTGCATGTCCCGGATAGGGTGGCGGGGCTGGCTTTCGATGCAGTTGCCGGCATCGATGTTCATACCCCCACTGAAGCCCAGGAGCCCGTCCACCACCAGCATCTTGCGGTGGTTGCGCAGGTTCATGAAGGGCATGGCCAGCGGGGTGCGGGTCGGCATGAAGCGGGCGTAAGGCACCCGCTCACGGCGCAGATGGCGAATAATCGAGGGTATGGAATAGCGCAGACCGACCGCGTCCACCAGCACGCGCACGCTCACACCCCGGCGCACGGCCTGCCCCAGGCTGCGGGCGAAATCCCGGCCCACGGCATCGTTGCTGAAGATGTAGGTGCTCAGGGTGATGCTCTGACGCGCGCCGGCAATGGCCTCGAGCATGCGCGGATAAGCCTCATCCCCATTGCTGAGCGGCGTCAGGCGATTGCCGGTGAGCAGCGGCTGGCGCGAGACACGGTCAGCCAGGCGCGCCAGGGCCTGCATCTCCCGGGGCAGCGCGCGGCCCATGTCCTCGGGGGCATAGGCTCGTACCGCCGACCCCTGATCCACACGCGGCATCTCGCCGCGCAGTTCAGCTGCCCGGCGCCGGATCCGGTTGATACCGAACATCAGGTAGAGAACCGAGCCCATCAGCGGTGCCAGCCAGATGACGCCGACCCAGGCCACCGCCGCGCGGCTGTCCTCCTTTTTCAGGATGGCGTGCCCGGAGGCCGCGATGGCCAGGCTCACGTAGAAAACCGCGAACAGGGCAGCCAGGATGCCGCTGTCCGCTTCAGGCATGACTGATCTCCGTGTCGCTGGACGCCACGTACCGCTCCTGCAAAGGGCTGTTGCCGGCATTCTAGCCGGGCCTGAGGCACCCGGCCAATCACGCATTGCAATAAGACGACACAGCCGCTACGTTTGCGCTCCCGAAACAGCCAGTCCGGAGCCTCCATGACCTTCACAACGGGCCAGCGCTGGGTCAGCCAGACCGAATCCGATCTCGGCCTCGGCCTGATCACCGACGTCAGCGGCCGCCGCGTCACCATTGCCTTTCCCGCCGCCGAGGAAGAACGCACCTACGCCATGGACAACGCCCCCCTTGCCCGGGTGCGCTACCGCGTGGGCGAGACCCTCAGGGACCGACACGAACGCGCGCTGACCGTGCGCGAGGTGGAGGACTCCGAAGGCCTGTTCACCTACGAGTGCGAGGACGAAGCCGGTAAACCGGTCACCCTCACAGAGGTCATGCTCAGCCCCCATGCGCGCTTCGTGCACCCGGAACAGCGCCTGTTCTGCGGCCAGTTCGACCGCAACGGTGATTTCGAGCTGCGTTACGCGACCCTGCAGCACCAGGCGCGACTCCAGGCCTCACCGGTACGCGGGCTCCTGGGCACACGCACACGGTTGCTGCCCCACCAGATCGCCATTGCCGACCAGACCGCGCGCCGCCCCCATCCCCGGGTGCTGCTGGCCGACGAGGCCGGGCTGGGCAAGACCATTGAAGCCGGGCTGATCCTGCACCGGCAGGTGCTCACCGGCCAGGCCCGGCGCATCCTGGTCCTGGTGCCCGACGCCCTGCTGACCCAGTGGTTTGTGGAAATGCGGCGGCGCTTCAACCTCCATTTCGCGCTTTTCGACCGGGAACGGCTGGAAGCGGAAGCCGAGGGCAACCCGTTCGAAAGCGAACAGTTCGTGCTCGCACCCCTGTCACTGCTCAGTGAGGACGACACTACCCTTGAACAGGCCACCGGCGCGGATTGGGACCTTCTCGTGGTGGATGAGGCCCATCACCTGCACTGGTCCCCCGAGGGCGCGGATGCCGGCTACCGGGCGGTGGAACAGCTGGCCGGCACCATCCCCGGCGTGCTGCTGCTCACCGCCACCCCCGAACAGGTGGGGCTGGACAGCCACTTCGCCCGCCTGCGGCTGATCGATCCGGCCCGCTTCAGCGACTTTTCCGCGTTCCAGGAGGAAGTCCGTGCCCACGGCGGCCTGCCCGAGCAGCACCGCCTGCTCTTCCGCCATACCCGGGCGGACGTGGGCGGCTTCCCCGAAAGGGTGGTCGAACCCGAGGCGCTGCAGGCGGATGAAGGCTATCGCGCAACCGCCCCCCTCAGTGGCCACGACGGTCTGTTCCCGGAAACCGCGCTGGATAGCGACACCTGGCTCGACCAGGACCCACGCGTGAGCTGGTTGGAGCGCACCCTCAAGGCGTATAAATCGGAGAAAGTGCTGGTTCTGTGCGGCCACGCCCAGACCGCCGAGACCCTGGAGCACTACCTGCAGCTGCGCGCCGGTATCCGCAGCGCCGCCTTCCATGAGGGGCTGAGCATCATCGAGCGCGACCGCGCCGCCGCCTGGTTCGCGGACGAGGAACAGGGCGCCCAGGCGCTGATCTGCTCCGAGATCGGCGGCGAAGGCCGTAACTTCCAGTTTGCCCATCGCCTGGTCCTCTTCGACCTGCCCGCCAACCCGGACCTGCTGGAGCAGCGTATCGGCCGGCTCGACCGGATCGGCCAGGGGGACCGAATTCACCTGCATATTCCCTACATCGCCGACTCGGCCCAGTCGGTGCTGTTCCGCTGGTACCACGAGGGCCTGAACGCACTGGCCGCCTATTGCCCTACGGGTGTGGCGATCCAACAGGCCGTTGCCAGCCAACTGGAAGAGGCTCTCGCGCACCCGGAACAGGCCGCGGACGCCCTGCTGGCCGCAACCCACGAGGCCCGCGAGCGCCTGGAGCGGGAGCTTGCGGACGAGCAGGCCACCTTCGTGACCCTGACCCGTGATGAAAAGGCGGGCGCCGAGGCAAGGATCGCCGAGATCGAGGAAGCGGACGATCCGGAACCCCGTTTCGCCTACCTGGCCCGGCTTTTCGACCAGTACGGCATCCATTACGAGGCCGAGACCGACGCCCACTCGATCATCCGCCCAACGGACCACATGAAGATCGACCGGTTCCCGCACCTGCCGGACGAGGGTCTGAGCCTGGCGCTCGACCGCGACACCGCGCTGGCGCGGGAGGATCTCGCCTTTGCCAGCTGGGAACACCCCCTGGTGCGCGAGGGCATGTCCATGGTGCTCGATTCCGAAATGGGCAATGCGGCACTGATCACACTGGAGCTCAAAAGCGTGCCGGCCGGCACCCTGATGCTGGAGGCCATCCACCGCATCAGCACTGCAGCCCCCGCCAGCGTTCCCGTGGGCCGCTTCCTGCCCTTGGACCCGGGCCGGCTGCTGCTTACCGGTGATGGGCGCGACCTGAGTGAGATGCTGAGCCACGACAAGCTCAATGCCATTGGCGGACGCATCAAACGCAAGGACGCCCACCAGATCCTGCCGCGGCTGCGCGATGACATCGAGGCGCTGCTGCCTGCCCTCAGGACCCGGACCCAGGAGGGGCTGCCCGAGACGATCGCCAGTGCCCGGCAGGACCTGGAAGCCCACTACAACGCCGAGATCGAGGCCCTGAGGAACCTCCAGGCCACCAGTGATGAACTGAAGGAGCACGAAATCCAGGCACTGGAGCAGCAGCGTGACCAGGGCGTGGCTGCCATCGAGCGGTCCACGGTGGAGCTGGAAGGGTTGCGGGTGGTACTGACCACCTGATTGCCAGAACCTGGTTGAAGGCGGCGCCTCCCGACCCCAGTTTATAGGGCACATCAATCGGATCTGACTTTCTGCCGTATAATTATTTATGGCAGAGCCAGACACCAACGAGGAGATGCCCCAATGAGCAATGCCGATAACGCGCTTTTCAAGCCCTGCACCCTGGGCGACCTGGAGCTGCCCAACCGCATCATCATGGCGCCGCTGACCCGCGCCCGAGCCAGTCAGCCGGGCGATATACCCAGCGACATGAACGCCCGCTACTACGCCCAGCGCGCCAGTGCCGGACTGATCATCAGCGAGGCCACACAGGTTTCCCAGCAGGGTCAGGGCTATGCCTACACACCGGGCATCTACACTCCGGAACAGGTCGCCGGCTGGCGCAAGGTCACGGACGCCGTGCACGCGGCCGGCGGGCGCATGCACGCCCAGCTCTGGCACGTAGGCCGCATCTCCCACCCGGAACTGCAGCCCAATGGCGAACTGCCAGTGGCGCCTTCCGCCATCCAGCCGGAGGGCTCCCAGGTGTTCATCAGCGCCGACTCCGGCATGGTCGATATTCCCACGCCACGCGCGCTGGAGGCCGATGAACTGCCAGGCATCGCCGGGCAGTTCCGCCAGGGCGCCGAAAACGCTCGCGAGGCCGGGTTTGACGGCGTCGAGATCCACGCCGCCAACGGCTACCTGCTGGATCAGTTCATCAAGTCCGGCAGCAACCACCGCACCGATGACTACGGGGGCACGGTGGAAAACCGGCTGCGCTTCCCGATGATGGTTGTGGAGGCCGTGAAGCAGGTATGGCCCGCCTCACGCATCGGCATCCGGGTCAGCCCCACCGGCAGCTTCAACAGCATGTTCGACAGGGATCCCCACAGCACCTTCCGGGCGCTGGCGCGTAAGGTTCAGGAAGCGGGCCTTGCCTACATCGAGGTGGTGGAGGATTCGTTCCAGGGCAACCATGAGAACGGCCGCCCGGAATCCGTAATCGACGCCATCCGCGAGGAATTCACCGGTACCTACATCGGCAATGGCGCCTACAGCCGGAATGAGGCCATTGAGCGCATCAATGCCGGGCGCTGCGATCTGGCTTCATTCGGCCGGCCCATCATCGCCAACCCGGACCTGGTGGAACGCTTCAAACGGGATGCGCCGCTTAATGAGTGGGACCACACCACCTTCTACGGCGGTGATGAGCGGGGCTACACGGATTATCCGACACTGGCGGAAAGCCAGTAAAAAGGAAGGAAAGTGACGGGAGGCGGGTTACGCCTCCACGTCGATATTGGTGCCCAGCTGATCGTCCGCGCTGACGGACTGGTTGCCGGCTATGGAACCGCCAGCCGGACTGTTGGTCGCTTCGGCGCGGCCGTTGGCACTGCCTCCCGCCTCACCGGTGTTACCGAAGTCCGCGCTGGCGAGCGTGGCGGCTGTGTTGGTGTCCGTTGCAGAGGCATCGGCCACCGCCTCGCCACTGTTGGCCCCGGCCGATTCCAGGCCCTGCTGGGAAATCTGGACACTGACATCCTGTGCCGGACGCGCATCCGCGTTGCCTGCGGTGTTCTGCCGGGCTCCCGCGTCTGACTGGTTTCCCCGCCCCTGGGCCGCCTGGGCGCCTGTGTCCCGTGCAAGGTTGGCCGCCTGCGGATTCATGCCTTCAATCATGTCTCTCACCCCATTCAGGTGGAATGCTCACTTCCATGCTGAACAACTTTTGATCAAAGGTAAACCCCTGGCAGCCCTGCGGCGGGGTTGTGATTTGTAACCGATGATGACACTCCAGGCTGGCACGATTGCCACCCGGGCCTTGCCCATAGCCGGCCCACGGGCGATACAATCCGATTCGTTGCTGGTATCGTATACAGCCGAACAATCCAATTCCAAGGCCAACACAGGGAAACGCTATGGATCTC
>JBNJEG010000038.1:0-17813 GCA_051745655.1 Pseudomonadota bacterium
TGCTCCAGCTCCTGGCGACCCGCCGTGCGGCTGCCGATGCGGTTGAGGTAGTCCTCCGGGCGGCGGGTCTTCCAGTAGCGCAGTATCCGGTCCTTATCCGGGTCGGTCAGCTTGCCGTGACCGCCGGCGCCGATGGCCAGGTAATCCCCGAAACGCCAGTAATTGAGGTTGTGGCGGCATTCCTCACCGGCGCGTGACCAGGCGGACACTTCGTAGCGTTGCAGTCCGTGCTCGGTCAGGCAGGCTTCACCCGCCTCCTGAATCGCCGCCAGCGTGTCCTCGTCTGGCAGTCTGGGCGGCTGCGAGTGGAACACGGTGTTGGGCTCGATGGTGAGCTGGTACCAGGAGACATGGCCAGTGTCGAAGGCCAGGGCGGTTTCCAGGTCCGCCACCGCCTGCGCCGGGGTCTGCTGGGGCAGGCCGTGCATCAGGTCCAGGTTGATGCGCTCGAAGCCCGCGGCCTGGGCGGCGGTCACCGCCCGCGTGGCATCGTCGCCGTCATGGATGCGGCCCAGGCGCTGCAGGTGATCGGGATCAAAGCTCTGAACGCCAAGCGAGAGACGGTTGATGCCCGCCCTGCGGAAACCGGTAAAACGGGCTTCCTCCACGGTGCCGGGGTTGGCCTCCAGCGTGACCTCATCGAGCCGGGAGAGGTCCAGGCGTTTTGCCAGCGCCTCAAAGAGCTGCTCATAGAATCCCGGGGACATGAGCGAGGGCGTGCCGCCACCGATGAAGATCGCCTCGACAGGGCGTGTTTCCGGCGTCGCCAGGTCCGCATCCAGGTCCGCCAGCAGGGCGGCCAGGTAGTCCTCTTCCGGGATCGTCTGAGGTGCCGTGTGCGAGTTGAAATCACAGTACGGGCATTTGCGCACGCACCAGGGCGTATGCACGTAGAGCGTCAGTGGCGGGGCGGTGAGAGCCTCAGGCGACGGCGTCACCGAGGCGCTCCCTGAGCTCGGCCATGGCGCGGCCACGATGGCTGATGCCGGCCTTGCGCTCGGCCGGCAGTTCAGCTGCGGTGCAGCCTTCCCCGGGGACGAGGAACAGCGGGTCATAGCCGAAACCGCCGCCGCCTGCGGGCTCATGGGCAATGCGTCCGGGCCATTGACCGTGGCAGATCATGGGAATGGGGTCTTCCGGCGAGCGCATCAGCACCAGTACGCAGTGGAATCGGGCGGTGCGCTCGGCGTCCGGCACATTGGCCAGGGCATCGAGCAGTTTGCGGTTGTTGGCACTGTCGTCCGAGGGTTCCCCCGCATAACGGGCGGAATAGACGCCCGGCGCGCCACCCAGGGCGTCCACAGCCAGGCCGGAGTCATCGGCCAGTGCCGGCAGGCCGCTGATGCGGGCGGCATGGCGGGCCTTGATCAGCGCGTTCTCGACGAAGGTCGTGGCGGTTTCCTCGGGGGAATCCACGCCCAGGTCCTTCTGTGCACTGACCTCAATGCCCCAGGGCTGGAGCAGGCGGTTGAACTCCGCGATCTTGCCGGCGTTGTTGCTGGCCAGCACCCAGTGGCGGTCACTCGTCATGGTAGAGCTCCCGGGAGAAGCGCACCGGCAGGGTTTCCGAATCGCCGTGTGGCGCCGCCTCGAACTCGAATACCAGCGTCTCGCCTTCACTGTAGCGGAACTGCGCGAGGTAGTAGATGGCGTCGTCTTCCTGTACGCGCTTGAAGGACAGGTCCTTCACCTGCTGTGCCTCGTTGGTCGTCTGGCCCTGCAGCTGGACGGTAATGGGCTCGGGTGCGTCTTCACCGGAGGTACGGTGCACGGACACGTTCAGAATGCCCACCGAGCGGCTGCGGGTGAGGTCGTACTGGCGCGCGGTTTCGGCATCCAGGAAGGTGGAGGGCAGCGCGGCGTAGTGGACCTCGTAGCCGTCGAATTCAGCCGGGCTTTCCGAGCCCAGTGCGGGAGCGGCCGCCAGCACGAGGGGCAGTAGCAGACCCGAAAGGCGCTTAACCATGGTGACCTCCGTCAGCGGGTGACGCGATACACCGCGATCTGGCCGAGGAGGTTGGGCCA
The DNA here is from genome assembly GCA_051745655.1 of Pseudomonadota bacterium. Classification (GTDB taxonomy): domain Bacteria; phylum Pseudomonadota; class Gammaproteobacteria; order Pseudomonadales; family Oleiphilaceae; genus Halospina. Next base: position 2,026 of record JBNJEG010000038.1, read on the forward strand.
GAGCCGGTTGTACCAGCGGGAGCGGTGGGCGTTGTCCACCACGGTCCGGTCCTTGATGCGGATCCGGTGCTCCTGGCACAACGCCTCGAAATCGCGCACCGTGCACAGGTGAATATTGGGCGTATTGTACCATGTATGCGGCAGGGTACTGGACATGGGCATGCGCCCGTTCCAGAGCTGGAGCAGCCGCAGGCGCCAGTAGCCGAAGTTGGGGAAGGTCACGATGCCTTCGCGCCCCAGACGCAGCATTTCCGTCAGGGCGCGGTCGGGGCGGCGCACGGCCTGGAGGGCCTGGGTCATGATCACGGTATCGAAGGTCTGGTCGCGGAAGCTGTGCAGCCGGTCCTCGTCCAGGTCCTGCTCGATCACGTTCACGCCCTTGCGCACGCACTCCTCGATGTAGTCCGGGTTGATCTCCAGCCCGTAACCGGCGATGCCCTTTTCGCGCTGGAGGTAGTCCATCAGGGTGCCGTCACCGCAGCCCAGGTCGAGCACGCGGGAGCCGGGGGCCACCCAGGGTTCGATCAGCTTGAGGTCAGCCCGCATCGCCGTGCTCCTTTGCCACCCGGTTCATGTAGGCCCGGAACAGGCTTTCGTAGCGCTCGTTCGGTACCAGGAAGGCGTCATGGCCCCAGTCGGAATCAATCTCCGCATAGCTGACATCGCGCCGGGCATCGACCATGGCGTTCACCAGTTTTTCGGAATGCTCCGGTGCGAAGCGCCAGTCGGAGCTGAATGACAGCACCAGGAAGCGGGCGCGCGCCTCGGCCATGGCCCGGGTCAGATCGTTGCCGAATTCCCGGGCCGGGTCGAAATAATCCAGCGCCCGGGTCATCAGCAGGTAGGTGTTGGCGTCGAAGGTTTCGGAAAAGCGCACGCCCTGGTACTGCAGGTAGCTTTCCACCTGGAACTCGACGTCAAAACCGAAGTGATAGGCGTGGTCGCGCAGCTCCCGGCCGAACTTCTCGCCCATGGAAACGTCCGACAGGTAGGTGATGTGGCCAACCATGCGCGCGAGCATCAGGCCGCGCTGGGGCATGGAATCGTTTTCCAGGTAGCGGCCGTCGTGGAATTCCGGGTCCGAGGTGATGGCGCGCCGGGCCACTTCGTTGAAAGCGATGTTCTGGGCCGTGAGCTTGGGCGTGGCAGCAATCACCACGGCGTGGCGGATCCGCTCCGGGTAATGGATGGCCCAGTCGAGTGCCTGCATGCCGCCCAGGGAACCGCCAATGACCGCCGCCCACTGCCTGATGCCCAGACGGTCCGCCAGCCGGGCCTGGCTCTTGGTCCAGTCGCGCACCGTGACCACGGGAAAGTCTGGGCCATAGGGGCGCCCCGTCTCGGGGTGGAGGGACGCCGGGCCGGTGCTGCCGTGGCAGCCGCCGAGGTTGTTCGGGCAGACCACAAAGAACTTGTTGGTGTCGATGGGCTTGCCGGGGCCGATGCAGGCGTCCCACCAGCCGGGCTTGCGTTCCTCGCGGGAGTGGTAGCCGGCGGCGTGGTGATGGCCGCTCAGGGCGTGACAGACGAGCACCGCGTTGCTGGCATCCGCGTTCAGGGTGCCGTAGGTTTCGAACACCAGGTCGAATTCCGGCAGGGTATGGCCGGACTCCAGCCGGATTGGCTCCGGGAAGTGCAGGGTCTGGGGTTCGACAATGCCCACCGAGTCGGCGGCCTTGGATTCAGCAGCCATGAATGCGAAAAGGATCCTTCGGTGATGGACGGTTCCGGTCAGGCCGGGCAGTGTATCGAGGGGGCAGCCCTATGGCAACTGTGTCTCCGGCGGCGGCGCGATCCGTTCCTCCAGCTTGCGCGCCACGCGCAGCTGCTGATCCAGTGCCTCGCGCTGTTCCCGCAGCTTGTCCGCTTCGGCTCTGAGCTCCTTCTCGTCCTCCACGATGTGGCGGAGCCGCTTGAACTGGGTCTCCAGGCGCTGCTTCTGCTGCTGGGTGTGCTGCAGCAGCGGCATCAGGGCTTCGCCGGGCCAGCGGTCAATGTCTTCCATGGTGCGGTCGATGATCCGGCGGGCTTCGCTGACGATGGTGGTGAAGAACTGCTGGATCAGGCGGTTCTGCTGGGTCAGCAGTGAACGCGGATCCCGGCGGAAGCGGTCGGCCCGGGTGCGCAGGTCGCGCAGGGCGATCAGGTGCCGCCCCAGGCGCAGCGGCACTGGCTCCAGGGCACGGTCGCTGGAATCACTGGAGTGGCGCCGGTAGATGGAACCGACCATCTTTTCCGCCCGCCTGCCCTCGGCCATCAGGTTGTTGAAATCGTTCTCCAGGATCTCGAAAAGGCCGTTCATGGCGCTGGCCAGCCCCGGCGTGGTCCAGCTGCCCTCCAGGCGCTCACGGGTGCGCTGGGCGTGCTGTTCGAACCGTTCCGGGTTGAGGATGTTGCGCAGCACGTCCCCCTGGGAAATCATCAGGCGGCGGCTGGATTTCAGCGTGATCAGGCGGCGGTTGAAGAAGTCGTAATCGCGCCGGGTCTTCTCCGCCAGCTCCGCCACCTCCTTCCGGTCGGTGCCCTGGGCCTCCAGCAGCTCAAGCTCCGAGTCCAGGGATGCCTGCTGCCCCTCCAGGGACGCCTGATTGTCTTTCAGCATGCGGCCGAGGTCCGTGACCAGTTCACCGCTGATGAGCTGCTCACGCCGCCCCAGGATACGCTCGCTCACCAGCTCCTCCAGCTGGGCCATGCCACTGCGTTGGCGCAGTGAGGCGTCATCCCGGATGCGGGCCAGCAGGCCCTGCTTGGCGGAGACCGGCATGACGTCCTCCATGCCGAGCCCGAGCTGACGGGCGGTGTTCTCGCGCACCCGCTCAATGGCACTGCCCGTATGGTCGTCACCCGCAGGGTCGTCCCAGAGTACGTCGATCTTGTTCAGGATCGCGAAGCGCCCGGCGCGGTGGTCGGCATCCCGGGTGTCGATGTGCTCGCGCCAGATGGTCATGTCACTGGCCGTCACCCCCGCATCCGCCGCCAGCAGGAAGACCACCGCCTGGGCCGAGGGCAGCATCGAGACCGTCAGTTCCGGTTCCGAGCCCAGTGCGTTCAGTCCCGGCGTGTCGAGGATCCGCAGGCCGCGCTCAAGCACGGGGTGCTGGATGCTGATCATGGCATGGCGCCACGCGGGGACGAGCACCCGGTTGGGGTCTTCCGGGGAGGCGTCGAGCATGGCGTCGTTGAACCCCAGATCCGCCGCCTCGGCGCGGGTGACCGTGCGCGTCTCGGCAACCCGGGCAAGGGTGGCCGCCATGGTATCGACGTTATCCGGGTCGAGGGAGGCCGTCTCCCAGGCCTCGGGCTCGTAACGCAGCTGTTGCAGGGACATGGCGCCGTTGCGGGTGTCGATGGGCAACAGCATCAGGTAACTGGCGCGGGCGTGCCGGTCGTAGAACAGTTCGGTGGGGCACATGGTGGTGCGCCCGGCCTCGGAGGGCAGCAGCCGTTGTCCATGGCCGGCGAAGAAGAGCGCGTTGATCAGTTCCGTCTTGCCCCGGGAATATTCCCCGACAAAGGCAATGGTCAGCTCGTCCTCCACCAGAAGGCGGATGTTGCGCTGCAGGTGGCGTTCGATGTCTTCTTCAAGCAGATCATTGAGTTGCAGCCAGCGGCGGTACCGCGTGATGTTGCGAACAAGATCCTTTTTCCAGCGGTGGTACGCCTCGACCTGATCGGTCAGGGTAACTGCATCTGCCATGACGGGCCCCCGGGCTTCCTGCGCCCGTTTGACGGAATTTTGCCGAAGTATAGAACGTCTGTTGCAAAGGGGCGTGTAACGCCCCTTTGATTTTATGTTTCCGTTTGAATATGCGGGCGCCTCAGAAGGGCATGCCCGCTCCCTGCTGGAGGTTGCTCATCACGACCTGGAGCATGTTCAGGACCAGAAAGACCAGAATCGGCGACAGGTCCAGCCCGCCCATGGGCGGCAGCAGGTTGCGGAACGGCGCCATGATGGGCTCGGTGATCTGGTGGATGATCTGGATGCCGGGGTGGGGGTTACCGGGGGCCAGCCAGCTGATCACGATCATGCCGATGATGGCGAAGAAGTAGATGGTGAGGATCAGGCTGACCACCTTGAGCAAGCCCCAGACCAGAAGCGCGAGCGGCTGGAAGCCGTAGCCTGCCAGGCTGAGGATGACCAGGTACATGATGCTCTGGAACAGGACGGCGACGATGATGGACGCGAAGTCGAAGCGCCGGACCGGCGGAATCATCTTCCGGACCGGCTCGGTGACCGGGTTGGTGGCCTTGGCGATGAACTGGCTGATGGGGTTGAAGTAGTCGACCTGGCAGAGCTGGAACAGGAACCGGAGGATCAGCAGCGTCAGGTAGAAGGTGGTGAGCATCTGGAGGGATGAAACCAGGATTTCGGTGCCCATAAAGCGAATGTCTCCGATTGGAAAATACTAGATCAGACCGTCCTGCCATTTAGACGATCGGGGTCAGGGAGTGTGCTACGGGAAACGCTGTAAATACATCCCTGTACGCTGCTCTTCCGCCATCCATGGCTCCAGAGCTTCCCGTAGCACACTCCCTGACCCCGCTCTGCGCTGAAGCTCAACGGTCACGCATGGCCGCTGATTATAAAGCTTTTTTCAACTGCTCCGACAGCTCCGCCGAACGCGTCTTCGCCGCATTGAACGCCTTCGCCACGATGCCGCGCAGGCCACCGCTCTCCAGGGCCTCCACCGCCTGCTCCGTGGTGCCGCCGGGGGACATGACGTTGCGCCGCAGCTGCTCCGGCGCCTCATCGCCCCGCGAACACATCTCCGCGGCGCCCGCCATGGTCTGGATGGCGAGCTGGCGGGCGGTCTCCGGGTGCACGCCGGCGTTGATGGCAGCCTCTTCCATGGACTCCACCAGCAGGTAGCAGTAGGCGGGGCCGCTGCCGGAGAGGGCGGTGACGGCGTGCATCTCTTCTTCTTTCTCGAGCCAGACAGCCAGGCCGATGCTGCTGAAGATATCAGTCACGGTGTCACGCTGTTCCCTGGAGACGCCGTCCGTCGCAAAGAGCGCGGATGCACCCTTGCCGACCAGGGACGGCGTGTTGGGCATGCAGCGGACCATGGGGACGTCACCGCCGAGCCAGCCCCCGATGGTCTCGCAGTCCAGCCCGGCGGCGATGGAAACGGCGAGCGGGCGGGTGTTCTGGACCACGCTGGCAATGTCCTGGCAGGCCTCCGCCATGATCTGGGGCTTCACCGCCAGGATCAGGATGTCCGCCTGGCTGGCGCAGTGGCGGTTGTCAGTGGTGGTGTAGATGCCGAAGTCGTTGCGCAGGCTCTGCAGGTGGTTGTCCTCCGGCGCGCTGGCCCAGATGCGCGCTGGGTCATAGCCATTGGCGACCAGACCCCCGAGGATGGCGCGGGCCATGTTGCCGGCGCCGATGAACGAAATGGCGGGTTGCTGCGGATCCTGTTGCATCACTGAGCCTCGTAGTCGCGGGGTCCGAAAAGGGCGGTGCCCAGGCGCACGATGGTGGCGCCCTCGGCGATGGCGGCTTCAAGGTCGCCGGACATGCCCATGGACAGAGTGTCCAGGGCCCCATTATCCACGCCGCGCCGCACCTCAGCCAGCAGCCCGGCCAGTTCGCGGAAGCGCTCGCGCTGTACCGCCGGCGGATTGTCCGGGTCCGGGATCGCCATCAGCCCCCGCAGCCGGCACCCCTCGAGGCCACTCAACTCCTGCGCCAGCCCCGGCACCTCCTCCGGCCGCACGCCGGACTTGGTCGGCTCATCATCAATGTTCACCTGGATGCAGAGATTCAGCGGCGCCATGCCCGCCGGCCGCTGCTCACTCAGCCGCCGCGCCACCTTGGCGCGGTCAATGCTGTGCACCCAGCTGAAATGCTCCGCCACCGGGCGCGTCTTGTTCGACTGCAGCGGCCCGATGAAATGCCACTCCAGGTCCGGTAGATCCGAAAGCGCCTCAATCTTGTCCAGCGCCTCCTGGATGTAGTTCTCCCCAAACGCCTTCTGCCCCGCCTCGGCGGCCTCCCGGAGCAGTTCCGCCGGCTTGGTCTTGGAAACGGCCAGCAGCTGGACGCCCTCCGGATCCCTTTCAGACTCTTCGGCTGCGGAACGGATGCGCGTGGCTGCCTTTTCGAGGTTCTCTGCTATGCTGATCATTGGCTCTGCCCGGGGGAATGTGACGGCTCATAAAGTAACGTCTGCCCCTGTAAAAACCAAGGTACGATCCGATTGCCCTGACCGCCGTGTAAAGCGTCTGAAGCTGGGAGGTGGGGAGTGCTTTCCGGGAAGCTCTGGAGCCATGGATGGCGGAAGAGCAGCGTACAGGGATGTATTTACAGCGATTCCCGGAAAGCACTCCCCACCTTCCAGCCTGCGCGGCGCCAGAGCTTTCCTGAACGACTGAGGCTGTCATGGATATAACCGAACTGCTTGCGTTTTCCGCCAAACAGGGCGCGTCGGACCTCCACCTCTCCGCCGGCCTGCCCCCCATGATCCGGGTGGACGGCGACGTCCGGAGGATCAACCTGCCGCCCATGGAGCACAAGGAAGTGCACCGGCTCATCTACGACATCATGAACGACAAGCAGCGCAAGGACTACGAAGAGTTCCTCGAGACCGACTTCTCCTTCGAGGTTCCCGGCGTCGCCCGCTTCCGTGTCAACGTCTTCAACCAGAACCGCGGCTCCGGCGCCGTCTTCCGGACCATCCCCTCCAAGGTCCTGACCATGGAAGACCTCGGCATGGGCCAGGTGTTCAAGGACATCTCCTCCAACCCGCGCGGCCTTGTACTGGTTACCGGCCCTACCGGTTCCGGTAAGTCCACCACGCTGGCCGCGATGATCGACTACATCAACGAGACCCGCTACGACCACATCCTCACCATCGAGGACCCGATCGAATTCGTGCACGACTCCAAGAAATGCCTGATGAACCAGCGGGAAGTGCACCGGGATACACTGGGCTTCAACGAATCCCTGCGCTCAGCGCTGCGGGAAGACCCTGACATCATCCTGGTCGGCGAGCTGCGGGACCTCGAGACCATCCGCCTGGCCCTGACCGCCGCCGAAACCGGCCACCTGGTGTTCGGCACCCTGCACACCACCTCCGCCGCCAAAACCATCGACCGGGTGGTGGACGTATTCCCGGCAGAGGAAAAGGCCATGGTACGCTCGATGCTGTCGGAATCCCTGCAGGCGGTAGTCTCACAGGCGCTTCTGAAGAAAAACGGGGGCGGGCGGGTCGCCGCGCACGAGATCATGATCGGCAACTCGGCGATCCGGAACCTGATCCGCGAGGACAAGGTGGCGCAGATGTACTCCGCCATCCAGACGGGCGGTCAGCTGGGCATGCAGACCCTGGACCAGCACCTGCAGAACCTGCTGCAGAAGGGCACCATCTCCCGCGAGGAGGCCCAGGCCAAGGCCAAGATGCCGGACAAATTCTGATAACGGGCGGGGAATACGGTCATGGAACTCGAAAAGCTGCTCAAGGTTGTGGTCGAGAAAAACGGCTCGGACCTGTTCATCACCACGGGCGTACCGCCCAGTGTGAAAATCAACGGGCGCATCGTCCCGGTCACCAAGGAACCACTGAGCCCGGAAAAGACCCGGGAGCTGGTGTACGGCTCGATGACGGACAAGCAGGCGCGCGAATTCGACGAGAACAACGAATGCAACTACGCGCTCAGCGCCCGGGGGATCGGGCGCTTCCGTGTCAGCGCCTTCTTCCAGCGCAACCTGTGCGGCATGGTGCTGCGCCGGATTGAGACCGAGATTCCCCAGCTCGATGATCTGGGCCTGCCCGACATCATCAGTGAGCTGGCGATGACCAAGCGGGGGCTGATCATCTTCGTGGGTGCCACCGGTACCGGTAAGTCCACCTCGCTGGCCGCCATGCTCGGTTATCGCAACCAGAACAGCCGCGGGCACATTGTCTCGGTGGAGGACCCCATCGAATTCATCCACCAGCACCGTGGCTGCATCGTCACCCAGCGCGAGGTGGGGGTGGATACGGACTCGTTCGAGACCGCGCTCAAGAACACCCTGCGCCAGGCACCGGACGTCATCCTCATTGGCGAGGTGCGCACCGCCAAGACCATGGAATACGCCGTCACCTTCGCGGAAACCGGTCATCTCTGTCTTGCGACGCTGCACGCCAACAACGCCAACCAGGCCCTGGACCGGATCATCAACTTCTTCTCGCCGGAAGTGCACAACCAGATCTGGATGGACCTGTCGCTCAACCTCAAGGCCATCGTCGCCCAGCAGCTGATCCCGACACCGGACGGCAACGGTCGGGTCGCGGCGATCGAGGTGCTGGTCAATACACCGCTGGCCCAGGACATGATCCGCAAGGGCGAGGTGGACAAGCTCAAGGACCTGATGACCAAATCCGGCGAATCCGGCATGCAGACCTTCGATCAGGCGCTTTACCACCATTACGCCGACGGCAAGATCACCTACAAGGATGCGCTGGCGCATGCGGATTCCGCCAACGACCTGCGCCTGATGATCAAGCTCGGGGCCGATGCGGCCACGGCCGACGAACTGTCCAGCTCAGTGGATAAGCTCTCCATCCAGGACGATGGGTAGCGCCCTGCTGTCGGAGCTTCTGACCGGTTTTGCAGTAGGGGGCATGCTCGCCATGGCCGGCGTGCTCATGCAGGTGCTGCTGCGCACGCCGCTGGCCGAGCCCTACGTACTTGGGGTCTCGGGCGGGGCGGCCAGTGCCGGCCTGGCCTGCATGCTGCTCGGGCTGGGTGGCTGGTGGATCTCTGCTTCCGCGCTCCTCATGAGCCTCTTTTCCCTGGCGGTGGTCTTCCTGGTCGGCGGCGGCGATGCCCGCGTGCCCCGGGAACGCCTGCTGCTGACCGGTGTGGTGATGGCTGCCGGCTGGAGCACCGTGATCAGCTTCCTGCTGGCGCTCGGGCCCAGCACCTCCGTGCATGAAATGCTCTACTGGCTTATGGGCGACCTTACCCGGCCCATCTCGCCCTGGTGGGGGCTGATCGCGCTCGGTCTGGCGCTGGTGGCGGGCTGGATCATGGCGCCGGCACTGGATCTTCTGGTGCGCGGGGATGAGCAGGCCGCCGTGCTGGGTGTGGAAGTGCATCGCGTCCGCCTGGTGTGCTACGTGATGGCGGCGGTGCTCACGGCCCTGGCGGTGACGCTGGCTGGCCCCATCGGGTTTGTCGGCCTGGTGGTGCCGCACCTGGTGCGGCTGCGGCTCGGGGCCCATCACCGAATCCTGTTGCCGTTCTCGGTCCTGGTCGGCGGCGTCTATCTGACCGGCCTCCAGGTCATTGCCGGGCTGCCCCTGATCCCGGGCTCGATCCCCGTGGGCATGGTCTCCGCCCTGGTGGGCATTCCGGTCTTCCTGTACCTGCTCCAGCGCACAAGGATCGGTGGCTGATGGCATCACTGCAGCTGGATCAGCTCGTGTTCGGGCACCGCGGCCAGGCCCTCAACGAGCCGGTGACGATCGAGGCCCGTGCGGGAGAATTCTGGGCGGTGCTGGGCGAGAACGGATCCGGCAAGAGCACCCTGATGGCCACGCTGGCCGGATTGCTGCCGCCATTGCAGGGCCAGGTGACGGTGGATGGCGTGAACCTCGGGCGCATGCCGCGTAAGGTGCTGGCCCGGCGTCTTGGGCTTCTGCTGCAGCACCAGGACGTGGCCTTTCCCTACTCCGTACGTGATACCGTCAGCGCCGGGCGCTACGCCCATCGACCGCCCTGGCGTCCCCTGCGTCTGGAGGACCGGACCGTGGTCGCACAGGCACTGGAGGAGGCGGGGCTGTCCGAGCTTGCCGATATGCGCGCGGACCAGCTTTCCGGCGGGGAACAGCGCCGGGTCGCGGTGGCCACACTGCTGGCCCAGGAACCCGGTGTGCTGCTGCTGGATGAGCCGGTGAACCACCTGGACGTGCGCCATGAGGTGGCGCTGATGGACCGGTTCCGGGCGTACGCGGAAGGCGACCGCCTCATCATGGTGTCCCTGCACGATGTCAACCTGGCCAGCCGCTACGCGGACCGGCTGCTGATGCTGTACCCTGACGGCACCTGGGAGGCCGGAAACACCGCCGAACTGCTGACGGAGGACCGGCTGGAACACCTCTATGGCGTGCCCCTGAAGGAAGTCGGCTCGGACGAGACGCCCTTCTGGGTGCCACTGGGCCACCGCAAACGGACGCGATGATGAGCAACCGGACACTGATTCTTGGCGGTATCCGCTCCGGCAAGAGTGCCATGGCCGAAGCCGAGGCGGCCGCCAGCGGCCGACCGGTGGTGTACGTGGCTACCGCCACCGCCGGGGATGGCGAAATGGCCGACCGTATCGCCCGCCATCAGCAGCGGCGACCGGACGACTGGGGGCTGGATGAGGAACCGGTGGCGCTGGGCGGCGTCCTGGCGAGACATCGGGAAACAGCTCCCTGCCTGCTGATCGACTGCATGAGTCTCTGGCTCGGTAACCTGCTGGGTTCGGAGGACGGGGCGCTTGAGCGCGAACGCGAGGCTTTCCTGGCCCAGGTGGAGCGCTACCCCGGGCCACTGGTGATCGTCAGCAACGAAGTGGGTCTGGGTGTGATCGGCATGGACGCGCTGACCCGCCGCTTCTGCGACGAGCTGGGCTGGCTCAACCAGGCACTGGCGCAGCGCTGCGATCAGGTGGTGCTGTCGGTGGCCGGGCTGCCGCAGGTGCTCAAGGGTTCCCCGGGTGGTGGGCGATCAGACAGCTGAGCCACTCCTGCGTTTCCGAGATCCGATCCATGCGGATGCGGCTGCGGCAGGCGAATGGCACGACCACAGCGCCCATGGCGTTCTCCAGGGGCGTGGCCATCACCATCGCCAGGATCATCCGGATCACCCCGCCGTGGCAGACCAGCAGGGTGCGCTGACCTTCAAGCTCCTCGCGCCAGCGCACCATGGCGCCCTCAACCCGCCGGTAGAAGGTCGCGATGTTCTCGCCGCCTGGGGGCGGGCAGTTGACCGGATCCCGCCAGAACGCCTTGAGGGCATCCGGGGTTTCCTGGGCGATCGCTTCCGGCGTGTGGCCGTCCCAGTCGCCGAAGCTCATTTCCTGCAGACCAGGCTCTTCGTAGAGGGGGAGTCCCCGCATCTCGGCCACGGACTTGGCAAAATCGGCGCAGCGCTTCAGGGGCGAGGTCAGGACCGCGTCCCACTGGTCCGACTCGAAAACCTGGGCCCGCATCTGCTGCCAGCCCTGCTCGCTGAGCGGGTCATCGATCAGGCCGCGGTACTTGCGGCCCCCCTCCGGTTCACCGTGCCGGATCAGGTCGAAAAAGGTGCCCGGTAGCTCAGGGCTGTCAGCCATCGGTTACTCCCGCCTCCGCAAAGGTTGCCATCTCATTGTGCAGCGCACAGGCAGAGCGTAGCACTGGAACGGCCACGGCGGCACCGCTGCCTTCACCCAGGCGCATGTCCAGGTCCAGTACCGGCGTTGCGCCCATGGCTTCGAGCATGGTGCGATGGCCCGGTTCGCGGGACTGGTGAGAGAAATGCAGCCACTGCATCAGGTTCGGGCTCAGGTGCGTTGCTGCCAGGGCGGCGGCGGTGACGATGAAGCCATCCACCAGCACCGGCAGGCCACGGTGGGCCGCCCCGATCATGGCACCGGCAAGCGCAGCAATCTCAAAACCGCCGAGGGAGGCGAGGGCGTGGAAGGGATCCGTGTCGCCGCCGTGGCGTTGCAGGGCCGCGCGGATGCGGCGGGCCTTGCGGGCCACGCCCAGCTCATCCAGCCCGGTGCCCGGGCCCACCAGTTCCTCCACACGGGCCCCGAGCAACAGGCTGGCCAGTGCCGAGGCACTGGTGGTGTTGCCAATGCCCATGTCACCACCAATGAACAGTTCCGCACCGGCCTCAGAGGCGCGTTCCGCCGCGCGGTCACCGGCCTCCAGGGCCTGCTCCAGCTGTTCCACGCTCATCGCCGCTTCCTGCATGAGATTGCGGGTGCCCGACGCTATCCATTCGTTGATGACCCCGCGGTCGTCCGGCAGCGGGTGGGCCACGCCCATGTTGATCACCTCCAGGGTCGCCCCGAGCTGGCGGGCCAGAACGCTGATGGCCGCACCGCCGGCGGCAAAGTTGGCCACCATCTGGGCCGTGACCTCCTGGGGGAAGGCGGAGACTCCGTCCGCGGCAATACCGTGATCTCCGGCGAACACCGCAATGTGAACCCGGTCCACGGCGGGCTGGTCGCGGTTCTGCTGCGCACAGAGGTGGCAGGCCAGTGTCTCCAGCTGCCCCAGTGACCCTGGGGGCTTGGTCAGCTGCTGCTGGCGGGCCAGGGCCCTGTCGTAGTGGGCGCGGGAAGGGTGCGGAAGGGGCTGCTGCCAGAAGGGATCAGTCATGGCTTGATACCGCATTGGTGAAATGGGTGCACCTTACTCCGAAGGAACCGGGAGTGCCAGAGTGGGCGCCTTTACCGGCGACGGGCTTGGCTATAGAATTTCGTTCCCTTTGATCCAATTCCCGGGATCCCCATGGCTGCTGACGTGAATACTGACACCTATCGGTTGCAGCCTGATCAGGTCAGGGCCGAGTTTATCCAGCTGCTGCCCATTGCGGTGTTCGTGGTGATCTTCGGCATCGCCTTCGGCCTGGCGGCAGGGCAGGCCGGTATGACGCCCTGGCAGGCGGGCCTGATGAGCGTCACCGTCTTTGCCGGCGCTGCCCAGTTCGCGTCGCTGGGGCTCTGGGGGCAGGAAGTCTCGCTGATTCCGCTGGTTGCCATCGTACTGGCCATCAACTCCCGCCACATCCTCATGGGCGCGGCACTCTACCCGGTCCTGCGCAAACTGCCGCCGGGCCGGCGTTACGGGATCCTGATCGTGCTGACCGACGCCAACTGGGCCCGCTCCTTCCAGCAGTACCAGGCCGGCCGCGAGAACCTTGAGGCCATCCTTGGCGGTGGCCTGGTGCTGTGGATGGCCTGGGTGGCGGGCACGCTGTTCGGGAGCTATTTCGGCGGTCTCGTCCAGAACCCGGAAGCCTTTGGGCTCGACATGGTGCTGGGCTGCTTCCTGCTGACCATGGCGCTGGGCGGCCCCAAATCCCGCCGGATACTCCTGGCGTGGACGGTGGCGGGCGTCTCTGCCGTCCTGGCCTGGAAGTGGCTGCCGCCGCATACCCACGTGATCGTGGGTGCGCTGGCCGGCGGTGTGGTGGGTCTCTTCTGGCTGGAGCCGCGACATGCTCAGTATTGAAACCACCACCCTCGGAATCCTGGTCATTATTCTCATCATGTCGCTGGTGACCCTCGGGACCCGTTTCGGCGGTGCCTTCCTGATGGCGCGGGTTCCGCTCAACCGCCGGGTGGAGAGCTTCATCAACGCCATGGCCAGCTCCGTGCTGATTGCCATTGTCGTGCCCATGGCCTTTGCCGGGGATCTCGGGGCCAAGGCGGCGCTGCTCACCACGGCGGTGATCATGGTTGCCACCGGGCGTTCCCTGCCGTCGATCGGGGCAGGGTTTGTGGCGGCGGCGCTGGTGCGGCAGTTCCTGTGATGGCGTGGGCGCTCCTGGCCTGCCTGCTGGCACTCGCTCTGGACTTTCTCCTGGGCGAGCCCCGCCGGTGGCACCCCCTGGTGGGCCTGGGCTGGTACGCGGACCGCATTGAAGGCGGGCTGAACCCCGGTGGGCGGGGTGGCATCCTGGCCGGTGGGCTGGCAACCGGCCTGGTCGTAATTCCGGTGATTGGTTTTGCTCTGGCGGCGTCAGCACTGTCGTCGCCCTACGGGTTGGTCGCGGCTGTGATTCTTCTCTGGGTCTGTATAGGTCACAGCAGCCTGGCGGAGCATGGCATGGCGGTTTACCAGCCACTGATGGACGAGGATCTGGAGACTGCCCGCGAACGTGTGGGCATGATGGTCAGCCGCAATACCCGGGGACTGGATGAAACAGCCATCGCCAAGGCCACGACCGAATCCCTGCTGGAGAATGGCGCGGACGCCATCTTCGCAAGCCTTTTCTGGTTCCTGGTGGCCGGCCTTCCGGGGCTGTTGCTGCATCGGGCAGTGAATACACTGGACGCCATGTGGGGTTATCGGTCGGAACGGTTCAATCGGTTCGGGCGTGTGGCCGCCCGGCTGGATGATGTCCTGAACTGGATCCCGGCACGGCTGACGGCCCTGGGGTACGCGCTGGCGGGCCGGACGCGGTTGGCACTGAGGTGCTGGAAGACCCAGGCGCGGGCATGGGAAAGCCCCAATGCCGGTCCGGTGATGGCAGCCGGCGCGGGCGCGCTGGGCGTACAGCTTGGCGGGCGCGCGCCGTATCACGACGGCTGGCGGGAGCGGCCGTTGCTGGGCCACGGCGAGGACCCCGATGCCCTTACCATTCCATCCGCTATCACGCTGATCCAGCGAAGTCTTGTGCTCTGGATGCTCGCCGTGGCCGTCATCACGGTACTGGTGGAAATCCTGAATTGGGGGGTGCTGTAGATGGTGGCAGCGCATGGTGGTCGCCTGAATCAGGCGGCGCGGGACTATGGCATACCGTTGGAGCAGTGGCTGGATCTGTCCACGGGTATCAACCCCTGGCCGTGGCCGGTGCCCGCCATCCCGACCCAGGTATGGCAACGCCTCCCGGAAGACGACGACGGCCTGCCTGCCATTGCTCGGCGCTGGGCCGGCGCTCCGGAAAGCGCAGGCTGCCTGCCGGTGGCCGGAACCCAGGCGGCGATCCAGGCGCTTCCCCGTTTGCGCAAACCCGGGCGCATCGGCGTACCGGAACCGGCTTACACGGAACATGCAGAAGGGTGGCGGGCGGCCGGCCATGACGTGGTGCCTTTCAGCAGCCTGCCTTCCGAGGATGAGCTGGCCGGCCTGGATGCCCTGGTCTGGATCAACCCCAACAACCCCACCGGTGAGGCGGTGACCGCGAACCGGCTGCTGGCGTGCCATGAACGCCTCGTCGCACACGGTGGCTGGCTCGTGGTGGATGAAGCCTTTATCGATGCGGAGCCAGGGCAGAGCCTGGTGCCGGAGACAGGGCGGCCTGGCCTGGTGGTGTACCGGTCACTGGGCAAGTTCTTCGGGCTGGCCGGCCTGCGGGCGGGGCTGGTTTTTGGTCCGTCTGAAGTCTGTGAGCAGCTCGGTGAGCAGCTGGGCCCCTGGGCTGTCAGTCATCCCGCCCGCTACCTGATGCAGCGGGCGCTGGCGGATACCGAGTGGCAGCAGGCGACGGCCGAGAGCCTCAGGGCCGACAGCCAACGTCTTGCCGGAATACTCCAGGAGGCCGGCCTGACCCCAAAGGGCGGGACTGCGCTTTTCATGTACTGCCCCCACGACCACCCCCAAAGGGTTGCCGACATCCTGGCGCAACAGGCGGTGCTTGTGCGCGTGTTCGACGCTCCACCGGCCCTGCGTTTCGGCCTTCCGGGCCCTGAATCCGAGTGGCGGCACCTCGAGGAAGCGCTGGCCTCAATTTGACCAGAACCGGCCCCCTTGGTACTGTTCGATCCCCTTCAGGTGTCCCGGTGCCAGGTTGGCCACGGGATGAAACGGGAAGCCGGTGACCAGTCCGGCGCTGCCCCCGCAACGGTGATTGAGTCAAAGGCGGCCATCACGCCACTGTGCCGGAGAAGCATGGGAAGGCGGTCGTCCAGAACCAGAGGGTTCGCTCATCAGCCCGTAGACCGGCCTGAAAGGAACGCCATGCGTTGCGGTGGGCAACGACAGGTCGGTTGGATCTTCCCCCGCGGGCCTTACCTGCGCATCACGATCGCTATCCGCCGCCTGTCCCCGAGTCTGTTCCCCGCAACGCCCGAAGCAAAGCTGTGCGGGGAAGCGCAG
>JBNJEG010000039.1:0-17640 GCA_051745655.1 Pseudomonadota bacterium
TACCGAAGCTCGCGATAGTAGCGAAAAATCGTTTCCAGACGGCGTTCCGGCTCGAACTGGAAGCGCTGGGCGAACTGGCGCCCATCAATAATGACAGGATACTTGAAAAAGTCCATCAGATAAGATGGAAACCGTCGCAGGTTCAGCGTTCTGAGCAGGGTTCTGGGCAGTACGGGCGGTATGGATGGGACTGGAATCGTCCGGCAGCCGCAGGCCTCCAGGGCATCGCGGTAATCCACCCAGTCGTGGGGGGCGACATTGAAGATCCCGGTATGCGGCTGGCGGTAGGCTGTTTCCAGCGCGCGCGCCATGTCCTCACTGTGGATGAACTGCATCATAGGCGAGAAACCGGCCATCACCGGCGCATTGCGTGAAGCCAGCAGGTTGCTGATGGTATTGCGCACGCCGGGGCCAACGATATTGCAAGGGCGCAGGATCGTGATGTTGAGATCCGGATTGCGCCACAGGTAGATGGTCGCCAGGTTCTCGAGCTCCACGGAGTCCACCAGGTCCATGCTGAGCCCGGCGCTTTTGAGAGGGTAGGACTCATCAATCAGCGCCGGGTTGAAGGCGTTGGCACCGTAGACGTGGTACGTGGACAGCACGATGACCCGTTTGACCCCGTAGCGGTCGCTGAGCGACAGCAGACGGTCGGTACCCAGGACGTTGGCGTTATACCGGCTCAAACGTGTGCCCTGACTGGACATGATGCGCCCGAGATGGATCACACCGTCGAAACGATAGCGCCGGAACAGATCCTCGAACCCGCGCTTCTGGAAGTCGATGCGGTAGCTGGGGATGTCGGGGCCCAGCCAGACCTCCTGGCGGAAATCCACGGCCACGATCCGGTAGTCCGCGCGCAGGCGCTGGATCACCTGCTGGGCCAGAGCACCGCCGGCTCCGGTAACCAGCAGGGTGGGCTTGTTGTCTGCGGCGCCGCTCAAAACACCCGCTCCCGCTCGCTAAGGCCTTCATCGATCAGATCGCTGATGGCATGGCGAACCCGGTCGACATGACGTGTGAGGGTCTCTTCGGTCATTTCCTCATCCGGTGTGAACTGCATGGGGTCACCAAAACGGAGGTAGATGCGACTCGGCAGGATGACCGGAGCCGCTACCGGCACATAGGGGACGCCAAGCCAACGCGCCAGGGGGCGGATATTGCCGAATGCGGGAATGGTTTCTTCGCACCCGACAACGCCGACCGGCACGATGGTTGCCTTGTGATCCATGGCGAGGCGCATGAAGCCGCTCCCGAACCGTTTGAGCTGGTACCGGTCCCGGTAGGGTTTGCCGGAGCCACGAATGCCCTCGGGAAAAATAATGACCGCCTCGCCGTTCTCGAGCATGCGGGCGCAGTTGGCCGGGTCGCCGAGTACCGCGCCCACCTGGTTGAGCAGGTTCCCAAGCCAGGGCACGGTTGGAAAGAATCGCTCGATCATGGCACGGGGCAGGCGGGGGGCTCGGGCACGATTGGCAATGGTATAGCCGATCATGAGCCCATCCAGGGGCAGCTGACCGCTGTGGTTGGCCACCAGCAGTACTGGCCCTTCGTCGGGGACCTTGTCCTCGCCCCGACTGTCGACGCGGAACCAATAGTCGTGCACGGGCCGGACCAGTGTCATTCCGATCTTGGCAGCATCCTCCTGGAATCCCCAGGGATCGTGGCCGAGACTGCCGGTGATCTTGCGCATGCGATCGACCTGGCGGTCGATCGCATCGGGCACAATCCGGTTTTTCAGGTACTGTCTGAGTTTCATGCCAGGCCCCGGGTTCAGGTATAATGGGATTCTCACAGAAAGCATGCGCCGGAGTCCAAGCCCATGGCGGAAAAAGACGAAGAGCCCAATAACGAAACCAGTCACGAACAGCAGCAGCTGGCGGATCGCATCAAGGATTCGGCCCGACAGATCTGGCTCGCTGGTCTGGGCGCCTACACCAAGGCAGAGGAGGACACCGGTCGTTTCTTCGAGCGCCTGGTTCAGGAAGGCGAGGATATTGAGGAACGCACCCGTGGCGCCGTCAATCGGCAGGTCAAGGCGGTTGAGGACAGCGTGGGCGAGGTGCGTGAGCGTGCCTCCGGCACATGGAACCGGCTGGAATCGGTGTTCGATGAACGGGTTTCCAGGACGCTGGATCGCCTCGGAATTCCCATGCCCGGTCGGGTTCGCGAGCTGGAACAGCAGGTGCAGGAGCTGCAGGAAGAGGTCAGGCGGCTTCGCAGCGAAGTGGAGAAGCGTGACGACTGACCCCGCCTAGAGGTAATCCTCGCTCATCGCCTCCAGAGCCTCGCGTTCCTCAGCGCGCAGGTAGGGGGCGACCAGCACCATTACTTGATAGACCCCTCGGCCGAGATCCACTGAATCCTTGTCGTTCAGGTGAGAGATCATCTCGAAGCTGAGCCAGTAATTCAGCGTCAATACGATCTGGTGGCACAGTGCCTCCACCTCCCTGTCGGTGGCGGAAAGAATGCCCTGTTCCCGGAAGCTGGCACAGATGCGGCGGCTCGCCTGGTACTTGTGTTTGACGATCCGCTGGAAGCGTGGCTGCAGCACCGGGTAGCGGGAGAGGACGTTGACCAGGTCCTGATAGAGAAAGCGATAACGGGCGATCGTCTCGAAAATCAGGTGCAGGAAAAGCCACTGGTCGTCCACCGAGATCTCGACCTCCGGAACCGCGAGAAGATCCTGGATCTCATGCTCGTAGCGATCATAGAGCTCGGTGACGATGTCGCTCTTGCTCTTGAAGTGGTAATACAGATTGCCCGGGCTGATGTCGATCTCATCAGCGATCTGCAGGGTCGTTACGTTGGACTCCCCGTCCGCGTTGAACAGCTCAAGGCTGGCGTCGAGGATCCGATCACGGGTCTTGCGCTTCATGCGACCGCACCATCCCAGTGCTGGGTTTACCGGCGAAAATCAGCCCACACCGGACAGTGGTCGGAGGGCTTGGTCATACCCCGGATACTGTAGGAAATGCCACTGTCTGTCACGCGCTGGGCCAGGGGTTCCGTCGCCAGGATCAGGTCGATTCGCAGGCCGCGCCTGGGATCGCGTTCGAAACCGCGGCTGCGGTAATCGAACCAGCTGAAGTAGTCATCGGTTTCCGGATAGAGTCGACGGTAGACGTCGCTCAGCCCCCAGTTCTTGACCTGTTCCAGCCATTCCCGCTCTTCCGGCAGGAAGGAGCACTTACCCTCGCGCAGCCAGCGCTTGCGGTTATCCTCCCCGATGCCCACATCGAGGTCCGTGGTAGAGATGTTGAGGTCGCCCATGACCAACAGGGGATGTTCGGGCGAATACTGTTCCCGGAGCAGCCGCTGGAGATCCTGGTAGAAACGCTCCTTGGCCGGGAACTTGGTGGGGTGATCCCGGCTCTCGCCCTGCGGGAAGTAGCCGTTGATGACGGTCACCGTCTCATCGCCAATGGGGATGTCCGCCGTAATCAGCCGACGTTGGGCGTCCTCATCGTCCCAGGGGTAGCCGCGCTGGACCCGGACTGGCTCGTTACGGCTGAGCAGCGCGACACCATAGTGACCCTTCTGGCCGAACCAGCTGACGTGGTAACCAAGATGCTCCACATCCGCTGCCGGGAACTGGTCATCGGCAACCTTGGTTTCCTGGAGACCGATCACATCCGGCTGGTAGTCGTTCACAAGCTGTTCGAGCTGATGCATCCGCGCACGGATGCCGTTCACGTTGAAAGTGACAAAGCGCATGATTTTCGGGTCTTTTTCCATCTGGGCGAAAAGGGCGTCGAATGGCGCCTTACCCTACCACAGCTGAGGCCGCCGTGCAGGCTCTCACCGGCAACCAGGGCTGTCCTCGTACTCATAACGGATATGCGCCCGGTGATTGTCTTCCGGATTGCGCAGAATGTTGGTGAGCCCGTGGAAATCCGTCAGCTGGCGCTCGTCGTTGTAGGCCAGGTGGATGGGATCGACGAACCAGCTGGAAACCCAGCCGGCAACGCTGATCCGGAATACGTGCTCACCTTCAAGATCATCCATCTCGGCGGGCTCAGCCTTGAACGGGTAGAACTTACCCCTTGTAGGGGCCAGGAACTCGATGTCGACCCGTTCACCGTCTTCCACCAGCGCTTGCCAGTTCTGTCGCACCATGACCTCAAAACCGGCGTCGATCACGCCATTGTCGGGCGCGTCGACGCGGTCGCTGGATTCGTCGCCATCGGTGGAGCGGTACTCGATGCGGACCCGTTTATCATCCGGGTTGCGAACCTCCATGCGTTCCCCAAAGCGCTGGTCTTCCAGCGTGAAACTCGGGCGCGCGGGAGCATCACCGTAGTCAATGGTTTTCTCCGCAATGGTGTCGCCCTCGGGATTGCGATAGATCACCTCGTGTTCCAGGGGCGTCCAGAACCCGTCACGGCATTCGCCGGTCTGGCGGTGATGCTCGGTATAGACGGTGTCACCGGAGTCCAGGGACTCGGCCGTACCCTTGAACCGGATTTCCTGCTCGGCAGAGGCGGAAGCAACAGCCGAAGCCAGAAACAGCCCTGTAACGATGCGATTACCAGCGTTGTTGAACAAGGGGATCCTCCTCGATGGATTCCAGCCATTGGCTGATGCGGACCAGAACCGGATAGATCAGGCCCCAACCTACGCCAATCGCCACAATACCCCAGAGACCGTAACCAATCTCGATGGCGCCTACCCGTTCAGCGGCCACATAAGCGAGTGCCCCTGCGAAAGGCGGCATCCCGAAAAGGACCAGGCGATACTGGCGCATCCAGTAAAGGCAGTGATTGACGGCTGTGGCAAAGATGGCCCAGAGCATCACCAGCCAGGCCGGGATCATACCGTTGGAGAAGGCGCCCTCGTGTCCGGGAAAACTGAGGATGCCGAGGTTCTGGTGCAGCACATCGAGCACGCTGCCCAGCACGGTCGCCATGAGGATGAACCGGAACTCGCGCTGGGGAAAAGCGCTGATGAACGCCAGGTGCGCGGCGACAATGACGACACCGGCAAGGGCGGCCAGCTGGCCCGGGTAGAGAACGGCCACGAACCATCCGAGTTGGAAGAGGATGAAGTTCGCAAGGCTGCGCATACTCAGGCTCCGTTGTCGGTGAGGTCGCCTGCGGCGACGATGCAGGAACGACGGTTATCAGGCTTGCCCATCAGCAGTTGGATATTGCCAATACGCCGTTCCGCGAACCCGGCCTCGCAGTAGGCGAAATAATAGCGCCACAATCGGATGAAGGCATCAGAGTATCCCAGGCTCCGGATTTCGTCACTATTGGCTTCGAAGCGTTCCCGCCAGTGGGTCAGGGTGCGCGCGTAATGCAGGCCAATGTCCTCGGCGTGGGCGAAAACCAGATCGGAGTGGTCCCGTACCGCCCCCATGATGGCGCCAAGCGACGGAATGAAGCTGCCGGGGAAGATATAGCGCTGGATGAAGTCCACGCTTTTCAGGGCCCGTTCGTAGCGTTGGTCCGGGAGGGTGATGGCCTGGATCAGGGCGAGGCCGTCCGGCTTCAGCAGTCCGCTCAGCGTTTCCATGTATTCACCGAGGAACTGGGGCCCAACGGCCTCGATCATTTCGATGGAAACGAGCTTGTCGTAGGTGCCCTCGAGATTGCGGTAATCCTCGTAGAGCAGTGTGATGCGGTCTTCCAGGCCTTGCGAGGCGATCTGCTCCCGTGCCCATTCGTATTGCTGGGCGGAGATGGTGGTGGTGGTCACGTGGCAGCCGTAATGCCGCGCTGCGTGGAGGGCAAATCCACCCCAACCAGTGCCGATCTCCACCACCCGATCCTCCGGGCGCAGGGCCAGTTTCTGACAGATGCGGTCAAGCTTGTAACGCGAGGCTTCCTCAAGACTGCTATCCGGCGATGGGAAGATCGCCGCCGAATACATCATGGTTGGATCCAGAAAGCGTTCAAAGAGCTCATTGCCGAGATCGTAGTGCGCCTCGATGTTCTTGCGCGCGCCTGTACGGGTATTGCGGTTGAGCCAGTGCAGGGAGCGGCGGGCGGGCTTGGCCACCCAGGAGACCCGATCCTCGAACCCGTTCATACGGTCATTATTGCGGGCGAAGAAACGCAGGAGTTCGACCAGGTCGGGAGAATCCCAATCGCCGGCCACATAGGCCTCCGCGGCGCCGATGCTTCCGCCGGAGACCATGTCACGCCAGGCGGAGCTGTCGTGTACCGTCAGCTGAGCCGGCTGGTGGTGACCGTCATCGTGGCCGAACCAGCTTTCCCGGTCGCCTTCAACCACGCACAGACGCCCCTGTTCCAGGTTGCGAAGCGTGGCGGTAACCAGGGCGCGCGCCCAGTGGTCGATGGGTGCAAGTGCCGAGCGGGTGGTTGTTGTTTTCAGGTTTTCCATGATGTAACCGTTCCGAACTGATCCGATGATGCGTTTGCAGGCACACCCAGCGCTGGCTCAAGGTTGGTTGCGGATTCGCCGGCCCACTGTGGGTGTCCGTGAAAAACCGCGCCCTTGCGCCAGAGCCGGAAGGCGTTCAGGTAGATGCCAAGGCTTGCTTTGATGGTTTCCGCGGGGAAACGCCGGAGGGCGTGTCGGACAACATCCCGTGTGAGCCGTTGCCGGCCCGTGGTGAGTGTTGCATCGAAGACCTTGCCCTCACGACCACGCACATTCATGTGCACATGCAGCCCTTCAGGATGGAAGGCGAAGAGCCAGTCGTAATCCTGCTCCATCGGGTTGAAGGGCGATACATGGAATTGCTTGGCAAAGCGGTAACGGCGGGAACACCAGCCGTTGTCCGTCTCGTTGATGGTGCCTCCGGAGAGCACATAGCTGTGACGCTGCTCCCAAGGTGTGTTGGTAATCTGGGCCAGGATGGTTTCCGGAACCGGATTGCTGTGTTCGTCCGCATCCCCGGCGTAGCAGAAATAAAAGCTCACGGGGTTGAACAGCCAGCCCCAGTAACGGGGATGTGTCACCAGCTCGATCGGGCCGGTGGGGCGTTGACCGGTGGCGATCTCCACGTGCCGCCGCACAGCCTCGTCCAGGGAGCCGTTACCGGGCTGGAAATAGTCCCGGCGCCGGAACCAGACCCGGTTCAGGTGCTGGGTGGCTATGCCCCGGTTCAGACCGGGCAGTTGATCCCACTCATCCAGGCGGATCGAATACATCCCAATGGGTGTGTCGAAGGCGTGATTGACGGGCGTCACCCGTCGATGCCGGATACTGCCTTCCAGAAACTGACTGACCAGTGGCTGATCACTCATTCCAGTGTTTCTCCCAGAGCCTCACACACACGCAGGGCGCTACGCACCCCGTCCTCGTGGAACCCGTTGAACCAATAGGCACCACAGTAATGCGTACGATGGCGACCACCGATTCGTTCATAATGTGATTGCGCTTCTACTCCGGGGAGAGTGAACTGCGGGTGTGCGTAGCTGAACCGTTTGATGATGCGCGACGGATCGATGTCATGGGTACGGTTCAGTGTCACGCAGAAGGTTTCCGGGGCATCCCGGAAGTTCTGCAGGATATTCATATTGTAAGTAACTGAAACCGGCTCTTCCGCCGATTCCGGGAGGTGATAGTTCCAAGCGGCCCAGGCCCGGCGGTTGCGGGGCAGGACCGAGGCGTCCGTATGCAGTACCACGTCATTGGGCTGGTAAGGCAGAACGCCCAGAAGTTCCCGCTCATCATCCGTCGCGTCCCGGAGCATGGCGAGCGCCTGATCCGAATGGGTGGCAACAATAACCTGGTCAAAGCGTTCGTTGCCGCGCCGGGAGGTCAGGGTGACGCCTTCCGGATCCCGACTTATGGCGGTCACTGGGGTGTTTGTGTAAACACGCTCGCCAAGCGGGCGGATGAGGCCCGGAATGTAGGCCTCAGAGCCGCCCCGGATCACCCTCCAGGTGGGTCGGTCGGCCACCGACAGCATGCCGTGGTTGTTGAAAAAGCGCAGGAAGAAACGCACCGGGAACCGGTCCATGTCGCTTTCGGACGCCGACCAGATAGCGGCTCCCATGGGAATGATGTAATGCTGGCGGAAATACCGTGAGAAGCGGTGGCGTTCCAGGTAATGCCCCAGGGTCTCGTCGGCAGCGAGCCGGTCATTGGCGAGGTCGTCACGGGTGAGCCGGTTGAATCGCAGAATCTCGCGGACCATGTTAAGGAAGCGGGGGTTCACGAGATTGCGGCGCTGGGCGAACAGCGCGTTCAGGCTGGTCCCGTTGTACTCCAGGCCGGCACCCCCGTGCACGCTGAAGCTCATGCTGGAGGCTTCAGACGGCACGCCGAGTTGGTCCATGATCTTCATGAAATTGGGATAGGTCCAGTCGTTGTAGACGATGAACCCGGTATTAACCGGCCAACTGCGGCCATCGACCTGGACATGCTCGGTATTGGTGTGGCCGCCCAGTTGCGATTCGGCCTCGTACAGGTGGACCTCGTGATGGCGACTCAGCAACCAGGCGCAGACAAGCCCTGAAATGCCGCTGCCGATAACGGCAATACGCTGTGTGTCAGTCATGGTGTGTCAGTCGTCTGATTCCTGGCTTTTGCGGGCCATGGCCGCGGCCATGCGGTCACGCAGGGACCGTGGCAGGCAGGCCAGCAGCTTAAGCATGAGCGTGAAACGCTTGGGAAAGTGAATATCGGGCCTGTGGCGACCCAGATCCCGCACCATGATGCGTGCGGCGTCGTCGGCCTCCATGAGGAAGGGCATGGCGAAGTCATTCTGGTCTGTCAGGGGGGTTCGCACAAATCCCGGCGAAACCAGTGATACATCAATGCCTTCAGCGGCAAGGTCGGCGCGCAGCGACTCCGTCAGGTAAGCCACACCAGCCTTGGAAGCGCCGTAAGCTTCGGCCCTGGTGAAGGGAAACCACCATGCCGATGAGCCGACAACCGCCAGCAGTGGCCGACGACTGCTGCTGCGCGAGGCCCTGAGAGCGGGTAAGACCGCCTCGATGGCGCGGGCGGTCCCAACCACATTGGTATTGATCACGCGGGACACCAGGTCAGCGTCAAACGCCGAAACATCCATGTACTCGCAGGTACCCGCATTGAGAATCGCCCAGTCGATGGGCTCCATGGTCATAAGCTGCTCGCGGAATCGCTGGCAGTCTTCAGGGTCGGTGACATCGCCGGGCAGGGCGGTCACCGCAGGTCCGTACTCGGCCACGATGGAGTCAAGCTTGTCACGGTTGCGGCCGGTTGCGATGACCCTGTGCCCCTTGCGAACAAGTTCTGCCAGCACCGCCAGCCCGATGCCGGAGGTGGCGCCGGTCAGCCATACTGTCACACTGTACGGGGTTTCTTCTGCGCTCATGCTGCTCGACTCCTGATCCATCGAATAAGTCGACCCAGAACCGGAATGTTCTCGTAAAGAAGCTGGCCCGCGTCGTAGTAGTCGCGATGGAAAATGATGCTGTCATCCTCGCCCTGAAGCAGGCTGACCCCCTCAACCATGATAGGGCTGCCGTGAGCCAGCTTCGGATGCTCCAGCGTCATGCGCCAGGGAAGCAGGACGCATTGGCTGTTGGCCGCGGGTTCGCCGAAATCGAACTCGCATCGGTTGACGTTCTGGTACGCGGACCGCAGGTACTCAGCCAGCGCTTCCTGACCGCGTCTTTCCACCAGTGGATCCCGGAACAGCACTCGCGAGTGGTAGCACTCGTCCATCAAGGTGCTGATATCCGGGGGTGTGTCATTAAATAGAGTCTGGAATCGCGCGATGCGTTTACTGCTCAGTGTCATGGCCCTTCCTGCGTCGGTCCCGCTCAAGCGTTTCTTCATACACGGCTTTCGGAATCGGCTTCAGGTTGTGGATGATACCGACCTTTTCCATCATCCAGAGCAGATAGAAAGTGATGTCAATCTCCCACCAGCGGAACCCCTGGCGTGCGGAGGCAGGCCAGCGATGGTGGTTGTTGTGCCACCCCTCGCCAAGGGTGATGAGCGCCAGCCAGAAATTGTTCCGACTGTCATCCGAGGTCTCGAAGCGGCGCCGGCCCCAGACATGGGCCAGGGAGTTGATCGATACCGTCCCGTGGAACACGGCCACAGTGGAAATAAAGAAGCCCCAGATGGTCAGTTGCGGGCCGCTCGTGCCCAGCGAGGGAGCCCAGGCGGCCAGAGCCTCGCCCAGCGCGTAAATGCCGACAAGACACACCAGCGGGACGATGCCATCAAACCGGTTGAGGAATCTGAGCTCCGGATAACGGGCCCAATCGCCAACCCTGCGGTAATCGGTCAGGAACGCGGCGTCGCAGGTGAACCAGCCCACGTGCGACCACCAGAACCCCTGCTGTTCCGGGGAGTGGAGATCCTGCTCGGTGTCTGAATACTGATGATGGTGGCGATGATGGGCGGCCCACCAGAGCGGTCCACGCTGGACGGCACTGGAGCCGAGCACCGCGAATACGAACTGCCAGAACCGGTTGGTGCTGAACGTCTTGTGTGCGAAATACCGGTGATAGAAACCAGTAATCGCAAACATGCGGAGTACGAAGAAACCAATCGCAAACCAGACGGCGAATGCGCTCGCGCCAACCCAGATTACGCCGATGCAGCCCAGATGCAGGGCGATGAACGGGGCGATCCGGATCCAGTTGAGTCGGGTGCTTTCGCGATCAATACTGTCGGCTCCTGCTTCGGAGTCAAACCAGCGCAGAACGCTGTAAAGGAGGTTGCGTGCGTGTGCCATGGTGTTCTTGCCTGTTGAGACTGCCGGGTCCCTGGTTTGCCGCTGTTTGCGGCGCATTATCTTTAATACTACGCCATTATGGGAAAAACGGATCAAGAACCGGCCAATCGAGGAATGATCAGAGTGATTGTCAAAAACAATCACGCGGGGAGTGAGAGCTACTCCGAGTGTCGCCGCAATGGCTTCGGAAGGCGGTAGAAGTGCACGATGGTGCTGTCGGAGAACTTCTGGAAGAAGGTGGACATATCCGTGATCCGTTCAAGGCGCCGTTTGCCGGTCACCGCCTCGCGCGCGAGCACCTGGATGCCATCGAAATGGTCCCGGATGTGGGAGAAGCGTGCATGCATGGTGCAGGTCACGATCTCCTCAACGGGCGCATTCAAGGCTTTGGAAAGATCATGCCGATGCGCCTCAATACCATCCCGGTCCAGGCATTCCCGGGTATCCACGTGGTTCAGGCGAATGCGGTCGACGACACAGCGTGAGCAGCTCCCTGGGTTGGCGCGGGCCTTGCGCCGGAAGGCTTCCCAGAAAAAGGTGTCGGTGACTTCCGCGAAGTTGCGGATATCGCCCAAACAATCGTCCACCCATGCCAGTATGTCCTGGTCCTCGAGCACCTCATTGATCGCCTCGCGCAGGAGCCAGTCGAAGCCCAGGGCCGTCTTGTGGGCATAGACCTTGCGGTACATCTGGTAGCGGGAGTAGACGAAGTCTTCCATTGCACCCAAACCCTTCTGGGTGACCGCCAGCCCCAGCCATGGCGAATCAAGGCTCCAGCCAAAGCGCAGGTTGTTGAGAAGGTGGTCGAGGTTGAAGCCGCCAATGGTCACCGAGGAGTGGAAGCCGTCACGCAGCATGTAATCGGCCCGGTCGGCATCGATTTCGCCGGAAACCACGGAGGAAAGCAGGTCCATGACCAGGCGGGGCACTGCAGAGGTCTCAAGCGCCCCAGCATGCGCATCCGGCCCCGCGATGAAGGCCCAGAAGGTGCGGGCATGGTGCTGGAACCGTTCGCTGGGCGTAGGTTCGGTGGTTTCCATCACACCCAGTACATCCCGGATCTCAATCCCGAATCGACCCGGCAGATCCATATCGGAGAGAACCTCCCAGCCGATGCGCACAGAGTAATGCTCATGCTCAAGTACATCAGGTGTCCGGGGGTAGAAGGGAGATGTGTCCACGCCGGCCCACAGCTGCTCGAAACGCCCGGGTGCCTGCATCAGACGCTGAATCCGGTCAGCCTGGTTGAACTGGTGTGAGAAGCTGGAGTGGCCGCTGTCATGCAGCAGGCAGGCCAGCCGGATCACCTTGGCCATATAATCGATGGCGTCGAGCTGCTCGAATGTCAGTTCGGGTTGGCGGCTGAGTTGGCGTTCACGCAGGTAGGCATCCATCATGGCGCGGAACATCCGGTCCCCCACATGCATCACACCAATGCTGTGCAGGAAGCGGGAATGGGTGGCACCAGGAAAGACCAGGCTGAGGATGTCGTTCTGACAGATATTACGCAGGCGCTGGAACAGGCGGTGATCGATGACTTCCACTTCATGGCGGTGAAGCCGGATGCCGCCATGAACCGGGTCCATGATCAGCTTGTCGTAGGCACCAAGCAGGTCGTCCAGGGCACTTCGCATAATCAGGGCTTTCCGCTTGCCTAAGTCGCGTAACAGGGCCAGACTCTAGCACATCAGTCACGCCCGCGTACCGCCGCGCCGGGCCGGAACTTTGCTGTCGCCGGGAACAGTGCCCATGGTCACCCGCACGGAACAGATCCTGATCATCGACGCGGACCCGGCAAGCCGGGATGAGCTGCGTCGCCATCTCCAGGCCCGGGGTTATTACGTGACCGCCTGTGAATTACTCGCTGAGGGCCTGGCCAATCTCGGTACAACGGTGCCCGACGTGATCTTTGCGGACCTTCCGCCGCAGCACATCGGTGAGCTGGCCCGGGAGGCGGTCATCGGTAATATCGAGGTGCCCGTTATCGCGCTTATGGCCGCCGGAACAGCCGTCGAGGTGGTTGCCGCCATGCGCGCCGGCGCTTCCGAGGTGGTGCTCAAGCCCCTGCAGGACAAGAACGCCGTCGATGACGCCCTTGGGAAACTTTTTGAGCGTGTGCGCGTGGCCCGGCTCAACGAGGTTTACCGCGAAGAGCTTGAGCGCAAGAACCTGAACCTGCGTGAGGGTATTGCCGAACTCCGTGCGGACCAGAGTGCCGGGCGCAAGGTCCAGATGAAGATGCTCCCAGACCCCAACCAGTCCATGGCCGGGGTTGTCATGACCCACTGTGTGCAGCCGTCGCTTTTCCTCAGCGGCGATTTCCTGGACTACATGAAGCTGGATGAGAATCTCAGCCTGGTCTACATCGCGGATGTCTCCGGCCATGGCGCCAGCTCCGCGTTCGTGACAGTGCTTCTCAAGAATCTGACCAACCGGCTCCAGCGGAATCTCAGGCGCGGCTCAAGCAATGACATCCTGAACCCCGAGCGATTCCTTCAACGCGTCAATCATGAGCTCCTGGAAACCGGTCTTGGCAAGCACGTAACCCTGTTCGTGGGGTTGGTGGATACTGATGCGGGCGAACTGCGGTATTCCGTGGGCGGCCATTTCCCCATGCCGATACTGCTGGATGATCAGGGGGCGCGCTTCCTGGACGGTAGCGGCCTCCCCGTAGGACTGTTCACGGAACCGGACTGGACAACCTATCAGGAATCCCTGAGACCTGGGTTCCGCCTGATCCTTTTTTCCGATGGCATTCTTGAGGTCATTAACGCACCCAGCCTGGATCAGAAAGAAAAGCGGTTACTTGAACTCGTGCAATCTGGGCGTCACACTGTCGACAGACTCAGTGAGTCGCTACAGATCGAGGCAATGCAAGAACTCCCTGATGACATTGCCATAGTGACGGTGACCGACGGGCGTGCTGCTGATGAGTGATTGCAAGATCCTGCAGGCTCAGGAGCGGGGTATTTACGTACTCAAGTTCATCGGAGAAGTACGTCTCAACCTCTGCTCTACGCTGGACCAGATCATAGACGACATGTTCGGTAACCCCGAATTCCGAACAGTGGTGGTCGACCTGACTGAGACCGAAGTCATCGACAGTACCACGCTTGGGTTGCTCGCCAAGATCGCCATGGCCTCGGAGGAGCGCAGTCATTTCCTGCCCACGCTGATCACTACGAACCCCGACGTCACCCGCATCATTCATTCCATGGGCTTTGATCGCATTTTCCTGATTGTTCGCGAGCCGGCGCGGGACCCGGAGGAGCTGGAAGAGATTCCGCTCATGCGCGCCAGCGAGCAGGACGTGCGCGACAAGGTTCTCGATGCGCATCGCACACTGATGAGCATGAACCATCACAACCAGGAACAGTTCCAGAACCTGGTGCGCGCGCTGGAATGCGAAGCCTCGTGAGCCAACCCGCAATGACGGAATAAGCCCGCTTCATGGAGAACGCGACCCAGACCACTGTGCTTGGTGGCGGCAGTTTCGGTACCGCCATGGCCCAGGTGCTCGCCGAGAATGGCCACCCCGTGCGCCTCTGGATGCGCAGCGCGGAAAGGGCGGAGGAAATCCGCCGTACCCGCATTAACAGCCCGTATTTCCCCGAATTGACCCTGCACCCGCTGGTTGAGCCCACCACCGAGATGGGGAGCGCGATCGAGCAGGCCGAGTTGGTCTTCGTGGCGTTGCCCAGCAAGGTTTTTCGGGAAGTGATCCGGGGGGCTGCCCACCATTTCCGTCAGCAACAGATGGTGGTAAGCCTTACCAAGGGCATTGAGCGGGAAGGCTTCCGCCTGATGAGTGAAGTTCTTACGGAAGAGCTTCCCGGTGTCCGGGTTGGTGTCCTCAGTGGCCCCAACCTCGCCAGTGAGCTCGTTCAGCATGAAATTACCGCCTCCGTGATCGCTTCGGAGGACCGGGAGCTGCGCGAACAGGTGCAGGCGGTTCTGGGTAACGCCTATTTCCGGATCTACGCCAACCTGGATGTCTACGGCGTGGAACTCGGTGGCGCCCTCAAGAACATCTATGCCGTAGTTTCAGGTCTCGCGGCGGCCCGTGAGATGGGTGAAAACACGAAATCCATGCTGATCACCCGCAGCCTGGCGGAAATGAGTCGGTTTGCAGTCAGCATGGGCGCCAACCCCATGACCTTCCTGGGGCTCGCTGGGGTAGGGGATCTGATCGTGACGTGCACCTCAAACCTGAGCCGCAACTACCGTGTCGGCTATGCGGTCGGCAAGGGAAAAACACTGGATGAGGCGGTGACGGAGTTGGGCCAGGTCGCCGAAGGTGTGCGAACGCTGGAGCTGGTCCACGAGAAGGCCATGGAAATTGGCGTGTACATGCCGCTTGTGCGGGGGCTCTACGAAATCCTGTATCGGGGCGCGTCCATTGAGGATGTGGTCAGTGCGCTCATGAACGCAACCCAGAACAGCGATGTTGAGTTTATCCTGCCTCGCCGGGACGATGACGGCTCCGGGATCTGATCAGCCCCTCCCGATATGGTGCTCCAGCCGGTCCAGTGCCTGCTCCAGCGCGGCATAGGGCGTGTAGAAATGCGGTGAGAAGCGTATGCCACCACCACGGTTGGCGCAGATCACCTGATCCTCTGCCAGCTGCTGGCAGAGGCGGCGGCTGTCCTGGCCTGCAACCTGTACCGTATAAATCCCGAGCCGCCGCTCCTGTTCGCCTGGTGTAATGGGCGTAACGCCCGCGATCTGCGCCAGCCCCGTGGCAAGATGCGCAACGCGTTGGTCAATCCTTTCCCTGACCTGCTGCAGGCCCACCTCGAGCAACAGCCCCGTGCTCGCTTCCAGTGCATGGGCTGCGAGCAGGTTGGGGCTGCCGCACTCGAAGCGTTTCGCGTCCGACGCCGGCTCCCAGTCCTTGCGGTCGTAATTGCCCCGGTCGGCAACCATGTGCCAGCCATACTCGTACAGCCTCAGGGATTCGCGCCATTCCGGCGCCACATAGAAGAAAGCCAGGCCCTCCGGCCCCAGCATCCATTTGTGGCCATCCGCCATAGCGAAATGGGCGCCGACGGCCTGGACATCCAGGGGCTCAGCGCCGGCGCTCTGGATGGCGTCCAGGCAGAACAGAATGCCATGGCTGTCACAGAGGGCGCCCAGGTGGCCGGCATCCAGGCGCAGACCGGTGCCGTACTGGACGGAGCTGACTGACAGCAGTTTGGTGCGCTCATTGAGCAGATCTTCGATGGCGCCTTCGGGGGTAACATCCTGCCGGTCAATGTCCGCCACCCTTACCGTAACTCCCTGGCTCGCCAGTGATTCCCACACAATCCGGTTGGAAGGGAACTCCTGGCTGGTAATCACCACTTCGTCCCCGGGGTTCCATTCAAGGCCGGCGGCCACCATGGAAAGGGCCTCGGAAGTATTCTTGCACAGGGCGATGTCCTGAGCGGACGGCGCGTTGATCAAGTGGGCGAGGTTGTGGCGCAGCTGGTCCTCTACGGTCAGCCACCGTGGGTACCGGCTGGCACCTATACGGCTGTTCTCGACGGAAAACCGGACCACGGCATCGCTGGCTCGTCGGGGCCACGGAGCGACCGCGGCATGGTTGAGGTAGGCCAGTCCGGCGTCCAGCGGGAATTCACTCTGCAGCTGCGTGGCTGAAAAGCGCTCCGTCATCGTCCATCTCCGTCTTGTCCGTCATTGAAGGGGGGCGGTCCGCACCGCTAGTATCAGATTCTGTTGGCGCCTGAAGCGCTCCACACACCGTACCGGAGGATGCAGATGGGGGCACCTGATTCCCAGACGGAACTGGCCCGACAATTCGAACACGTCGCCCAGTACGATACAACCGGACAGGGGCCGCCCGTGGACCAGTGGGAGCCGCCCTTTACGGACGATCTTGAGCTTTTCATCAGTCGAAACGGACGCTGGTTCTATCAGGGGCGTGAGATCACACGACTCGCGCTACGGAAGCTTTTCGCTTCCATTATGCGTCGTGAATCAGATGGTTACTACTATCTCCTCACGCCGCATGAGAAATACAGGATCCAGGTCGAAGATGTTCCTTTCCTGGCACACAGCGTTGAGCAGGAAGGAGAGGGTGATTCACGGGTACTCTGGTTGCGGACGGACGTTGACGACTGCTTTCCGATCGGTGAGTCACACCCCTTGATCGTGCGCACGGACGAGAACAGTGGTGAGCCACAGCCGTATGTTGTGGTCCGACGCGGACTGCAGGCCCGGATCGAACGCAGCGCCTTCTACCACCTCACGGATCTGGCCGAGGAAAGGGCGATTAATGGGGCCACTCACATCGGTGTCATCAGCCAGGGAAGTTTCTTTTCACTGGGTCGTATTGACTGACCCGGTTTTCAAAAGGGGCCTGATTTTATACCATGGAGCTTGGGTGCCTGTATTGAGCAGCACCCTTGCGTCCCGGATCGTCGTAAGTCCCTCTGTACAGGCCACTGTTCAGCAACACTTTCGATCCACCGCACTATTTTGATTACGACGTTTCTGTCCCACACGCAAGGAGTCAACATGACCGAATCCCGTGTCGTCAGCATCCATTACACCCTCAAGAACGATGAGGGTGAGGTTCTGGATTCTTCCCGCGAGCGCGAACCGCTCAGCTATCTGGAGGGTGCACAAAACATCATCAGTGGCCTGGAAGAAGCACTGACCGACAAGGCCCAGGGTGACGAAGCGCAGGTTTCGCTGGATCCGGAGAACGCCTACGGCGAAGTACGTGAAGAACTGGTCCAGCCGGTACCGAGTTCCGCTTTTGAGGGCGTTGAGAAGGTTGAGCCGGGCATGCAGTTCCAGGCGGAAACGCCCGGAGGTCCGCAGATTGTACGCGTGGTATCCGTTGAGGATGAGACCGTGACCATCGATGCCAACCACCCGCTGGCAGGCCAGCGTCTGCACTTCGATGTTGAGGTGGTTGATACGCGCGAGCCGTCCGACGAAGAGAAAGAGCACGGCCACGTGCACTGAGCCTTCCGCCA
>JBNJEG010000040.1:0-16896 GCA_051745655.1 Pseudomonadota bacterium
CTGATACTGTATCAGTTGACGTGACAGCCACTTTGGGCCGGAATGGGTCCTGCATCGTACGTCAGGACACTCGGATTCAGACAACAGCAAGGAGAACAGCAATGGCACAGGTCACACTTGGCGGCAATCCGGTCGAGGTCAGCGGCAATCTGCCCCAACCCGGCGAAACCGCGCCCGATTTCACCCTGACCAACCCGGACCTTGAAGAGAAAACCCTGGGCGACTGGCAGGGCCAGCGCAAGATCCTCAACATCATTCCCAGCGTCGACACCGGCGTCTGCGCTGCCTCCACGCGCACCTTCAACGAGAAGGCCAGCAGCCTGGACAACACCGTGGTTCTGGTGGTCTCGGCGGACCTGCCATTCGCAGCGGCACGCTTCTGCGGCGCGGAAGGGCTGAATGACGTCGTCACGCTCTCCTGTTTCCGTAACGACAGCTTCCGCCAGGACTACGGCGTAAACCTGAGCTCCGGCCCCTTCAGTGGCCTCTGTGCGCGCGCGGTGGTGGTTCTGGATGAAAACAACCAGGTCCTGCACAGCCAGCTGGTGCCGGAAATCGGCGAAGAGCCGGACTATGACGCGGCCCTGAAGGCACTTGCCTAAGTCGGTTCCCCTGTCCGCACCAACCTGTAGGCAGTCTCAACCAGGGAGCTCACACCTGCTTCCTGCAGGTTGGTGTAGGCATCGATCACTTCACTGCGCTCAAGCTGTTCAATCCGGAACCAACTCTGGGCCTCCAACTCTGGGCGCCGAACCGAGAAGGGTGGGCCGTCCATCTCCGCATCCGGATACTCAAAGGTGATCAGAATCCCCTCTCCACCAGTCGCCACGAGCGCCGCCAGACGCTCCAGGTAACGGGGCCGCATGGCTTCTGGCAGGGCGATCAGGGCAGCGCGGTCATAGAACGCATGCCAGAGCTCCGTCGGCCGCAGGTCAAAAAAATCCCCCACCGCCAGATGCACATTGCCGGCACTGTACTCAGTCAACCCGTCCGCACGCTGATCCACCGCAGGCTCACGGTCCCATTCGGCGAAGAACTCATCGACCGCCCGCTGGTCCAGCTCAATGCCCGTGACACGATGCCCCTCACCGGCCAGCCAGCGCATGTCCAGCGCCTTGCCACAGAGCGGCACCAGCACATCCATGCCTCCGCGTGCGAGCGCGGGCCAATGACGCTGGAGCATGGGGTGGACATCGGAGCGATGGAAGCCGATCTTGCGTTCCGTCCAGATGTCATGCCAGAACTGTGGATCCATAATAGCCTCCGGTTATTTGCTTAAAACAATATATTATGGATCCAATTGTTCCAGCAATCCCCGTGGCGTGTCGCTGACCCTCAGCATGGCGCGATGGCGCGGGTGTACGAAGCCCTCACTGACGGTTCCGTCGAGGAACCGGATGAGGTCATCGTAATAGCCCCGGGTGTTGAGAAGCCCAATGGGCTTGGCATGGAAGCGGAGCTGGCCCCAGGTCAGGATCTCGAACAGTTCCTCCAGGGTGCCAAGGCCGCCCGGCATGGCGATGAACGCATCCGCGCGATCCGCCATCAGGCGCTTGCGCTCGTGCATGTCCGCCGTGACCAGAAGCTCCGTCAGCCCCTCGTGGGCCACTTCCTTCTGCTGCAGGGATTCCGGAATCACGCCGATCACCTGGCCACCCTCCGCCAGAACAGAGTCGGCGACCAGGCCCATCATCCCGATGGAGGCCCCGCCATAGACCAACCCAAGCCCGTTCTCAGCCAGGGCTCGCCCAAGCTGGCGGGCGGCTTCCGCATAGGCGTCGTCATGACCGGTTCGCGAACCACAGTAGACGCAGACGTACTCCAATTCCGTTCCCCGCGAGCGTGAAAACGGCAACCTTAACCCAGCCGGGGGCGTTACTCCACCCGGAACTGACGGACCATACTCTCAATTGAGTCCGCCGCACTGCCAAGGGATTCGGACTGCTCGCGGATGCTGTTGAGCTCCTCGCGCACCTGCCCCGCCAGCGTGGTCAGGTGATTGAGGCTGGCGGAGATCTCGCTGGAGGCCTGGGACTGCTCCTCGGCCGAGGTGGCCACGTGCTGGGTCATGTCGGTGATGGTGCTGACCGAGCCGGCAATCGCCTCCAGCGCCTCACGGGCTGAGTCCACGCTCGACTGCATGCTCTGGGTCTGTTCGCTGCTGCGCTGCATGGTCTCGACCGCGTGGCGGGTGCCTTCCTGGAGCTGATTGATCATCTCTCGGATCTCGTCCGTGGACTGCTGGGTGCGGCTGGCCAGGTTGCGCACCTCGTCCGCCACCACCGCGAAGCCACGCCCGTGCTCACCGGCGCGGGCCGCTTCGATGGCGGCGTTCAATGCCAGCAGGTTGGTCTGGTCGGCAACACCATGGATCACGTCCAGCACCTGGCCGATGTTCTGGGCATGTTCGTCCAGCTTGCCGATGGCATCGCTCGACTGCTGCACCTCCTGCACCAGGGTCGCCATGCGGTCGCGGGCCTCCTGGGCCGTGTGCTCGCCCTCGCTGGCCCGGTCATTGGCGCTGCTGGCAGCGTCCGCCGCCTCGCTGATGCGCTTGGCCACGTCATCCACGGTCTGGGTCATTTCCTCGATGGCCGAGGCCACGGTATCCAGCTCGGATTTCTGCTGGTCGAAGGACTGTCCGGCCTCGGTCACCGAACTGCGCACACTGCCGGCCACTTCCTGGTTGGTGCTGACCACGTCCCGCAGCTCACGGACCATGGTCTGGATCCGTGCCACAAAGCTGTTGAAACCGCCCGCCACCCGGGCCACCTCATCGCTGCCCGAGTCGTCCAGGCGCCGCGTGAGATCCCCTTCGCCGGTGGCGATGCTCTCCATGGCGGTCGCGGCCGCGGCCATGGGCCGGGTTACGCTGCGGACGATCAGGAAGCTGACCCCGATCAGTATCAGGAAACCAATTACGGCCAGGGTGACCACCCCGCTCATGGCCGTGGCGTACTGCGCCTCCTGCTCATCCAGGTAAATGCCGGTGCCGATCACCCAGTCCCAGGGCTCGAACCGCTGAACGTAGGAAATCTTGCGCACCGGCTCATCAAAGCCCGGCTTGGGCCAGTGATACGGCACAAAACCGGAACCGTCCTCGTTGCGGATGGTCTTGTTCATTTCGGAGAACAGACGTACGCCGTTCGGATCCTCGTAATCACCCAGTGATTCACCCTCCAGGTCCTCGCTGAACGGGTGCATGACCATGACCAGGTCCATGTTGTGGATCCAGAAGTAGTCATCATCACCATAACGCAGGCCGCGCACCGCTTCCGCCGCACGGTCCTTGGCCTCCTCCTCGCTGAGATCCCCGCTCTCCTGGCGCTCATGGAAGTGCTCAACCACTTTCATGGTGCTCTGGACCAGGTTGCGGGTCCGTTCCTTGCTGCTGTCGTAGAGGCCTTCCTCAAAATCATTGGCGACCAGAAGGACGAGCGCGAGCAGGAGCAGGAAGGCAACGCCCACCAGTCCCATCAGGCGTTGGCGGATGGAAAAACGACGCATGAGGGCGAGCATGGCGTAATCTCCGAATTTTCGTAGTGGGCGGATTCGCCTGCAATATAGTTGGAGATGTGACATCCGTCACGGAAAGGATTCAAACACCTGTTCGATAACCCTCTGTTAGCATGTACTTTTCTGCAACCGGACGGCTGGCATGAAAGAACTGGCATCACTGCTCACCCGACTCGACGGCAAAAGCTACAAAGCCTACAAGGATCTGCTCGGCGAACACCGCTTCGAGGGCTGGACCCTGATCGTTGACCATGTCCAGGCCGACCCGTTCGCCGCGCCCTCGCGCGTGCGGGCACGGGTGGACGCCGCCACGGCGGACCTTCCGGAAACGGTGTTCACGACCCAGGCCCGACGGTGCGCGGCCCGGGACTACATTGCCCGCGCCTTCCGCCAGGCGACCCGGAATGAAAAAGCACTGGGGATCGATGCCGGTGCCCAGACCGTGATTGACCGCACCGCCGTGCTGCTGGATGACGGCACCGTGGAATTGCGCCTGAGCCTGGACCTGCCGGCGCGCGGGCGCAGTATCCTTGGGCACCAGGCCCGCAAGCTCATCTGTGAACGCTTGCCCGAGGCCGTGCAAACCGCCGCCACGGCCCGCTCGCTGGACCTGAAAGCGCTGGAGTGGCACATGGCCGTGACAGAGGACCAGCAGGCGCTGCGCAATCAGCTGGCGGAAAAGGGACTGGTGGCGTTCGTGGCCGATGGTTCGGTACTGCCGCGGCATTCCGGCGTGGACGACCGCCCCCTGGCAGAGGCCATCACATTTCAATCCCCGGCCTCGCATGCCATCACACTGGAGACACCCAACCAGGGTCCGATCACCGGCATGGGCGTCCCCGAGGGCATCACCCTGATCGTGGGCGGTGGCTTCCACGGCAAGTCCACACTGCTGGCCGCCCTCAGTCTGGGCGTCTATGACCACATACCGGGCGACGGCCGCGAACGGGTGGTCGCACGGTCGACGGCGGTCAAGATCCGCGCCGAAGACGGGCGCGCCGTACACGGGGTGGACCTCTCCCCTTACATCAATCGACTGCCTTTCGGTAAGACCACGGAGCAGTTCAGCACGGACCTCGCCTCGGGCTCCACCAGCCAGGCCGCCGCGCTTCAGGAAGCGCTGGAGGCCGGCGCCGATACCCTGCTGGTGGACGAGGACACCTCCGCCACCAATTTCATGATCCGCGACCGGCGGATGCAGGCCCTGGTCGCCCAGGAGAGCGAGCCCATCACCCCCTTCGTCGATCGCATACGCCAGCTGCGGGATGACCTGGCCACGTCCACCGTCCTGGTGATGGGCGGCTCCGGTGACTACTTCGACTGTGCCGACACCGTCATCCAGATGCAGGACTACCGCGCCCATGACGTCACTGACAACGCCCGCGCGGTGGCGGAACGCTTCGCCACCGGGCGCGAATCCGAGGCCCGCGACCACCTCAGCCGGCCCCAACCACGCACACTCAACGCCGGCCACCTGAGCGCGGAGGCCAAGCCCGGCAAGACCAAAACCCAGGCCCGTGGCCGGGATACCCTGATCTTCGGGCGGGATGACGTGGACCTGCGCGCGGTGGAACAGATCGCGGATGCCTCCCAGGTGCGGGCCATCGGCCAGCTTCTGGCGGCGCTCGCAAAATCCGGGGAGACGCTCAAGCAGCCCCCGGAGGTCATTGCCCAACGACTGGCGGACGGCCCGGCCGCGCTGAGCAACCGCCCGGACGGCGACCTGGCCCTGCCCCGGGTGTTCGAGGTGATGGCAGCACTCAACCGGCTACGCCAGAACGGTTTCGGAAGGTCCTGACCCGGTGCTCGGTGTTACACCGCTGTCGGGCTGCGTATCATAACGGGCCCTGTCCGTAACGGAGCCCGTTTTGACGCACCTTCTGCCCCGCTTCATCCGGACCAACCCCTCGCTGGCGCTGTTCGCGCTGCTGGCGACGGCGTTCTCCGGGTTCGGCCAGACCTTCTTCATCTCCCTGTTCGGCAGCAGCCTGCGGGAGGAGTTCGCCCTGAGCAACGCCGCCTATGGCAGCTACTACAGCCTGGCCACCCTGGGCTCGGCCCTCGTGCTGCTGCGCCTGGGCACGATCGTGGACCGCTGGTCCCTGGCCAACACCATCACGCTGGCCCTGGCCATGCTGGCCGCCAGCGGGCTTCTGATCGGGATGGCGCCCCACTGGCTGCTGCTGATTCCCGGTTTCTTCCTCGGCCGGCTCGGTGGCCAGGGCATGATGACCCACATCGGCTTCACCGCCGCCAGCCGCTACTTTGACCGCGACCGGGGCAAGGTGATGGCCCTGACGGTCTCTGGGCTGCCCCTCTCCGAGGCCCTGCTGCCGGCCGCTGGTGGGCTGATGCTGGCGGCCTGGGGCTGGCGTGCGCCCTGGCTGCTGGCCGCGGGTTTCCTGCTGTTGCTGGCGCTGCCGCTGATGCGCTGGCTCTCCCGGGACGCAACCCACCCTGAGACCGTGCGCGCCCGGGCGGAGCAGGACCAGACCACGGAGGGCACCGGTTTCACCCGGCGCCAGGCCCTGAAGGACCCCGGGCTCTACATGATCCTGCCGGGCGCGCTGGCCGTGCCCTTCACGGTCACCGCCATCCTGTTCCATCAGACCGCCATTGCGGAACTGCGCGGCTGGCCCCTGGAAAACATCGCGCTGGCGTTCAGCGGCTATGCGCTGGGCCATTTCGCCATGCTCTTTGTGGCAGGCCCCACGGTTGATCGGATCGGGGCCCGCAAGGCACTGATGATCGGGCTCTACCCCATGGCCGCCGGCCTGGTGGTCATGGCGGTGACGCACGCGGCCTGGACGCCCTTCCTGTACCTGGCGCTGGTGGGGATGAGTCAGGGGTTTGCCGGTACCGCGGGCAATGCCCTCTGGCCGGAGCGTTACGGCATCGGCCACATCGGCGCGATCCGTTCACTGGCACAGGCGCTGATGGTGCTCTCCACCGCCAGTTCACCGGTACTGGCCGGCCTGCTGCTGGACGCGGGCACCACGCCCGGCGGGCTGGCGCTCGGCTTCGCGGCGGGTACTGTGCTGGCCTCACTGCTGATCGGGGTGGCCCCGGATGTGAAGCAGCCGCGCACGGAGGCGTCCTAGCGGTTACGCAGGACGCCGGCGGTAAAGCAGAACACACCGGCGAACAGCATGCCGTAGGCCACCAGCGAGAACACCACCGAGGGCGCCATTCCTCCGGAGACCATGGCCAGCAGCGGCGCCAGGGCCGCCAGCATCAACAGGACGCCAGTAACCCGCAAGACTCAGCCCCGCTCCGGATCCTGAAGCCAGCAGGCGGAATAATGCCCGGGCTCCGGCTCGAATACCGGCGGATCCTTCTGGTCGCAGAGCCCTTCCATGGCCCGGGGGCACCTCGGATGGAAACGGCAGCCCTCGGGCGGATGCAGCAGGCTGGGCGGCTCGCCCTCCGGCACTTCCCGTTCCTCCAGCGCGTTGTCCGCGTCCACGTCCGCAATCGCGGCCAGCAGGGCGCGGGTATAGGGGTGCTGGGGACTGTCCAGAAGCTGTTCCACCGGCGCCTGTTCCACCACCCGGCCGGCGTACATCACGAAGATGCGGTCGGCGTAGTGGCGCACGGTTGAAAGGTCGTGGGTGATGAACGCCAGGGTCAGGCCACGCTCTTTCTGGATCCCCCGGAGCAGGTTGAGGATCTCCACCCGTACCGAGGCGTCCAGCATGGAGACGGGCTCGTCCGCGATCAGCATGGCCGGCTCGAGCAGCAGGGCCCGGGCGATCACCACCCGCTGCTGCTGGCCGCCACTGAGCATGTGCGGGAACTTGGGCAAAATCTCGTCCACCTGGGTCAGGCGCACTTCCTGCAGTGCCTGGCGGATGCGCCTCTCGCGCTCGTCGCGATCCTTCACACCATGGATGATCAGCGGCTCGGAGAGCAGTCGGCGCACGTCCATGAAGGGTGGTAGCGCGCCGAAGGGGTCCTGCTGCACGTAGCCGACCCGCGCCAGGTACTGGCGGCGGTCCTCGCCCTTCAGCTCACTGAGGTGCTGGCCCTCAAAGATCACGTCGCCGTGGCTGGGCTTGTGCAGGCCCAGCAGGGTCCGGGCCAGGGAGCTCTTGCCACAGCCGCTCTCACCCACGAAGGCCACGGATTCACCCTGGGCCAGCTCAAAGTCCACCCCGTCGACGGCGCGCACCGAGCCCACGCGCAGGAAGCCCCACTGGCGCAGCTCAAACCAGGTGTGCAGGTTGGTCGCCTGGAGCAGTGGTTCCTCAGCTGTCATGGTCGATGCCCTCCTCATACAGCCAGCAGCGCACACGGCGCTCGCCGTCCAGCTTGAACGCGGGCGGGTCGTCGCCGCAGCGCCCGAAACGCTGCGGGCAGCGGTCCGCAAAGCGACAGCCCGCCGGCGGATCAATCAGGTCCGGGGGCTCGCCCGGAATGTAGCCCGGCGGCTCGCTCTGGTGCAGGCGCGGCACGCTGTCCATCAGCAGCCTGGAATAGGGATGGGCCGGATGGTGGAAGAAATCGCGGGCATCGCTCTGTTCCACGATCTGCCCCGCGTACATCAGCGCCACCCGGTCCGCCAGTTCGCTGGAGGTGGCCACGTCATGGGTAATCAGGATGAAGCTGGTGCCCTGCTCGCGCTTGATGCGCTTGAGCACGTTCATAATGCTGGCCTGGGTCAGCACGTCCAGGGCCGAAGTGGGCTCGTCCAGGATCACCAGCTCCGGCTCGGTGATCAGCGCCATGGCCAGCACCACGCGCTGGCGCATGCCGCCGGACAGCTCAAAGGGATAGCGGGTGATGAAATCCCGGGAGACGCCGACCGTCGCGAAGGTTTCCGCCACCCGCTCCATGGCCGCCGCTTTCGACCAGCCCCGGTGGACCCGCAGCGGCTCGGCCACCTGTTCACCCACCCGGACCACCGGGTTGAGCGCGTTCATGGCCGCCTGCATCACCATGGCGATGCGGTTCCACTGCACGCCGGAACGGAAGCGCTCGTCGTCCATGCCCATAAGCTCGTCGCCGCCGAGCATAACCTGACCGCTGTAGTTGGCCACGTTGCGCGGCAGCAGCCGCATCAGGGCTTTGGCCAGGGAGCTCTTGCCGGAGCCGGACTCGCCCAGCACCACCAGGGCCTCGTTGTACCCTACGTCCAGGTCAACGCCGTCCACCGCCCGGGCGGTGCCCCGGCGGGTGCGGTAATGCAGCTGCAGATTGCGGACCTGCAGCAGTGGCTCGCGAGCGTCCGTCATTGCGTTCTCAGCCTCGGATTGAAGACACGGTCCAGGGCGAAACCGAACATGGCGAAGCCCAGCCCCGTCAGCATCAGCAGCACGGCGGGCGCCACCACCCAGTAGTAGAAACCGTTGTAGAGCGCGCTCTGCTCCTGGGCGTCATTGAGCACCTTGCCCCAGGTGGGCAGCTCCGGGTCGCCCAGGCCCAGCACCGCCAGGGACGCCTCCAGGAACACGAAGGTCGGGATCAGCGTCACGAAGGTCGGGATCAGCACCGGCAGGATGCGCGGGATCATGTAGCGCAGGATGATGCGCGCGTTGCCCGCCCCGTAGGCCCGGGCCGCCTCGATGTAGGGCGCCTCGCGGATGGGCAGCAGCATGGCACGGTAGGTCTTGATACCGGCACTGAAGATACCCAGGGCAATGACCACGCCCAGCATCAACCAGATGCTGGTGGAGTAGAGTGTGCCCACCATCACCAGTATCGGCAGCATGGGCAGGATCATGTTCACCTCGGTCAGGCGCTGGATGAGCGCATCCACCCAGCCCCGGTACCAGACGCCGGTGGCGGCGATCACCAGGGTCGTGACCGTGGTGCCGACCGCCGCCAGCAGCCCGAAGGCCAACGCCACCGGCGTGCCCCACATCAGCGCCAGCATCAGGTTGCGGCGCTGGTAGTCGGTACCGGCCACGCCGTGCACGCGACCGTACGCCACCAGGTCCGCCTCCAGCTCGGCGTTCGGGTCGAACAGCATGGCGTCCACCGTCAGCCGGTATTCGCCCTGCTCCGCCTTCGGGTCCGCCGGGTCGCTGCCGCCGGCGAACAGCCCCACGTGCGGCACCATGCCCAGCCGCCCCTCCAGGGCCCGGTTCTGGGAGATGGAGATGCGGTCCTCTTCCGAGACCCGCTGGCCCCCCAGGGGAATGCGCTCACCGGAGGGCGTATGCCAGGTCAGGCGCACAAAGGCCTCCTGCTCGGCACCCTTCTGGTTCAGGAAGAGATTGAGCTCGCTGGGGAAGCCCTCGTTGTCGTACTCAAAGGTGAGCGGAATCCGAACCTGCTTGCCGCCCTCAAAAGGCGCCTCGCGCACCTCAGCGTTCTCACTTTCCACCACGCGGGTCTGTGGCAGGTTGCCGCCCAGCAGCCGGTCCGCCCATACCGGCCCGGCGTTGACCGGGTTCATCTGCCAGTGATCCCCGCCACGCCAGCGGTCCAGGGCCTCTGAATAGGGAATGGTGATGACGGTATAGAGCGACAGCGCCACCAGGAACAGAATGATCGCCAGCCCGCCGACCGCGGAAGGATAGCCCTTGAGCTCCCGCAGCCCCTGTACCCAGCGGTTCATTGCTCACCTCCTTCAATCCGGACCCGGGGATCGAGAATGGCGTAGAGGAAATCCAGCATGAACACGGTCACCGCCAGCAGGTAGGCGAAGATCACCACACCGCCGATGATCACGGGCGTATCCCGGTGGCCGATGGCCTGGAACAGCAGGGTGCCGAGCCCGGGCCAGTTGAACACCTGCTCCAGGATGATGGCGCCACTCCAGAGGCCGATCAGCATCAGCAGGAAGTTGGTGATGATGGGCGCCAGTGTCGGCCGCAGGATGTAGCGGCTCTGGATCAGGTTCGAGGGCAGCCCCTTGGCCCGCGCCATCTCCACGTAGTCCTCGCTGGAGTGGATCAGGAAGAAGGTCCGCCATGAGTAGATGGAGATGAAAATGGACGACAGGAACATGGCGATGATCGGCAGCACCAGGTGCTGCAGCACGCTGCCGGCATAGACCCAGGGATCCTCGGGCGGCGGAATGTCCACCATGCCACCGGCCGGCAGTACCGGCACCACAAAGGCGAACAGCAGGATCAGGAAGATGCCGTAGAACCATGCCGGGGCCGCCGAACTGGGCGCCAGGCCGATGACGGCGCGGTCCAGCCGGCTGCCGTAACGTCGCGACAGATAGAGCGCAGCATAGACGGAGACGAAGAACACCAGCAGGTTGGCGGTGCCGAACAGCAGCAGCGTGGCCGGCAGACGCTCCACGATGATGTCGTAGACCGCCCGGGATCCGGAATCACTGTGCATCTCCTCGGCACGGCCCAGGTCCAGCTGGATCGCCTGGGCCAGGTAGTCGAAGCTGCGCCAGATGAAGGGTTCGTCCAGGTTGCGCTGCTCGATCTGCAGCTGCACCTGATCCTCGATCAGTTCGTTGCGCTCCTCCGACTCCATCTCCATAAACGACGGGTCCGCCCGCACCGATTCGGACACCATGGCGCGGATCTGGAGCTCGCGCAGTTCATCCACCTTGCCGCCCATGTTGGCGATGAGGATGGTCAGGTAGACGCCGATCAGCACCGTCACGAACAGTGCCAGCACCCGGCGCAGGGTGAACCAGAGCAGACGGCGGATGTCCCGCGTGCGGTCAGTCATCGCTCACCTCCATCAGCCGGGTGCCGACCGGAACCGTGGCAAAGGCATGGGAGGCGAAGGCCGGCAGGGCCACGCGGGAGGACGTCACCGCCACCTCCAGGCTGTTGGCGCCATCGCCCAGGGCCGACAGGGTGTCCGCGTCCAGCGACACCTCCCAGCGGCCCTCGCCGGCGGGTTCCGCCTGCCCCCGGGTCTGGAGATTGCCGTCGGTGTCAAACAACAGGTACTCGAGGTTCTCAATCGCCTCCTCGGGGTACGGTTCGCCACCAAAGGTCACATC
The DNA here is from genome assembly GCA_051745655.1 of Pseudomonadota bacterium. GTDB lineage: Bacteria > Pseudomonadota > Gammaproteobacteria > Pseudomonadales > Oleiphilaceae > Halospina. Next base: position 11,441 of record JBNJEG010000040.1, read on the forward strand.
CACCGTAAAGGTGGCCGCGCTCTCCTGCGCCACCATCATGGGCCCATCCAGAGTGACTTCGGGGATTTCCGGCTCACTGAAATCCAGCCACTTGTCCGCCGGATCCGGGAAGTCCTCGTTGCGCCGCAGCACCACCGTCTTCTCCACCGGGTGCACCGAATCCAGATAGAAAGGCCCGTTGCCGACCCAGAAATGGCCGCGCTCGCGGTACCAGTCCTGGATGGCGCTGTAACGCTGCTCTGCCGGGTTCTCACCTTCCGTCATCTCCCCCAGCACCGAGGCGTAGGGCAGATACCCCTGCTCCATGGCCCGGCCCAGGTGGCGCTCCAGGGTCTCCAGGCTGGGGCCGGAGATCATGCTGAGCCAGGGCACCTGATTGGCGTCCGCCTTGTGCGAGGAAAAGGCCAGATCCCCGGCCTGCTCGGCCATCATGCCCAGTGCGAGCATGTGCCAGGGCTGAGGCGACATGGCCTGCTGGGCGACGATGGTCTCGGCGTCCGGGAAGACCTGGTCGCTGTAGACCTCGATCACCAGCGGCTCGCGCTGGACGATGCGCCAGCCCTTGAAGTACTGCTTGAAGACCTCGAAACGCGGCACATGGGCGCGGTCAAAAAATGGACTGTCCTCATCCGCCCGGGCAAAATTCAGGATCCAGGGCAGCACCAGGTCCGCCAGGGACATCTCGGTGCCATCGTGCCACTGGCCGTCCAGGTAGCCTTCCTCGTAGCGGATGCGGGTGCGCGAGCGCGCCGTGGTGCCCTCGGGGTGGGCATCCGCCACCGTCCGGAAGCGACTTTCCTTCGCGTTCCAGCCGATCCAGGCCTCCGCCGGCACCTCGATGGTCTCCTCGCGCTCCAGTTCCACCCAGTCCTGGCTGCGCTGGGCCACGGTGTCCTCGGTGACTGTCACTTCCGCGCCCTGGATCCGCTGCGGCTGGTAGAGCCCGGTATAGGGGTCCGGCAGCAGGGGCGGGTCATTGAGTGCCCGCATGATCATGGTATCGAACAGCCAGTTGCTGCCGGCCACCGGGTTCCAGGGCTCGGTCATCATGCTGGGGGCGGCGAAGGTCATGCTGCCGCCCAGCCGATCGCGGTAGCGCAGGGTGTAGGGCCACATCCGCGAGCCTGCGATGCCCCCGGCCAGATCCGCGGCCAGGGCCACGTTTGAGGCACGCGGAATGATACTGAGCTTGTCCACCAGCCAGACGCGGTAGGACTCCTCCATGGCCAGTTCCATGCCCTCGGCCATCAGCTCGCGGCGTTCCTCCATGCTGGTATAGTCCCGGCGTTCCAGCCGGCGGGCGATGTTGTCCAGGGTCTCGTCCGGGTCATAGGCCTGCCACAGCGGGTCCGGGCGGCCCCGGTTGGTGTAGTAGAAGCTCAGGTTGCTGGAGACATCCCGGTTGATGGCGGTCGAGACCCAGCTGCCGGTGTAGATGTGCCACTGACCGGCGGACGGATCACTGGCGATCCAGATGCGCGAGGCCTCCTGGGCGGTGCGGTACTGGCGGCGCACGCTGAACCCGATGTCGCTCATGAGGTTGCTCACGTAATCCCCGACCTGCTTGCGGGCATCCTCGGTGCGGATCAGGATCCTGAGGGTGACCGGCTTGCCGTCGTGGTACCACTGGCCGTCCCGGCGGCTCGCGCCCATGGCCTGCATTTCTTCCTCGATGATCGCGCGTGCCTTTTCCGGATTGTGGCCGTACTTGAGCTCCAATGAGCGGGCGGTTTCCGCCAGGCGCGCGTAATCGGGGAAGGCGGTGTTCATCGGCAGGTAGCGGGGCACGGCCATGCCGCCATAGATTTCCTCGGCCACATGCCGGCGGTCCACCAGCCAGTTCATGGCCTCGCGGATACGACGGTTGCTGAAGGGGTTGAGGCCACTCTCGAATTCCGCCGGGTTGAGGGAGAGTTCGGCGTTGGAGCCGTAGGCGGTCTCGTAGTCGCCCTTACGGGAGTCCCGGAGGCGCTGATAGGCGGTGATGTTGGTGATGCCCTGGGCGAACACCTGCTGCCGGCCCCGCTCGATCAGGCCGGCAATCTTGCCGACGTCGGATTCCTGGGTGAAGACCACCTCATCCACCAGCGCCCCGCGGCGGTCGCTTTCCTCAATGGCCTTGCGCAGGTCCACAGACTCCTTACCGGAACTGGTGGACTCGGGCTCAGACCGCTCTGATGGGCGTGGCAACAGCATCAGCAGGGCCAGTACCACAAGCCCCGCCAGCACCCAGGCAATGGGTTTTTTCAAGATCACCGACGCTCCTGTCCTGTTTTCTCTGATCAGACAGGTTATACGAAGCCATGCCGGCGGGAAAACCGGATACCGGATTAAAATGCCGTCCTGCCAACCCGTTGGCGGGAATGGCGACCGTTCAGGCGGAACAGAAGGGCCAGAACTGCCAGAAATGCCGGCAGCGGAACTCGGACTCGCACTGCTTCAGCTGGGAAGCGTATTGCCAGGTGCGCTGCTCCACCTGCCGGGCAAGCCGCTGGATACGCGGTTTGGACCGGTAACTGCCCCGCTCATAGCCGGTTGGCCCCTGGTGGTAGGCCAGATAGAGATGTTCCGGATTGGACAGGGCAATGCCCTGACGCTCATGGCTCCGCCGGTTGTACCAGCCGATGAAGTCGGTGGCGTGCTTCATGTGCGTGCGCCGCGCGAACAGGCCACCCGCGTCCTCTTCGTACTCACCCCAGACCGGATCCTGTGCCTGGGCATACCCGTAAGCAGAGGAGGAGCGGAACCAGGGAATGATGCCCAGGAGCCAGGGGCGCGGGGGCCGGACATGGCTGCGGAAGGACGATTCCCTGTAAATAAACGCCATCTGGGTGGCAATGGGCGTCCCCCAGCTCTGCTCGGAGGCACGGGCATAGTCGTACCACTGGGGCTGTTCCCGGAAGATCTCGCAGATATTGCTCTGGTCCGAGGGTGGGTCCGGCGTCAGCAGCGAGCATCCGGCCAGTAATCCCATCCCAATGATCAGCAGGGCATACCGGGCCGCGGGGGCCATTGGACGACTCACTCAATTCCTCAGGGGGATCCAGTATAGCGAGGGGCGGAGCACGAGGAAACGAAGCCACCCAGCACCGACCTTTCAGTTTATTTACCTGAACAAAAATTTTGGACAGTTGTCCTGTTTTATGATTGGCTGGTCATAATCTGATCGAAAACTCATTCCTGACCCAACAACAAGCAAAAGGATGAGGTCATGACCTATGACTATGTGATCGTCGGCGGCGGTTCCGCCGGCTGCGTACTCGCCGCGAGGCTGAGTGAGGACCCGGACGTCAGCGTCTGCCTGCTGGAGGCAGGCGGGCACGGCAACCACCTGCTGATCCGCGCCCCGGCGGCGGTTGTCGCCATGATGCCGGGCCACGGCAAAATCAATAACTGGGTGTTCGAGACGGAACCCCAGGCAAGCTTCAACGGGCGCCGTGGCTACCAGCCCCGGGGCAAGGGGCTGGGCGGCTCCAGTGCCATCAACGCCATGCTGTGCGTACGCGGCCACCGCAAGGACTACGACCACTGGGCGGAGCTGGGCTGCGAGGGCTGGAGCTGGGACGAGGTCCTGCCCTATTTCCGCAAGTCCGAGAACAATGAAGGGGGCGCCAACGCCGTTCACGGCGACAGCGGGCCGCTGCACGTCAGCAACCAGAAATCCCCGCGCCCCATCACCCGGGCCTTCATCAAGGCCGCCACCGAGTGCGGCCATGCCGAAGTGGACGACATCAACGACGGCGACAACGAGGGCGTCGCCCTCTTCCCGGTCACCCAGTTCCACAGCATTGAGCGCAACGGCGAGCGCTGTTCCGCTGCGGCCGCCTATCTCCACCCGGTCATGGACCGCCCCAACCTGACGGTCATCACCGGCGCCCACGCCACCCGGATCCTCACCGAGGGTAAGCGTGCGATCGGCGTCGAGTACCGCCAGGGCAAGCAGGACCACAGCGTCCTGGCGCGACAGGAGGTGCTGCTCTCGGGCGGTGCCTTCAACTCGCCGCAGCTGCTCCAGCTCTCGGGCATCGGGCGACCGGACAACATCCAGTCCCACGGCATCGACATGGTTCACGAACTACCCGGCGTGGGTCAGAACCTGCAGGACCACCTCGACCTGATCATGGCCTACAAGTCCAAGGACACCGACACCTTCGGCTTCAGCGCGGCGGGCTTCCTGCGGATGCTGCGCCACATCCTCCAGTGGCGCCGGGACGGCACCGGCATGATCGCCTCGCCCTTCGCCGAGGGCGCGGCCTTCCTGAAGACGGACCCGGCGCTGGACAAGCCCGACATCCAGCTCCACTTCGTCATCTCCATCGTCGAGGACCACGCACGCCGGCTGCACTGGGGCCACGGCTTCAGTTGCCACATCTGCGCGGTGAACCCGCACTCCCGGGGCGAGGTCTTCCTCAAGAGCGCGGACCCGCTGGCGGCACCGGGCATCGACCCCAAGTTCCTGGACGACCAGCGCGACCTGGACACCATGATCAAGGGCGCGCGGATGACGCGGGATATCCTCGAGGCCCCGGCACTGGCGCCCTGGCGCCAGAAAGAGCTGTTCGGCGTCGGTGACGGCATGAGCGACGCCGACTGGGAGCAGCAGATCCGCTCACGCGGCGACACCATCTACCACCCGGTGGGCACCTGCCGGATGGGGCCGGAGGGCGACCCCATGGCGGTGGTCGACCCCGAACTGAAGGTCCAGGGCATGTACGGGCTGCGCGTGGTGGACGCCTCCGTCATGCCGACCGTGGTGAGCGGCAACACCAACGCGCCCACCATCATGATCGCGGAAAAGGCGGCGGACCTGATCCGCGGCGCCCGGACCGTGTAATATTGCAGGAACCACAGGAGCACCGGCCATGACCAACGACAACGCGCAACCCGACTTCGACGCCCTGCAGTCCCACCTGGACGCCCTCGCCGGCGCCAAGGACCAGTGGGCCCGCACGACGCTGGATGAGCGCATCGCCATACTCGAGTCGATCAAGGACGCGCTTATGGGTGTTGCCGGAGACTGGGCGCGGCAGGCCGCCAGCGCCAAGGGCCTTGTTCCTGGTTCCCCGCTGGAAGGCGAGGAATGGATGTCCGGCCCCTACGCCCTGATGGGCGCCTGCAACGGCCTGATCGAGACGCTTTCCAAGATGAACGGCAAGTCCTTCCTGCAGGATATCCCCCTGCGGACACTGCCTAACGGTCAACTTGCCGCGCGCGTCACGCCCCACACCATCTGGGACCGGCTCCTGCTCTCCGGCGTCAGCGCCGAGGTCTGGATGCAGGAAGGCGTCACCAGGGACAACCTCGCAGCCCACACCGCCACCGCCTACGACACCCCGGCCGAACAGCGCCAGGGCAAGGTCTCGCTGGTGCTGGGCGCCGGCAACATCGCGGCCATCGCCCCACTCGATGTCTTCCAGAAGCTGTTCCTGGAACACCAGGTCGTGATCCTCAAGATG
>JBNJEG010000041.1:0-16601 GCA_051745655.1 Pseudomonadota bacterium
CAGCTCAAGATGGGGACGTGAATGACTCATGGTGAAAACTCCCTTGTTCAGTGTGTAGCGCTGGCGCGGTCCCAGGAGAGCAGGCGCTGCAGCATCAGCCCGATCAGGCCAATGACGATCACGGCGACCATGATGCGGCCCAGTGATTCACTGCTGCCGTTCTGGAACTCATCCCAGACGAACTTGCCCAGGCCCGGGCTCTGGGCCAGCATCTCGGCGGCGATCAGGACCATCCAGGCGATACCCAGTGACAGCCTCAGGCCGGTGAAGATCATGGGAATGGCGGAGGGCAGCACCACCCGCCAGACGTGGGTGAAGAAGCCCAGGCGCAGCACCCGGCTCACGTTGCGCAGGTCCTGGCTCACCGCGTTCACGCCCATGATGGTGTTCACCAGTGTCGGCCAGAGACTGCAAAGCGACACGGTGATCATCGAGGTGATGAAGGCGCGCGAGAACATCGGGTCCTCGACGGTGTAGGTCGCCGAGACCACCAGCGTGACAATGGGCAGCCATGCCAGTGGCGAAACCGGCTTGAACACCTGGATCACCGGGTTCACCGCCTCGTACAGGTAGCGGTTCAGCCCCACGACAATGCCCAGGGGGATCGCCACCAGCGACGCCAGGACGAAACCGGAGAACACCGTGCCCAGGCTCGTCAGGATCTGGTCGATGAAGGTTTCCTTGCCGCTGTAGGGCCGGATCCGAACCTCGGCATCCGGGTTGTTCGCCAGGATCTGTTCATTGCGCTCTTCCTGCATGGCGATGAACTCCGCCGCGCGCTGCTGTTCCTGGCGGTAATCCGACCAGAGGCTGCCGGCCTGTTCCCAAACGCCGGCTGGCCCCGGCAGGCTGCCCAGGGAGGTGGTGACGTTCTGGGCCGCCAGCTGCCACAGCAGCAGGAAGGCAAGCACGCCTAGCACGGGCATGAGCAGGGCCCTGACGGCGCCCTGGGGACTGAATCCCGCCAGTTGCTGTTTCATGAAGTCGGTGATCCGGACCACCGGTGCTGACTGTTGCATGGCACTCCCTCCTGTATCAGGGCGTTTCATCGCCATTGAGGCCGATGTCGAAACTGTTTATGTAGGCGTTGGGCTCACGGCCGTTGTAAGCTCGGCCGTCGATGAAGTCGTCCTGCACCGGTTTGAAACCGTCAATGTCTTCAAAATCCGGGAAGTCGGAAGCCTCCAGGGTCCCGTCGGCCACCAGCGAGCGCGCCGCCTTCTCGTAGATAGCGGGTTTGTAGACCTCGCGTGCCTGCTCCATGTACCAGTCGTCCGACTTTTTCTCGGCGATCTGACCCCAGCGCCGCATCTGGGTCATGAACCAGATGGCATCGCTGTAGTAGGGGTAGTTGGCGTTGTTGCGGAAGAAGACGTTGAAGTCCGGCTCCTCGCGCACATCGCCGGGCTCGTACTCGAAGGTGCCGGTCATGGAGTTGGCGATGACCTCCTCATCCGCGCCCACGTAGCGGGAGTCCGAAAGGATTTCGACCGCCTCTTCACGGTTCGCATTGCTGTTTTCATCCAGCCAGTGAGCCGCACGGATCAGCGCCCGGAGCACACGCAGGTGCGTATTCGGGTTCTCCTCGGCCCACTCCCGGGTCACGCCAAACACCTTCTCCGGGTTGTGCGGCCAGATGTCATGGTTGGTGACCACCGGCACACCAATACCTTTGGCCACGGCTTGCTGGTTCCAGGGTTCGCCCACGCAGTAGCCCTGGATGGTGCCCGCCTCCATGGTGGAAGGCATCTGCGGCGGGGGCGTTACGGAGAGACGGACATCCGCTCCGCTGCGCCCGCTGTTGTCGCCCGCCTGCGGCTCATAGAAGCCCGGATGAAGGCCACCAGCAGCCAGCCAGTAACGGATCTCGTAGTTGTGCGTGGAGAGCGGGTAGACCATCCCCATGTCGAACGAATCGCCTTCGTCCAGACTCGCCTCAACCACGGGTTTCAGGGCCTCGGCGCTGATCGGGTGTTCCGGCTTGCCATCCTCACGATCCGGTACATTCGGGCGCATCGCCTCCCAGACGTCATTGGAGACGGTAATGGCGTTGCCATTGAGGTCCATGCTGAAGGCGGTGACGATGTCGGATTCGTTCCCGCCGACCCCGATACTCGCGCCTATGGGCTGACCCGCCAGCATGTGGGCGCCATCCAGCGCGCCCCGGGCCACACGATTCTGGAGCACCCGCCAGTTGGACTGGGCCTCCAGATCCACGAAAAGCCCTTCGTCAAAGAAAAAATTCTTCTCCTTGGCAATAGCCAGAGGGGCCATGTCGGTCAGCTTGATGAACCCCAGCTTGAGATCCGGCTGCTCGGCCGGCCCAATCTCCTCGGCGCCTGCCGTTAATGTGGTCATCAGACCCGCCAGCACCAGCGCGCCGATTCCGAACCCTGTCCGCCTGTTCCCTTTCATTCGACTGTCTCCCTTGCAACAAACAAAAAAAAGCGCCTGCCCCCAATCCGGGAGCAGGCGCCTTTGCCATTTCAATTCGTAATCTGGTGTGCAGTTCCTTCTGCACCCCGGCCGCCACACCGGTCCGTGCCATGGCAAACCGTCAACCTTTCCGTAGTCCACCCTGCTACTGCAGAAAGCGTGCCATCAACTCAGAACCCTGATTTTAAACACTTCCCCTGAAAACCCCCTCGCTTTACAGCATTGTATGCGATCGAAACAGGTGCACCGGGCATACCCCGTGCACCGGCGCGGGTCAGCCTCGGCTGCCGGCGGCGATCAGGGCATCCGAGGCCACCTCAACCTGCCCCTGAACGCCCTCAACCACGAATGGCTGCCGGTGTTCGCCTTCATCCTTGTAGTCCATGACCGGCGCATCAATGCCAAGGCTTTCCGCTACCTCGCGGTAGAGGTCAGGCCGAAAGATACTGTCCAGGGCCGGCGTATCCGATACCCGGTCTCCCTGGCTGCGCAGGCGCATCCGCGAGAGCAGCCATTCCGCCTGGGACAGCCACGGGAAGTTGGCGCTCTGTCGGAAGAAGTGCTGATGCACCCTGGGATGGAAGAGCCATTGACCCCGATCCCCCAGAGGTTCAATGGCACTGCCCAGGTATCCGGGCTGCACGAGGATGCGATGCACCAGCTCCCGATTGACCGGATCATCCAGCCAGCGACAGCACCGGATCACGGCCCGCATCAGCGCCCGGAGTTTTTCCGGGTTGGCATCCGCCCAGTCGCGGCGCACCCCCAGCACTTTCTCCGGCGCGTTCTGCCAGACCTGGCAGCCCGTCGCCAGGATCTGGCCCAGCCCGTGGTACTCCATCAATGAGTTCCAGGGCTCCCCGACGCAGGCCAGATCAACACTGCCGTAGGCCAGCGCCGTCATCATTTCCGGCGGCGGCACCGTTACCAGCTCCAGACCAGGCCCGGGGGACAGACCCGCACTGGCAAGCCAGTCGAGCAGCTGCAGGTAATGGCTGGACCAGGCGTAGACAATACCCAGGCGAACCGGTTCATCGCTGGAGGCGACGACCCTGGCCAGCGCACGTGCAGCCTCGGAAGGTTCCGAAAGATCAAAGCCGGTCGCGGCCAGTTGCTCATAGAGCGCCCGCCGGGCCGTGATCGCATTGCCGTTGCGGCTGAGCACCATGGGACTGATGACCGGGCACGGCGGCGCCCCGAGCCCCATGTTGATCGCGAGGGCCATGGGCCCGAGCATCTGGGCGCCGTCCAGCATCCCAACACCGACACGGTCCCGCAGGCTGGCCCAGGAGGGCTGGCGATGCAGGGTGACATCCAGCCCTTCTTCCGCAAAGAAGCCCGCTTCCAGGGCCATAATCAGTGGCGCGGCATCCAGCAGGGGAATGAATCCCAGCCGGATGGTCTCGTCCGTTTCCGTAACCGTCATCCCGTCAGTCATCCATCGCCTCCGGAGAGCCAGCACCCTCGCCCCCTTCCAGCGCCTCGATCAGCTGGCGGGCAACGTCACTGAGTTTCTGGTTCCGGTCCATCGCCAACTTGCGCATGCTGTGGAACGCCTCATCTTCCGAACAGTTCTGTTGCTTCATCACCAGCCCCTTGGCCCGCTCAACGTCCTTGCGGTCCTCGAGCGCCGTTCGCGTCTCCTCGAGCTGGTTCCGCAGGGACTGGAATGATTCGAAACGCGCGATCGCCACATCCACGATCGGCTTGACCCTGTGCTGTTCCAGGCCGTCCACGATGTAGGCGCTGACCCCGGCGTTGACGGCCTGCTGGATGGTCTGGCTGTCACTGTCATCGCTGGCAAAGAACACCACCGGGCGCGGTGCGTGTTCATGGAGGGCGGACATCGACTCCAGGGTATCCCGGTCCGGTGAGTCCATATCGATGATCACCACATCCGGTTCCTCCTGGGCGACGGCCGCCACCAGGCCTCGGGTGCTGCTGCGCTGACCGACCACCTGGTAGCCCTCGGAGGTCAGCGCTTCGCACACCATCGCCGCCCGCTCCGGCTCGTTGTCCACCAGCATGACCCGCACACCGCTCTGATCCGCCGACATGCTCCATCCTCAACGTCGATTCCGGTCTACCTCAGCAAAAGCCGCGCCAACGCCTGCGTTCCGTAAAACAGGCCCTGGCCGCCTGAATTTGCAGCGACGACTGCCCCAGGAGAGGGCATCCTGCCCCGTAATGGGACAGAATCCGGCTCTGCCGGCCCAATCAAGCCGGTTCTGGCCAGGCACGGGAAATGCTTGCAACAAGGGAGGAGTCACCAGCATCAGACATAACGGGTACCGAAGCCCGGTCACCGGCACCGAATCCGTGTCGGGGCCGGGCTTTTTCTGTTCAGGGAGCATCCATCATGGGCTGTAAAACCACCTGCCCCTATTGCGGCGTCGGCTGCGGTGTCGACGCCACCACCAGGGAAGACAGACTCGAGCCGGTCCGGGGCGACCCGGACCATCCGGCCAACGCCGGACGCCTGTGCGTGAAGGGCTCGGCCCTGCACGAGACCCTCGGCTCCCGGGGCCGACTGACTCGCCCGCGCATTCAGGGGCGTGATACGGACTGGGAAGAGGCTATCCAACACCTTGGCAGGGAACTGACCCGCCTGAGGGACGAGCAGGGTGGCGAGTCGATTGCCTTCTACCTCTCCGGCCAGCTCCTCACCGAGGACTATTACGTGGCCAACAAATTCGCCAAGGGCTTCATCGGTACGCCGCATGTGGATACCAACTCGCGGCTGTGCATGTCCTCGGCGGTCGCCGCCCACAAGCGTGCCTTTGGCGAGGATGCGGTGCCGGGATGCTACGAGGACCTGGAGCTGGCCGACCTGGTGGTGCTTGCCGGTGCCAACCCGGCCTGGAACCACCCCATCCTGTACCAGCGCATGCAGAAGGCAAGCGCCGACCGGCCCGAACGGCGGATGGTGGTGATTGATCCCCGCCGGACCGCGTCGTGCGAGCAGGCTGACCTGCACCTGGCCCTGCGGCCGGGAACAGACGCCATCCTCTGGAACGGACTCCTGGTTTGGCTGGCTGATTCGGGCGTATGGGATCACGCCTGGGTCGAGGCCCAATGCAACGACCCCGCCTCCACCCTCCAGGCGGCCCGTGACAGTGCGCCTGATCCGGAAACCGTCGCCGAGCAGTGCGACCTGACTGTGACGGACGTCCGCACCTTCTATGAATGGTTCGCCGCGACCCCGCGCACCACCAGCTTCTGGTCCCAGGGGCTGAACCAGTCCCGCTCCGGAACAGACAAGGCCAACGCCATCATCAACTGCCATCTGGCCACCGGCCGCATTGGTCAGCCCGGCGCCACACCCTTTTCCGTGACCGGCCAGCCCAACGCCATGGGCGGGCGCGAGGTCGGCGGGCTCGCCAACCAGCTGGCAGCCCACATGGACTACGACACACCCGGTGCCCGTGAGGCACTGGCCCATTTCTGGCAGGCCCCGGCGCTGCCGGAGGGGCCGGGCCACAAAGCCATCGCCCTCTTCGAGGCCATCGAACGCGGCGAGATCCAGTGCGTCTGGATCATGGCCACCAACCCCCTGGTCTCGTTACCAGACCCGGAACGGGCACGCTATGCGCTGGCGCAGTGTCCGCTGGTCATTGTCTCGGACTGTGTGGCCGACACCGATACCCTGGCCCTGGCGGATGTGGTGCTGCCGGCCATGGGATGGGCCGAGAAGGACGGCACCGTCACCAATTCCGAACGCTGCATCTCGCGCCAGCGGGGCCTGATCCCGGCGGTCGGCGAGGCGCGCCCGGACTGGTGGATCATCAGCGCCGTGGCAGGGGCAATGGGGTTCGATGCGGCGTTTGACTACGGGAGCCCCGCGTCGATCTTCAGGGAACACGCCCGGGCCTCCACTCTCTCCGGCCGCCCGGAACAGCAGTTCAACCTGGGCGCGCTCGCGGACCTTTCCGACCGCGACTATGACACCATGGCGCCGATCCAGTGGCCGGTCACACCGGCATTTCCCCGTGGCCGTGAGCGGTTGTTCGGGGACGGCGCCTTTGCCACACCGGATAGGCGGGCCTGTTTCGTGCCCATCCGGCCAACGGAGCCGGCAAGAGGGCCCACTGTCACCACACCCCTGTGGGTCACCAGCGGGCGCATCCGCGACCAGTGGCATACCATGACCCGCACCGGCCGCGCAGCGCGCCTGCTCCAGCATCTGTGTGAGCCTTTCATCGAGGTCCACCCGGGCGACCTTGCCGCCCAGGATCTCGCGGACGGCGACCTGGCCTGGCTCAGCAACGGCCAGGGCCGATACCTGGGGCGAGCCAGGGCCAGTGACGGCATGCGCCCGGGGGAGGTGTTCGTGCCGATCCACTGGAACCACCAGTTCACCACCCACGGGCTGGCGTCCGCGCTGTTCTCCCGGGTCACAGACCCGGTATCCGGCCAGCCGGAGACCAAGCACGCCACGGCTGCGCTGGTGCCGTTCAACGCCCGCTGGCATGCACGGCTGCTTGGCGGGCAGGCGGAACACTGGCCGGACGGGCTCTATTGGGCGAGGGTGCCGATGGCGCAGGCCGACTGCTGGCACCTGGCCGGCAACAGCACTGTGCAAGACTGGCCCGGCACCGCGCGCCAGTGGCTGGGCGGGGCACCCGACTCGGAGATGCGGGACCCGGCCGCCGGACGCTACCGGGCGGCCTGGTACAAGGGCGAGCAGTTGCAGGCAGTCCTGCTGGTGGAACCCGATAATGACTTCCCCGGCCTCGATTGGCTGGACAGCCTCTTCCAGGCGCCGCAACTGGATGACGGTACAAGGCGCCGTGTACTGGCAGGCCGCGACAGCGACCAGCCGGACCCCGGCCCCATCGTCTGTTCCTGCTACCAGGTTGGTGAACGCCGGATCGAGGAGGCACTGGCGGAGGGCTGCGACTCGGTATCCGACCTCGGCAGTGCCCTGGGCTGCGGTACGAACTGCGGCTCCTGCGTGCCGGAACTCAGGCAGTTGGTGGCACAGTCCCTGCCCGAACCCTCAGGTGATGGATGAGCGCCAGGGTACCCGCCACCGGCCCCAGCAGGTAGAAAGCGGCCATGGCCTGATCCGGGACCAGTTCCAGCATCAGGCCACCGACCAGGGTGCCGCTGCCGAAACCAATGGTGTGCACGCTGATCAGTCGCCCGGACACCTGCCCCTGGGCATCCGGGCGCCGTGCCCGCAGGATGCTGCCGTACCAGGGGGCAGCCAGGGTAAGCCCGGCGGTGATCAGGCACACCGCCACACCCACCCCGATCACGTTCGGAGCAGCAGCCAGCAAAACGCCACCCAGAGTGAACACGCCGAGCCAGAGACCACCCAGAATACGGGGCATGGGTGACAGCCAGCGATTACCCAGCGGCCCGGCCAGGACCGCCGAAACAGAGGCCACCATCAGTACCGTTCCCGTCCACTGGGAGGCGGTCACCGAATCCAGGTTTGCCAGATTCTGGATGTAGGGCCCAAGGGCGAACTGAAGCTGCCCCACCCAGAGCGTGATCACGAACCCAAGCGCGTACAGGGGCCAGTCCTCATTCCAGGGAGGTGCCACCGCGCTTTCGCGGTTGCCGGGCGGCTCCGGCGCCACACCCGCGGCGAAGTACCACTGCATAAGCCACAGGGCCACACCGAGCAGAACAATCAGAACCAGCCCCAGCGGCAGGCTCCATATGGCCGCCAGCGCCACGATCCCCGGCCCCATGACCCGCCCGGCATGGGTGGAAGCCTGGATATAGGCCAGTGTCTCGGGCCACTGGGCGACGGGCTTGTCCGCCAGCGCGAAACGCTGGGCGGAGGGGAAGACGCCACCAGTGGCAACACCGTAGACCAGGCGCGTCACGATGGCGACAAAGGCAATCCACAGGGGGGAAGAGAAAGTGAGGATCGCCAGGATCAACAGCCCATAGCAGACCACCACCAGTCCCATGGTAAGGCGCATCACCGGCAGGGCCCCGTGGCTGTCCGTACGCCGGCCCCAGACGGGACTGCTCGCCGCCACCAGGATCAGGCTCGCAGCCACCAGCACCGACCAGAAGGCGGCCGGCAACCCGGTGCGTTCGATGATCCAGGGCAGGGTTGCCAGCAGCGAGGACTGGAAGAGCCCCATGACGGTGACGGTGGCGACCGCCAGAAACAGTTTCATGGGTGCACCCTGAACCCGGGGTGGCCAGAGCGGCGGTTCACTCCTGGGGAGCGGGCGCGCCGCGACTCAGGCGCTCCACGGCCTGCCGGCACTGTTCCTCACGTTCCTCGGTGCTGCGCACGCCCAGCCCCATATCCCTGAGGCGGCCGTCCTCCAGCCCGTAGATGAACCCGTGCACGGACAACTCCTGACCAGCCCGCCAGGCATCCGCCACGACGGTAGTGCGGCAGACGTTGGCAACCTGCGCCACCACGTTCAGCTCGCAGAGTTTATCGGTGGCCGCCTGCTCGTCCGGCTGGGCCGCAAGCAGCTCCTTATGGTCGGCGGCGACGTTCTGGATGTGGCGCAGCCAGTTGTCGATCAGCCCCAGATGGGCATCCTGATAGGCGGCCTTCACGCCACCGCAGCCGTAATGGCCGCAGACGATCACGTGCTTCACTTTCAGCACTTCCACCGCGAACTGCAGGACTGAGAGCAGGTTCAGGTCGGTGTGGACCACCACGTTCGCCACATTCCGGTGCACGAACAGCTCGCCGGGCATCAGGCCCACGACCTGGTTGGCGGGTACCCGACTGTCGGCACAGCCGATCCACAGGTATTCCGGGCTCTGCTGCTTGGAGAGACGCTCAAAGAAGTCCGGGCTCTCGGCGAGCGTGTCACGAACCCACTGGGCGTTGTTGTCGAACAGGTGCTTGAGTGCCGTTGCCACGATTCCCCCTTCTCCGTTTATGAGCGTGCGTCCCATCTTACCGGGCAGCCAACTCACTGGGGAACCGGCTTCGCAGACGCACTGTTAACAATTTTGCAGACTCCGATTGCCCCGGATGGCCCACTGGCTACGATGCCTGAGTCAGGACTGCGACGCGTCCAGTGCCTGCTCCACGTCCGCCAGGATGTCATCCACATGCTCAATACCAATGGCAAGACGGACCATTTCCCGGGGAACGCCGGCACTGGCGAGCTCCTCGTCATTGAGCTGACGGTGGGTGGTACTGGCGGGGTGGCAGGCCAGCGTCTTGGCGTCGCCAATATTCACCAGGCGCACGATCATCTTCAGCGCATCAATGAACCGGGCGCCCGCTTCGTCGCCTCCCTTGATGCCAAAGGACAGGATGCCGGAAGCCCGGCCATCCATGTATTTCTTCGCAAGCTCATGGTACCGGCTGGACTCAAGGCCCGCGTAGTTGACCCATTCCACCGCGGGGTGCTGCTCCAGATACTGGGCCACTTTGAGGGCATTCTCGCAGTGACGTTCCATGCGCAGATGCAGCGTCTCAATACCCTGCATCAGTTGGAACGCATTCATCGGCGACAGGGCGGCTCCCATGTTGCGCAGCGGCACCACCCGGCAACGTCCGATGAAGGCCGCCTCGCCCATGGCTTCGGTATAGACGACGCCGTGGTATGAGGGGTCCGGCTCATTCAGCATGGAAAAGCGCTTGGGGTAGTCCGCCCATGGGAAGCGTCCGGAGTCCACGATGACACCCCCGAGCGTGGTGCCGTGCCCACCCATGAACTTGGTCAATGAATGGATCACCACATCGGCGCCCTGCTCGAAGGGGCGCCACAGGCATGGGGTGGCAACGGTGTTGTCGACGAACAGTGGCACGCCGTGGCGGTGACCAATCGCAGCCAGTTTTTCAACGTCAACGATATTACCCGCAGGATTGCCCACGCTCTCGCAGAAGATCAGCTTGGTGCGTTCATCAATCCGGGCCGCAAACGCATCCGGGTCATCGGCACTGACAAACCGGACCTCAATGCCCTGCTTCGGAAAGGTATGGGCGAAGAGGTTGTAGGTGCCGCCATAGAGCTGGGTCGTGGTAACAATGTTGTCCCCGGCCTCAGCGATCGCCTGGATGGAAGCGGTAATGGCCGCCATACCGGACGCCATAGCCAGCGCTCCAACCCCGCCTTCCAACAACCTGACACGCTCCTCGAGAACGGCATTCGTCGGATTCATGATCCGGCTGTAGATATTGCCCTCGACTTTCAGGTCGAACAGGTCGGCGCCGTGCTGGGTGTTGTCAAACGCGTAGGAGGTCGTCTGGTAGATCGGCGTCGCCACAGCCTTGGTTGTGGGGTCGGGCTGGAAGCCACCGTGAATCGCCAGGGTATCCCGTTTCATAAATTGTCCTTGTCGTTCTGTTTTTGTGATTCTCAGTCGTATTGGTCAGTATGCCAGACGGGCCGATAACGACAATACGAACTCAGCGCCGGAAATCTCGACCAAACAGCTGTGTCAGTTCCCTTCCGCCGGTTTCAGGTTATTGCTCAACCACCCCCGGATACGGGCCGGCACCCGCCGCTGCTCGCGGGCACTGCTTCCCCGGGGCAGCGGAATGGCGGACTGGGTATAGGCGGCAAAGCCGGCACGGCGGGCAGCAGCAGCGCGGTTTTCAGCCTGTTCGCCCCTGCGACTGCGATCATGGAGATCAAGAACCGGCACCTGGTAGTCATCGCCGAGCTCATCTGCAAGCCCGTCGCGGAATGGCGGCCTCAGGCGGGGGTCCAACCAGACCATGCCGAAACCATCCGGCGGAAAAGTTGCCCCATTCGCTCTGGCGTAACGCAGAATCAGGTCCGCACCATCCCCGATGCCCACCAGGACCGTCACCTCGGCGCCTTCCTCGCGCAGCGTCTCCACCGCGGCCTCCAGCCGCTCTGTTGCCTGTGTCTGCCAGTCATCACCACGTCCCCGGTCATCCGAGCCCTGCGCCACCTGGATGGTCATCTCCGGGGGTTCAGGTTCATTCTCGGTATCGTCACCATTGCCTTCATCGGCTCCATTTTCCTCCCCGGCCTGGTCTCCGTTGTCTGCTTCCGTCTCCTCCTGCCCTTCACCATCCCCGTTACCACTCGTCTGCCCCGGTTCAAAGACCCGCTCAGGCACTTCGGCTACCGGCGCCCCGGGCTGTGCGATCGACAGGGTCATCCAGCCGGCTTTCGGCAACTGGGATCGGATCGCGCCCGCCATGCCCTGGTCCGGTGACTGGCCGGAAGGGGCAACCACCAGGATCCCGCCATGACGCTCGGAGGTGCTTTCGCGCTTAAACAGCCCAGTAAATGCCGTATCACCCTCGCCGAGCTCCCGCGCCTGATCCGGATAGATTGAAGCCAGGGAGCCACCGGCGCTGTCCGGCCCATAGTGAACCAGAGTCATGCTGGGCGGCTTGACGGATTCCCCTTCCTCATCGCCGTCATCCCCATCATTTTCCTGACCATTTGCTTCCTGCTCAGGATCGTCCTCCTGCCCGGAAACCGGCAGCACCGAGCCGAGTGAGAGCAGGCATACGATGAGAATCGACACGCAACGAGGAAACACGGGACCTCCTGTGGTACGGGATAAGCCGGAAGCGTTAAACTGCCGCCTTTCGGAACAGTCTATCAACAATGGCGGATCTTCCCATGAACGAGCCCCTCATCGCGCCCTCCATCCTCTCCGCGGACTTCGCCCGGCTGGGCGAGGAAGTGGACAATGTCCTGGCCGCTGGTGCCGATATGGTCCATTTCGATGTGATGGATAACCACTACGTCCCCAACCTCACCATCGGCCCCATGGTCTGCGAGGCCCTGCGCAAGCACGGCGTGACCGCCCCCATCGACGTGCACCTGATGGTCAAGCCGGTGGACGACCTGATCCGCCTGTTCATCGACGCCGGCGCCAGCTACATCACCTTCCACCCGGAGGCCTCGGAACACATCGACCGCTCGCTGCAGCTGGTCCGCGACGCCGGGTTGAAAACCGGCCTGGTCTTCAACCCTGCCACACCGCTGCACTATATGGACTACGTGATGGACAAGCTGGACATGATCCTGCTGATGTCCGTGAACCCCGGCTTCGGCGGCCAGTCCTTCATCCCGGGCACCCTCGACAAATTGCGCGAAGCCCGACGGAAGATCGATGCCAGTGGGCGTAACATCCGCCTGGAAGTGGATGGAGGCGTGAAGGAGGACAACATCGCGGATATCGCAGCGGCGGGCGCGGATACCTTTGTGGCAGGCTCCGCGATCTTCAAGAAGGATGACTATAGCCGCATCATCAACGAGATGCGCACCCAGATCGCCAGCGCCCAGTCATCCCGTCACTGACGGGCTCAGCTGCGCGCCAACCGCCGGTTCAGGGCCCAGAGTGACAGCGGCGCGAACACCACCGTAATCATGGCGGCCCACACCAGTGACCACAGGGCCGGTTCCAGCACCGGCCCGCCACTGAGCAGTCCGCGCGCGGCCTCTGAGAGCAGCGATACCGGATTGGCGGCCACCACCGCCCGGACGAGCGGCGGCAGCGTCTCAAGCGGCACGAAGACGTTGCTGAGAAAGGTGACGGGAAACAGCGCCGTGAACCCGAACAGCTGGACGTGCTCCGGGTCCCGGGCCATCACGCCCACCAGTACCATGATCCAGGACATGGCGAAGGCGAACACCAGCAGCAGGGCCAGCATAACCAGCAAACCACCCGCGGGCGCACCCAGCCGGAACCCGAGCAGGAAGCCGACCACCAGCAGCAGAAGCACGCACCAGGCCTGCTTGACCATATCCGCCAGGATGCGCCCAGCCAGGGGCGACCAGCGTGCAATGGGCAGGGCCCGGAAGCGGTCGAACACGCCCCGGGTCAGGTCCGTATTGAGGCCGTGCCCGACGTAGACGGTCACGAACACCAGGTTCATCACAATCACGCCGGGCAGGATGAAGTCCAGGTAGGCCTCCGTGGATCCGGCAACCGCTCCCCCGAAAACGTACAGGAACAGCAGCAGGAACAGGATCGGCTGGATACTGAAATCCATCAGCTCCCAGGGATTACGCCGCAGCTGCAGCAGCGAGCGCCAGGCCAGAGTCAGCGTCTGCTGGAGACTGCTCATGGGGCCACCTCCGCATCCTCTTGTGGCGTCTCGGCGCTGGCATGCCGGCCGGTCAGCGTCAGGAAGACATCATCCAGACTCGCCCCGCGCAGCGTCAGCTCCCGGGCCACGATTCCGGACTCATCCAGGCGCCGCACCACGGCCGGCACCAGTGCCGGATCACTGACCGGCACCCGCAGCCGGGCGCCATCCACCTCGGGAGCCTGCCCCACGATCCCGGTGACAACCGATATAGCGGTTTCCAGATCCGACTCATGCTCCGGCGCCAGGACCAGGGTCTGGCCGCCGATGCGCGCCTTGAGCTGGTCCGAGGTGCCGCTGGCGATCACCCTGCCCTGGTCGATAACCACGATCTCGTCCGCAAGGCTGTCGGCTTCCTCCAGATACTGGGTCGTCAGCAGCACTGTGGTGCCCTGGGCCACGAGCTGGCGGATCAGGTTCCACAGGTCCAGGCGGGCACGCGGATCCAGCCCGGTTGTAGGCTCGTCCAGGAACAGGATACGGGGCCGGCCCACCAGGCTGGCGGCCAGGTCCAGGCGCCGTCGCATGCCACCGGAATAGGTCTGCACCGGCCGATGGGCCGCCTCTTCAAGACCGAACTCCGCCAGCAGCTCGCCCGCCCTCGCCCGGGCCTCCCGCCGGGGGAACCCCAGAAGGCGGGCAATCAGGACCAGGTTTTCACGCCCGGTGAGCTTTTCATCCACGGAGGCATACTGGCCGGTCAGCCCGATCCGGGTGCGTACGGCTGCGGCCTCGGTGACCACATCGTACCCATCCACCCGGGCCTGCCCGGCATCCGGCGCAAGCAGGGTCGCCAGAATCCGGACAGCGGTGGTCTTCCCGGCACCGTTGGGGCCCAGCAAACCAAGAACGGTGCCACGCGGCACGCTCAGGTCAATGCCGTCGAGCGCCCGGGTGGCACCGAACTGCTTTACCAGGCCTTCGGCGCGAATGGCTTCATCCATGGCGTTCACTCCTTTAAGAGCGGAAGTGGCTCAGGATAGCCTCGCGCCGCCTGAAGTACTACCAGTTGACGGAGTAGCCAGCGCCTATCGTTCGGCCCTGCCCCTTGTCCCGGGCAGTTGGAATGTTGTAGGACTGGCTGATCGCCGGGAAGTAGTCTTCATTCAGCAGGTTCTTGACCGAGAGGGTGAGTTCCCCTGGACCCGCATCAAACCGGGCCACGTAATCGACCAGTGTGTAACGCTCAACCTCGCCCTGACCGAAGCCCAGATTATCATCCGGGCCGCTGGCATTCGCGAACTCGTCCCGGCTTCCAACATGGGAGATCTGGAGTCGGTTATCCCACCAGTCCATGGTCTGGTCTTCCACGAACGCATTCACCTTAAGCGGCGCAATGCGTGTTCCATCAAGTCGAATCCTTCCACCCTGGCCGTCATCCCGGATGCCCTCGGTCCAGGTCAGGTCACCACCAAGCGTCGTCCGTTCGGTAACCCGGTAATCCGCCGTCGCCTCGACACCCCAGATGTCTTCCTGGTTTTTCTGGATGTTGAGGTTGTCATCAAAGGTGGTCCCACCATCAGACTCACTGTAGAAGACCGCCGCCGTTGCTCCGAGACGCTGGCCCGAGTAGCGGGTACCGATCTCATAGTTATCCACTTTTTCCGCATCCGACTCAAAGGACTCAGCCTCGAAGTTCTGGACGCTGTAATCCGGATTGTCACTACCGTCAGCCAGCTGCTCAACGGGGCCACTGTCGCGCAGCACCCGGCCAATGTCTGCAATGGAGAAGCCTTCTGAATAGCTCGCGAACACTTCGGTAGTGTCGGTCACGAAATAGACCGCACCCAGATTGGCCAACACCTCTGAATAATCGAGCGTGCCGGCTTCCACGGAATGACCGTTGAGATTCTGCTCCAGAGCTTCCGTATCCACGCTGATGTCCTCATAGCGCAGTCCACCGCGCAGCAGCGCGGAATCGCCAAGAGGCACCTCCAGCTCACCGAAACCGGCGGCAGCATCCTGCTCCATGTCCGGGACATCGGATCTGATCTGGCCACTGTTATCAAAGCGATTGGCTTTGGTTTCATCCCGCAGCAAATCCACACCCCAGGTCAGATTCGCACCCTCGGTAATGAAGGAAACCGGGCTGTTAACGGTGGTCCTTGCCCCCAGTTTCTCGGAAACGATCTCTCCCTGCGGCGACTGGGGAAATTTGGGGAACATCTGGGACTGATCACCAAAGTAGACGTCAGCGTTCACGGTATGACCGCCAAGATCCTTGTGCTGGTAGCTCATCCGTCCAGTAGTATTCTCCTGGCCCGGATCCCTGACCGGCATCGCGGAGGGGGCGGCGTTCTCCAGTTTGACAGCGGGCGTCTTGCCATCCTCGAGTTGCGTCCCGAAGGAGTAGTCTGAGTCCTGTTCGTTGTTGAACTCATTGAGCATGAACTCGAGGCGTTGCCGTCCATTGTCAAAATCAAGCCCCGTTTTAGCGAGTACGTTGTATTCAGCGGTGTCAGCGACGCCGCCCTGGGCACCCAGACCACCTGGCGGGATGCGATCACCATCCGAATCAAAGCGGCCTCCGCGCTCCACGAAGGAGCCGGAAAGAACATAGTCCCAGTTCTCCTGGTGCCCGGAGACACGGTGTTCCGTTTCATAGTCAATGGAATCGTCGAATTCCTCTGTCGACGCACGCACACCCGCCTGGGAGTAGCCCTCAACCGATTCGTCTCCGGCCTTCTTGGTGATCACGTTGATCAGACCACCCTTGGCTCCAAAGCCGTAAGCCGCGGTACCACCACGAATCACTTCAATCCGCTCAATGGCAGAAGCCGAAATGGTATTGAGCTCTCGGGAGGCATCCCTAAGAGGGTTGGACTGGGGAATACCATCGATCAGGACGAGAAACTTACGGCCCCTAAGAGTCTGGCCAAAGTTAGTCAGGCCCTCTGTACTGGGCCCCATCCCCGGAACCGTTTTAGCCAGGACGTCACCCAAATTACGACTGACCTTGGTCTGCTGCTCCAGCTGTTCACTATCAATGACAGTCACCGACCGTGCTGTCTCAGAAGCCGATGTCTCAGTTCTGGTTGCGGAGACCACAACCGGATCCACGCTCATGCTTTCTTCACTCTGCGCCTGAACAGCCATGGGCAGAGGCGCCACTACAGTCGCCAGGGCCATCCCCAGGACG
>JBNJEG010000042.1:0-16440 GCA_051745655.1 Pseudomonadota bacterium
CCTGGGTCTCGCCGATGGCTGGCCCTGGCAGGGTGAGGATCGCTGGCAGGCCTGGGAGCTGAGCTGGCTGCGCCCGGATGGCGTGCCACGGGTCGCCACGGCGGAATTCCGGGTGCCTGCGCATTCGCCGAACCTGATCGAGTCCAAGTCCCTCAAGCTGTATCTGAATTCACTGAACGGTACGCCCTTTGAGGATACCGAATCGGTGCGTGCCACCATTGAACGGGATCTATCCGAGGTTGCAGGTGCCGCGGTGTCCGTGGTTCTGGGGGATGTGGATGCGGACGCCGGGCTGGTGGCGCGGCCGGAAGGCGCGCACCTGATTGATGACTTGGACGACGTCATCATGCCCGGCAATGAGCCGCTGGCATGTCTGCGCTCAATCGAAGGGGATGTGGTGACCGAGACCCTGTGCACGCACCTGTTGCGCAGCCTCTGCCCGGTCACCGGCCAGCCGGACTGGGCAACGCTTATGGTCCACTACACGGGCGCCCGCATACGGCCTGAAGCGCTGCTGGGCTACATCATTGGTTACCGCGACGCGCGTGATTTTCACGAGGCCTGTGTGGAGCGGATCTTTACAGATCTCATGGACACTCTGACGCCTGAGCGGCTGAGCGTGGGCGCGTTCTACACGCGCCGTGGCGGGCTGGACATCAGCCCCTGGCGCTCCACTCACGAGGGAGATGCCCCGGCGCCCCGGCTGCTCCGCCAGTAGGGGTTACTCGTCACGCAGGCGCCGCGCGGCGTTGTCCAGGGCCTGGATGATGCGCTCGCGTTCGCGTTCGCTCACCTTTTCCGAGTCGAGGTACATGGCGAAGCCATCGCCCTCGTGCTCCAGGAAGCTGCGCTGGTCGCCCACGTCCTGGCGGAAGTCGATGACCTGGTAGATCGGCACCGGCCGTGCGAAGCCCTTCACTGTAATCTCACCCTTGTCCCGACACAGGATCTGATCCTTGATCAGTGAGAACGTCTCGTAGGAGACCAGGATCTCGCCCGGGTCCGCCAGTTCCTCCAGGCGGCTTGCCAGGTTCACTTCCTTGCCGATGATGGTGTAGTCCATCCGGTTGTCCGCCCCGAAGTTGCCCACGGTGCAGAACCCGGTACTGATGCCCATGCGGATCTCCAGGGGCGTGCGGATGCCCTGGCTCTTCCACTTCTGGCGCAGCACCGTCATGTGCTTGCGCATCTCGATGGCCATGGAGACACAGCCGAGCGTGTCCTTCTTGGCGCCCTGGCTGGTGGGGTCGCCGAAGAAGATCATGATGCTGTCGCCCACGAACTTGTCGATGGTGCCGCCGTACTTCAGCGCGATCTGGGACATCTCGGTGAAGTAGGTATTCAGCAGCTCGGTCAGCCCCTCCGGCTCCATTTCCTCAGACAGTTCCGTGAAGCCACGAATGTCGGAAAAGAATACCGCCAGCTTCTTGCGCTGGGTTTCCAGCCGCACGTCCCGCTCACCGGTGAAGATCGACTGCCACACCTGGGGGGAAAGGTATTTGGCCAGCTTGTGCGAGAGCGCGATGGACTGCTCGCGCTGGTACTGGATCTGGGACTTGGCTGCCACCAGGGCGCGTGCCTGAAGGTAGGTGTAGAAAGCCATGACGCAGACATAGAGGGCGGTGGTCACGCCGCTGGCAACAACCAGAGCGGGCGGCGCCCATGGCTGGAAGCTGACGCCCGCGATCGGCAGCGACGTCAACACCCCGACGGCCAGGGCCGCTGCGTTCAGAACCCATGCGTGGAGACCGCCGACGATGATGCAGCTGAAACTGATCATCAGCAGCAGCATCAGAGAGGGCATCACGCTGAACTCGATATAGACCGTCAGGGAACCGATCAGGAAGCTGTCGAGTACAAGGATGCGCTCTCGCACTGCCGGTGTGCGCCTGGCAAAGACCGCACGCGTGATGAAGTAGACAACATGCGGCCACAACAGGGCCAGTGGCACGAACCAGATCAGGTAATCATGGAAGTGACCGAGCATTACCCCAGTGGCCAGAATCACCGCGCCTGCCATATAGCCGAGCACGCGCGCGTGATAGTCCGGCATGGGCGGAATCGCGCTTGGCCTCTGCTTGGGGTCCATGGCCGTAAGGCCCGTGGGCATGAGGGGTACGTTCATCATTGTCCAACGATCGCATCCGTGTAATGAAACGGTACCAGCAAACCCCGGAGCTCACAATTGACCCCGATGACCACCCGCTTCCGGCACTGGCACAGGTTTGCCGCCTTACCGGCCACGTATTTGCCATGGCGGCGTTAATGCCTGAATACAAACGAGTGTAGCACCTTGGCACCGCTATTGCTTAATACCGGCAAAGCGCGATTACCCGGCAAAAAGGGGCCAGCCATGACCACGATCAGCTTTGACAACGCATTCGGCGTTCACGAAGACGCACTCCGCCTGCGCTCGCAGCGCTCCGAGGTGCTGGCCAACAACCTCGCGAATGCCGATACGCCCGGCTACAAAGCGCGGGACATCGACTTTGAGGCGGCGCTGCAGCAGGCCCAGGGCCAGCAGGACGGGATGGCCATGGCGGCTTCGGACTCGGGTCACATGTCGGGCGGGGGTGCTGAGGGCGATGGCCCGGAGCTGATGTACCGCAACCCGATTCAGCCATCCATCGATGGCAACACCGTTGACAGCCAGACTGAGATGTCCAAGTACATGCGTAATTCCATGGACTTCCAGGCGAGTTTCCAATTCCTGAACAGCAGCATCAAGGGACTCAAGAACGCACTCTCGGGAGGCCAGTAAATCATGGCACTTAATCAGGTTTTCAATATTGCCGGTTCAGCGATGTCGGCCCAGTCGATCCGACTGAACACTACCTCGAGCAACATGGCGAACGCCGAGACGGCCAGTTCCAGCACGGATGAGGTCTACCGCGCTCGCAAGCCGGTCTTCTCCGCGATCCAGTCGGACATGATGGGCTCGAACGGTGGTATGACAGAGGCGGGATTCTCGCGTAACGATCTGGAGTCGGCCGGTGTGCAGGTGGACGGCATTGTCGAAAGCGATGTGGAGCTGGAGCAGCGCTACCAGCCGGATCATCCCAAGGCCAATGACGAGGGCTATGTGTTCTACCCGAATGTGAACATGGTCGAGGAAATGGCGGACATGACGTCGGCTTCACGGTCTTTCCAGACCAACGTCGAGGTCATGAATACGGCCAAGAGCATGATGCAGCGCGTCATGACGCTGGGCCAGGGTCAGTAAGCGGGAACAGGGGTAGCGAAAATGGACGGCGTCAATAGCTCAAACGGCTCTCCTTCCGACATTCTTAAGGAGTATCGGAACCAGAAGAGTGACGATTCAGAGGGCTCTGGCAGCAAAGCATCAGACATGGGCCGCAGTGAGTTCATGGACCTGATGATGGCCCAGATGCAGAACCAGAACCCGCTGGATCCACAGAAGAATGAAGAATTCGTGGCACAGCTGGCCCAGTTCTCCTCCCTGGAAGAGATGCAGAGTCTCAATACGTCCGTGGATGATGCCATGGGCCAGTTCCGCTCCACCCAGGCACTGCAGGCCTCCGCCATGGTGGGGCAACAGGTGCTGGCGGAGGGCAATACCGCCAATCTCGGGCCCGAGGGTGAGGTCAAGGGGGCTGTTGAGCTGGATTCAGGCACATCGAACCTCAATATCTCGGTCTATAACGAATCGGGCGAAAGGGTGCGGAAGATGGATATGGGCCAGCAGGGCAGCGGCTCTGTGAACTTCACCTGGGATGGAGAAAACGATAACGGTGATCTGATGGAGCCGGGGAATTACCAGATCAGGGCAGAAGCCGAGTACGACGGCAAGGCCGAAGAGATCACGCCACAGCTCAACGCGAATGTGGACAGTGTTTCCCTCGAGAATGGGGGGGTCACACTCAACCTTGCGGGGCGCGGCTCGGTTCCCCTGGATGAAGTCAAACAGATCAATTAACCCGGTAGTGGGCGAGGTGTCACATGGCGTTCAATATTGCACTCAGCGGACTCAACGCGGCCCAGACAGATCTGGACGTGAAAGGCAACAACATCTCCAACTCCAGCACCACGGGCTTCAAGCGCTCACGGGCAGAGTTTGGTGATCTCTATTCCTCGGGATTGCAGAATCTGGGTGATACGGCCACCGGCGATGGTGTGAGCGTACAGAACACACGTCAGTTGTTCGCGCAGGGTAATGTCACCGCCACCAACAATGGTCTGGACATGGCCATCGATGGCGAGGGCTTCTTTGTTCTGGACACCGCCAATGGCGAGCGCCAGTTCAGCCGTGCGGGCGAGTTTGGCGTGAGCGAGGAAGGTTTTGTCACCGACAACCAGGGATCCCGGGTGCAGGGCTTCCAGGCGAACGAGGATGGTGAGGTTGGTGATGTGCAGGGCGATCTCGAGGTGAATACGGAGAACCTGGCACCGAAGCGCACCACGGATGTCCAGGCGAATCTGAATGTGGATTCGCGGGAAGAGGTGCTCAGGACCGACCGTACGCTCATTGATGCCGAGGGTGATCAGATCGAGGAGCTGCAGCCAGACGTTAACGCGGGCTTTGGTGATGTCGATTGGACGATTGATGGCCCGGATGGCGAGAGTCAGTTTTCAACACCGGATAATAGCTCAGCAGCGGCTATTGCTGCGCGCTTCGCCAGTGAAGATGGTGTTGAGGCTTCAGCCAGCTCCCAGGCCACACTCTCCGGGCTGAATGCTGAAGAAGACGATCAACTGGAAATCGATCTTTCAGATGGCGGCGGTAGCTTCACTTTTGACTTTAGTGGCGGCGAGTCACTCCAGGATCTGGAGGAGGCCATTAACAGTGATGGATCGATCGGGCTCAATGCGTCTCTGAATGACGATGGAGACGAGTTGGAGCTCACGGATAATGAAGGGCGGAACATTGAGTTCAGCGTGGTCGGCGGCAATGGTACTGATCTTAATGTCGAAACACCGGCAGAGGGGCCGGACGCTCTTGGGAGTGACGGTGATCCCTTAACTGCCCTGGGACGCCTGCAATTTACGGTTGACAATGGCTATGACGTGAGCGCCAACAACGGCGAGGTGCTCGCAGGAGACGAAACCGGCACCTCTGATGTCGAAAACCGGTTTGATACTGAAGATTCCGACACCTACAACCATTCCACTTCGACGACCATTTACGACAGCCTGGGTAACAGTCATGAAATGACCCAGTACTTCGTCAAGCAGTCGTCCGTGGACAACCCGGACAATGCCTGGAAAAGCTACATCGAGATTGATGGCGAGCGCGTGGGCAATGACGAGGATGGATCCGGTGGAACCGATGGGTTTGATCTGATCTTCAATAACGATGGCAGCCTGAACGAGCAGGCATCAGACGATGTCCTGGTCAATAACTGGACACCTAAGGACTCAGACGGCAACCCCAACGGTGCCGCGGGACCTGATCCGGATACCGACGAGCCGCCGCTGCCGCAGCCGCCTGAAAGCTCCAACTTTGTGGTGGACTACACCAACTCCACCCAGGTCGGTGCTGAATTCTCCATCAACGACCTGCAGCAGGACGGGTTCTCGACAGGGCGTGTGACTGGGCTGGATGTGAGCGACGAGGGTGTTATCCAGGCCCGTTTCAGCAATGGTGAATCCGAGGCACTCGGCCAGGTGGCCCTCGCCGACTTCCGCAACAAGGAAGGCCTGGCCTCAGTGGGTGATACCAACTGGGTTGAGACCTTCGAGTCCGGGGATGCCGTTATCAGCCGTCCCAACACAGGGCCTCTTGGCGGCATCCAGGCCAGTTCCCTGGAAGAATCCAACGTTGATCTCTCCGAGCAACTGGTGGGCCTGATCACCGCCCAGCGGAACTTCCAGGCGAACTCCAAGACCATCGAGACTTCGGACCAGATCACCCAGACCATCATCAACCTGCGGTAAGGCCGCGGGTTGAGGGCTGAATGAGCACAGGAGGGTTCCATGGACCGTTCGCTCTATCTCTCCATGACCGGGGCCAAGCAGAACATGTACGCCCAACAGGTCAATGCCAATAACCTGGCGAACGCCGATACCACCGGGTTCAAACAGGACTTCGCCAATGCCCGCAGCATGCCGGTATTCGGTGAACACCATCCGTCACGGGCCTACGCCATGACGGAAAACCCCGGGGCGGATCTGGGCCATGGCCCCATGAAGGAAACCGGCCGCTCCCTCGATGTTGCCATCAAGGGGGATGGCTGGCTGGCGGTTGAGCCGGAGCCGGGCGAGGAGGCGTTCACGCGCGCCGGCGATCTGCAGATTGATGCCAATGGCATCATGCGCACCGGAGACGGCATGCCGGTGATGGGCAATGGCGGACCGGTGGCGGTGCCGCCGGCGGATAAGGTGGAGATCGGATCCGATGGCACCATCTCTGTTGTGCCGGCCGGTGCCGAGAGCGACCAGCTGGTGCAGGTGGACCGTCTCAAGCTGGTGAATCCGCCGGAGGATTCGGTCCAGAAGGGCGATGATGGCCTGTTCCGGCGTAAGCCGGACGCGGAACTGGATGGTCCCGAACCCGCGGACGCGGATGTGCGTGTGGCCACCGGCTTCCTGGAAGGCTCCAACGTGTCGGCCGTGGAATCCATGATCCAGAACCTTGAGCTGTCCCGCCAGTACGAGATGCAGGTCAAGGCCATGCAGACCGCGGACGAGAACAGCCAGAGCGTGGCACAGTTGTTGCAAGACCTCTGATGGAAACGTCATGGGTGACGGAAAAGCGGCAAGCCGATGCCGCCGCCGTCAGGGCCCGTCACTCGCGTGATCGGAGGATAACAGCATGCATCCAGCACTTTGGGTCAGCAAAACCGGGCTTGCCGCTCAGGACAAGCAACTGAGCACCATCTCCAACAACCTGTCCAATGTGAACACCAACGGGTTCAAGAAGGACAGGGCGAATTTCCAGGATCTTCTCTACCAGACCGAGCGACAGCCCGGCGGACTCTCTTCCCAGAACACGGAGCTGCCCTCCGGTCTTCAGTTGGGTACCGGTGTGCGGGTGGTGGGAACCACCAAGGAACATACCCAGGGCAACCTCGAGGTGACTGAGCAGTCCCTGGATATGGCGATTGATGGCAGTGGCTTTTTCCAGGTGCTGATGCCGGAGGGGGAGGTTGCCTATACCCGTAACGGCGAGTTCCAGCTGAACTCGGAAGGGGATGTGGTTACGCCCAACGGCAACCCGCTGGAGCCCAATATCAACGTCCCCGAGGACGCCACGAGCATTACCATCGGACGTGACGGCACCGTGAGCGCGAAAATCGCCAACGAGCCTGAGCCCCAGGAGCTGGGCCAGATCGAGCTGGCGGACTTCGTGAACCCGCAGGGCCTGGAGGCCAAGGGCAGCAACCTCTACCAGGAAACCGCAGCCAGCGGCGATCCTCTGATCGGTGAAGCCGGCGTCGACGGCATCGGCACCGTTGAGCAGGGCATGCTGGAGGGCTCGAACGTGGAGGTGGTCGAGGAAATGGTGAACATGATCACCACCCAGCGGGCCTATGAAATGAACTCCAAGGTCGTCTCGTCTTCGGACCAGATGCTCCAGTTCATTACCCAGAACCTGTAACGGCCCGGGGTAGGGGGAGAACCGTTATGATCACGCCGTCCATACTGCTCAAGCGGACCGTGCTCCTGTTCCTGATCGTGGTACTGGCGGGCTGCCAGGCCATGAACCGGGATCGTGCCAAGCCCGGTGACCCGGCGTTCGCGCCGGTGGAGCCGGAGGAGATGCTGGCGGATGAGCCTGTTGACGGCTCCATCTACCAGAACTCGCGCAATCACAACATGTTCAGCGACAGCCGGGCGCTGAATGTGGGTGATGTGCTCACGGTAGAGCTGGAGGAGAACACCACCTCCTCTAAGAGTTCCAACACCAACATCACCAAGGACAGTGAAAATGATCTCGAGGCGCCTTCCGTGCTCGGTCAGGAAGGCCTTGGTGTGGGAACCGATGTGTCCCAGGAACGTGAATTCGACGGTGCCGCCCAGGCGGATCAGAGCAACCAGCTGAACGGCAGTATCACGGTTACCGTTGTCGAGGTCATGCCCAACGATGTGCTGCGGGTGCGTGGCGAGAAGTGGCTGGAGCTGACCCAGGGCGAGGAATACGTGCGCGTTGCAGGCTTGATCCGCCAACAGGATATTGGCTCCGACAACCGCGTCAATTCGAGCCGGATCGCGGATGCCCGGATCTCCTACGGGGGCACCGGCGATTTTGACCAGTCCAACCGCATGGGCTGGCTCACCCGCTTCTTCAACAGTGAATGGTGGCCGTTGTGAGTGTCTGTATGAGTGTTCGTGCAGGAGGTGGCGTCATGTGGAACCGTCTGGGAGTGATGCTGGTCGTGTTCCTGCTGGTGGCAGGTCCTGCGCAGGCGGATCGGCTCAAGGACCTTACCTCGGTGGAAGGCGTACGTAATAACCAGCTGGTGGGCTATGGCCTGGTTGTGGGGCTTGATGGCAGTGGTGACGGTGCGCCCTTCACCAACCAGACCCTGCGTAACCTCATGGACCAGTTCGGCATCTCAATCCCCGCAGGAGTGGATCCGGGCGCTGATAACGTGGCCGCCGTGACAGTCACCGCCGATCTCAAGCCTTTCGCCAGCCCTGGTGAGGAAATCGATGTCACGGTTTCCTCCATTGGCGATGCTGACAGTCTGCGTGGCGGCACGCTGCTCATGACGCCTCTGCAGGGTGCCGATGGCCAGACCTACGCCATGGCTCAGGGGGGGCTGGTTGTGGGGGGCTTTGGTGCTGAAGGGCAGGATGGCTCTTCAATTTCCGTGAACGTGCCCAGTGTCGGGCGGATTCCCCAGGGCGCCACGGTGGAGCGGGAGGTTCCGAACGCCTTTGCCGAGGGAGACACCGTCACCCTGAACATCCGCAACCCTGATTTTACAACGGCGCGCCGGGTGGTCGAGGCCGTCAATGATCGTCTCGGCCCTGATACCGCCCATGCCGAGGATTCCTCCTCGGTGAAGGTTCGGGCCCCGAGGGATGCGTCCCAGCGGGTAAGTTTCCTGTCCATTCTCGAGAACATCGAAATTACGCCGGCGGAAGAGTCCGCCAAGGTGGTCATCAACTCGCGTACCGGGACGATCGTGGTGGGTGAGAACGTTAAGGTCAGTCCGGCAGCGGTCACCCATGGCAACCTGAGTGTGACCATTACCGAGAATCCCGAGGCGGTGGCGCCCGGGCTCTTCGGGGACGGTGATCCGGCCGTGATCCCGCAGACCGAAGTGGCCATCGAGCAGGAAGAGGCCCGGATGTTCGAGTTCGGCCCGGCGGTCACGCTCAATGAGATCGTGCAGTCGGTGAACCAGGTGGGCGCTGCCCCGGGCGATGTCATGGCAGTGCTCGAGGCGCTCAAGAGTGCCGGCGCGCTGCGTGCCGAACTGATCGTGATCTGAGGGGGACGCCATGATCGAGTCATCCACGCCAGGCACCGACAGCGCCCACCTCTATACCGATTTCAGCGGTGTCAATGAGCTGAAGGGTATGGCTGAGAAGGATCGTGACAAGGCGCTCGAAAAGGTCGCGAAGCAGTTCGAGAGCCTGTTCCTGCAGCAGATGATGAAGTCCATGCGTTCCGCCGGTGAGGTTTTCAGCGAGGACAACTACCTCAATAGCGAGGAAACCAAGCAATACCAGGACATGTTCGACAAACAGCTGACCCTGAGCCTGACAGAGGGTCGCAGCATCGGTATTGCAGACCAGCTGGTACGCCAGCTGGGCGGTGGCGACAAGGGCGGGGAACGTCCGGATGCGAAGACCAGCATCGCGGAATACAGCCGGCAGTTGCCCGCGCCGGATCCGAAACTCGCGGAGCGTGTCGATGAGGTCAGCCGCATGATGCCGGAGGAAGGCACGCGATCCGATGAAGGCGGCAAGAGCCTGCCGGAACAGTTCGAGGGGCCGGAGCACTTTGTTCAGGAGCTCAGCCCGATAGCCCGGGATGTAAGCGAGCGCACCGGCGTACCGGCGCGGCTGATGGTTGCCCAGGCGGCGCTGGAGACCGGTTGGGGCCGCAACATGATCGAAGGTGAGGGCGGGCCGAGCCGGAACCTGTTCGGGATCAAGGCGGATCAGCGCTGGGAGGGTGACAGGGTCCAGGTAGCCACCACTGAGTACCGTGATGGCCTGCCCATGCAGGAGAAGGCCGACTTCCGCGCCTACCCGGACTACGCCAGCAGCTTCGAGGACTACGCGCGCTTCCTGGATGAGAACCCCCGTTACCAGAACGTGATGGAGCAGGCGGACAACCCGGAAGCCTTCGCGCGAGCACTGCAGGATGCCGGCTACGCCACGGATCCGGCCTATGCGGACAAGATCCGGAACATCATGGAGCGACCCACTCTGGGAACGGTCTCCGATGACCGGGCTGAAGGGGAGTAAGCCGTTATGAGTCTTCTCAATACAGGCCTGACCGGGATTCTCTCCAACCAGAAGGCGCTGGAGACCACCAGTAACAACATCACCAATGCCAACACGCCAGGCTACAGTCGCCAGCGCGCGGAGTTCGAGTCCAATCCGTCCCAGGTAACGGGCAGCGGTTATATCGGCCAGGGCGTGAATGTGGCGGACATCCAGCGCCTCAACGATGAATTCAACAACACCCAGCTGCGCTCGGATACCACGCTGCATGCGGAGCAGAGCGCGCTCGTGGATAATCTGAATGGTCTGGATGACCTTCTGGGCAGCGAGGATACCGGCCTCAACCAGGCGCTGAACGAATTCTTCGGTACGCTGCAGGACGCGGCGGAAAGCCCCTCGTCCAGCTCGCTCCGGCAACAGGCCCTGAGTCAGGCTGACAATCTGGTATCCCGCTTCCGCTCCGTTGATGGGCAGTTGCGCTCCCGGGAACAGACGGTGGATGACCGGATTTCAGCCAACCTGAGCGATATCAACTCGCTGGCAGATGGCATCGCGGAGTTGAACCTCAAGATCGCCGAGTCCCCGGGCCGGGCCAGCGGGCGCGAGGCGAATGAGCTGCTGGATAAGCGGGACGAGAAGCTCCGGGAGCTGTCCGAACTGGTCCAGGTCCAGAGCAGCGAGAACAAGGATGGCACCGTCGATGTCAGCATCGGTAAGGGCCAGGGGCTGGTAAGCAAGGGTAACAGCGCCACACTGTCGCTCACGGGTTCGACCGAACAGGCCGGGCGTCGGGAGGTGGCGGTTGAGGGGATTGGCGAGAACCGGGAGATTACCCATGAGATCGCCGGCGGCGAGCTCGGTGGTAACCTTACATTCCGGGATGAGGTTCTTGAGCCGACAATGAACGGCATTGGCCGCATTGCCGTCGGCCTTTCCGAGCGGATCAACGAGCAGCACCGGGTCGGGCAGGATCTCAACGGCAATCGGGGGGGCGATTTCTTCAGGGACATCAATGAGGAAAGCCTTGCCCGGGACCGCATTACGCCCTCCAATGAGACGGCGGCCTCCGGGGACCGTGAAGCTCGCGTAAACATCACGGACAGCAGCAAGCTTAATACCAGTTCCTATAAGCTTGAATTTACCGGGCCGGACGACCAGAGCTACCGCATCCGCGACGCGACCAGCGGCGAGGTGGTCAAAAACGGGAGTATTTCGGACTCCAGGCCGGACACCATCAGTATGGATGGGTTCGATATTGAGCTGGAATCCGGTTCTTTCCAGGAGGGCGATGAATTCACCATCAGGCCCACCTACAACGGCGCCCGGGACATGCAGCGGGAGATCAGCAGCGGTGAAGAGCTCGCCCTGGCTCAGCCCATCCGCGCGGAGGCCGCCAGCGGCAATCAGGGCAGTGGCCAGATCAGTCAGGGCCGGATGCTGGATGAGAGCGGTGAGCTCGACCCCCCGATGGAAATACGTTTCCTCTCCGAGAACCGCTATGAAGTGCTGGATGTCTCGGATCCGGCCAACCCGCAGCCTCTCGACCCCCCCATGAACAATGTCCGGTTTGAGCCGGGCAAGACTAACTCGGTTTTCAGCGGCGATCCTGGCAGCCGCATGACCCTGGCTTCCCAGCCCACGGACCTCGGGCCCCAGGCCGGGGACAGTAATAACTATACCGGTCAGACGGTGACCGTCCGGAGCCGTGACCCGGATACAGGCGTGGTTACCACGGAGGATCGGACCTTCGGGGACGATGACAGCGCCAGAACCATTGCGGACACGTTGGACGAAGCGTCCGGGGTCAAGGCCAGCGCCTATACCGAGACACGGCTGACCAACTTTTCCGGCTCGGATGCCGAGGTTGCGATTCAGGCCGGGTCCAACACCGCGAACCTTGATATCGATGGGCCGTTGAATGCCGATTCACTGGAACAGGCCATTAATGACAGCGATGAATTCGACTCGCTGGACCTGAAGGTTACCAATGACGGTGAGAGCATCAGTCTGCGCTCGAATACGGGCGAAGACATCCGGGTCGAGCTGGTGGAGGAAGGCACTAACGGCGAGTTGAGTGTCGAGAAGCCCAACCCCTATCAGGGTGGCGGGACCGTCGGGTCTGCCGTGAACCTGACGGCAAGCGACCCAGTGGCAACCGTCGGGGGCTACGTGGACACCACGCTGTCTGACGGTGTGCGTCTGAACTCCGACACCGATGGCATGTTCAGTGAGGCGCCTTCGAGTGAGCCGGCCTACCAAGGCTTCCAGTTTGAGCTCAGCGGCAACCCCGAAGCGGGTGACCGGTTCCGGATCGAGGGCAACGAGGATGGCGTCTCCGATAACCGCAATGGCCTTGCACTGGGGGATCTGAATGCCCGCGATTTCCTCGACAACGGCAATGCCAGCTTCACGGATTCCTATGGCTCCGTGGTAGAGGATGTCGGCTCCCGCGCCCGTACGGCTCAGGTGGATGAGGAAGCGGCCGCGACGCTCAAGGAACAATCCCAGAAGCAGTGGGAAGAACAATCCGGCGTCAATCTGGATGAAGAAGCTGGCAAGCTCGTGGAGTTCCAGAATGCCTACGGCGCCTCATCGCAGGTGGTCTCGGTGGCGCGGGACCTGTTCAATACCCTGCTCGGCACCTTCAACTAGGGGAGGGGGATCATGCGTGTTTCCACAAGCCAGATTTTCAACCAGGGGATCCAGCAGTTCCAGAACCTGAATTCCCAGCAGGCCCGGACCCAGGAACAGGTCGCCACGGGCAAGGAGATTCTCCGGCCTTCGGATGACCCCGTTGCCTCCACCCGGATCGTCCAACTCAAGGACGACCTGTCACGCAGTGGTCAGTACCAGGATACACTGGATCTGACCCAGACGCGGCTGGAGCGGGAGGATGACACGCTCTCCAGCTACACCGATGCGCTGGCCCGCACACGCGAGCTTATGGTCAATGCCGGCAGTGGTTCCCTGAGTGAATCGGATCGTGAGTCCATTGCCCAGGAGCTGCGGCAGGTTAAGGATCAGATGGTCAGTCTTGCCAACACTCAGGGCCCCGAGGGCGAGTTCCTGTTTGGTGGCTTTCAGGGCGGTGATAAGCCCTTTGGCGAGGATGTCTCCGGCAACATTGAATACCGGGGCGACTCCGGGGAGCGCTCGGTACAGATTGACGACGGCGTTGAGCTGAAGGTGAACGACAATGGGCGGGAAACCTTTGAGGCCATCTCCAGTGATAAACCCACCTTCGACACTCGGGCCGCGTCCGGCAATGAGGGCAGCGGGCGGATAAGCACCGGCGTTGTGTCCGATCGCGAGGCTTTTGAATCCTTCTACCCGGACGATCTGGTGGTGGAATTCGAGGATAACGGCGGCAACACCGAATTCACGGTCAAATCCCGGGAAACCGGTGAAACTTTTGTTGAAGACGAGGCCTATGCCAGTGGCAAACCCATCGAGGTGAAGGGGATGCGGTTTGAGATCAGCGGTGACCCGGAACCCGGAGATTCATTTTCGGTGGAAACCGGCGACCAGCAAAGCATCTTCGGGACCATGGAGAAGATGATCGAGGGGCTGGAGACGCACCCGAACACCCCCGAGGGCCGTGAGGCACTTGAGGGCACCATTGATCAGGGCCTTGCCAACCTTCAGAACGCCGAGGATCGGGCTACGGAGATCCAGTCCGGCGTGGGTACTCGCCTGAACACAGTGGAGACCACCCAGGAATTCCTGAAGGACAGCGACCTGCTTGCCGAGGAAACCCTCTCGGACCTTGAGGACGTGGATTACGCCGAGGCCATCAGCCGCCTGACCCAGCAGAACTTCACGCTCCAGGCGGCCCAACAGTCGTTCGCGCAGGTCTCGCGCCTGTCCCTGTTCGACGCACTGTGATTGACGCGGCACTGGCCGCGCGTATAATCCGGCCGGAACTGCATCGGCAGTGACCCTTCCTCTCCGGGAGTGGCGGAACTGGTAGACGCGCTCGACTCAAAATCGAGTGGCCTTGTGCCTTGTGGGTTCGAGTCCCACCTCCCGGACCATCTTCTCAGAAACGTCTCACACGTCCTGCATGCGACCAATTTCCCGTGCGATCCGCATGGCTTCGTGACGCTCCAGGTTCAGCAGGTTCTCTACCATCTCCCTGGCTTCGGGGATCTCGGCGCGATCCTGAAGATTCTGGTAGAGGTCAATGATCTGGTCGTGGAAGTCAAAGATCTCATGGCAGATGCCATCGAAGTCCAGTCTGGTGTAGGGCAGGTCACAGGTCCGGTGCGTCTCAATGGGCTTATGGCTCAGGAAGTCGTAGATCCAGGTTTTCAGTGCCCGGGCATCGGCTTCGTTCTCAAAGCCCTCCACCGTTTTTTCCAGTTCCGCTTCGTGGGTGGCGAGATAATCCAGCAGTATCTGGGCACGTGTTTCCTCATGCTCGCTTGCGGCCTGCTTCATGCAGGTTGCCATGTGGTGATGGAGAGTGCGGGTCCAGTCGATCAGGTCTTTGAACGTCTTGAGTTCCATTGGGGTGCTCCTCTGGCTAGTGCCCGTGATGATGACGGCTGTCATCCGTTGGTGTATGGCGGTTGGCAAGGAAAACGCTCTCCACGAACAGGATGACCGCCATGTCGATTGCTGCCACGCCAATAACAACAGGATCGGTGACAAGCTTCACCCAGAGAAACCCGCCAAGCATGATGAGATCAAGCAGAATTGCCATCACCAGGATGGCGGCATTGGTGCCGACCTCCTGCTTCAGGTATCCCAGCACACCCCAGTCAATGGCAATGTCCAAAAATAATAAGTGACAAGTGCAATGAATCTACAGCTCAGAGCTGAATTGAAACTGACAGAGCAATGGGGTGCTACGTCAGTTTCATGTCAGTTTCCTGTGCAATGCTCTCAACACTACAGCAACCCATCGACCGGCCTTTACGGGATTAGGGGAGTTTGGACATGCACAGGCATCACAATTCAGCTCAACGGCCGCTGTCGCGCCGTGACATTCTCAGGACGGGGTCCTCCATGGGCCTGATGCTGGGGCTTGGCAGTCTGCTGCCGGCATACGCGTTCGGCCTGACCGGTAATCAGGAGCTCACACGCCGGACAGAGGGCGATTCGGACATCTATGAACTGACCATTGAGCGCACGTCCCTGACAATCGATGGGCGCGAAAGTGCTCAGCCGATTACGGTCAACGGCTCACTGCCGGCCCCGCTGATCCGCCTGCGGGAGGGCCGTGAGGCTGTTCTGCGGGTGACCAATAAGCTCGATGAGCCCACATCGATTCACTGGCACGGCATTCTTCTGCCGTTTGAGATGGACGGTGTACCCGGCGTCAGCTTTGAGGGAATCGCCCCTGGGGAAACCTTTGAATACCGCTATCCGGTTCGCCAGAGCGGCACCTACTGGTATCACAGCCATTCTGGTCTCCAGGAACAGCTTGGCCACTACGGTCCGTTGATCGTGGATCCGGAGGAGCCTGAACCCTTCGAGCACGACCGCGAATACGTGATCGTGCTTTCCGACTGGACTTTCAATGATCCGGCCGAGGTGATGCGCAAGCTCAAGGTGGCTGAGGGATACTACAACTACAACAAGCGAACCGTGTCTGATTTCTTTGAGGACGTCGCCAATGAGGGCTGGAGCGCCGCCTGGGAGAAGGCGGGCATGTGGGGGCGCATGCGCATGACGCCGAGGGATCTTCTGGATGTGACCGGGGCCGAGTATACCTACCTGATGAATGGCATGTCGCCGGATGACAACTGGACCGGCCTCTTTGAGCCGGGCGAGAAGGTGCGTCTGCGTGTGATCAATGCCTCGGCCATGTCCATCTTCGATGTGCGTATTCCCGGGCTCGCCATGACGGTAGTCGAGGCCGACGGCCAGAAGGTCGAATCGGTGGAAACCGACGAGTTCCGCATTGGGGTGGCCGAGACCTACGACGTCCTTGTTGAGCCGAAGGATGAGGCCTACACCCTGTTCGCACAATCGCAGGACCGCTCCGGTTTTACCCGGGGCACCCTGGCCGTGCGTGAAGGCATGGAGGCCTCCGTTCCGGAACTCTATCCGCGTACCGAAAGGACCATG
>JBNJEG010000043.1:0-15511 GCA_051745655.1 Pseudomonadota bacterium
GACCCTCGGTCGCGATGGTTTTTGTACCGATCGCGACCGAGGGTCGCTCCTACCGGGGTAGGCAAAGGAGCCTTCATGCAGTATCGGGATCTGCGCGATTTCATCGACCAGCTGGAACAGCAGGGCGAGCTCAAGCGCATCACCGCCGAGGTGGACCCGCGGCTGGAGATGACCGAGATCGCCGACCGGACCCTGCGCAAAGAGGGACCGGCGCTGCTGTTCGAGAATCCGACCGGCCACGACATGCCGGTGCTGGCCAACCTCTTCGGTACGCCCAAACGTGTGGCGATGGGCATGGGGCGCGACAGCGTTGAGAGCCTGCGCGAGATCGGCGAGCTGCTGGCCTTCCTCAAGGAGCCTGAGCCGCCCAAGGGCTTCCGTGACGCCTTCGACAAGATGCCCATCTTTCGCCAGGTCATGAAGATGGGGCCCAAGATCAAGCGCTCCGCCCCCTGCCAGGAAGTGGTGCGGGAAGGGGACGACGTTGATCTCTACCAGTTGCCGGTGCAGACCTGCTGGCCGGAGGATGCGGGGCCTTTGATTACCTGGCCGCTGGTGGTCACGCGCGGGCCGGAGAAGGAGCGCCAGAACATGGGCATCTACCGCCAGCAGCGGATCGGGCGCAACCGCCTGATCATGCGCTGGCTGGCCCATCGCGGCGGCGCGCAGGATTTCCAGCAGTGGCAACAGCAGCGTCCGGGCGAGCCCTTTCCGGTGGCGGTGGCGCTGGGCGCCGACCCGGCCACCATTCTGGGGGCGGTCACACCGGTACCGGATACCCTCTCGGAATACGCCTTCGCCGGGCTCCTGCGCGGGTCACGCACTGAGCTGGTCAACGCTGGTGTGGGCGATCTACAGGTGCCAGCGAGCGCCGAGATCATCCTCGAAGGCCACATCTACCCGGATGACACCGCACCGGAAGGGCCTTTCGGGGATCACACCGGCTATTACAACGAGGTGGAGACGTTCCCCGTGTTCACGGTGGAGCGCGTCACTCACCGGAAAAACCCGATCTACCACAGCACCTACACGGGGCGCCCGCCGGACGAACCCGCGGTTCTGGGCGTGGCCCTGAACGAGGTGTTCGTACCCATACTGCGCAAGCAGTTCCCGGAGATCGTGGACTTCTACCTGCCGCCAGAGGGCTGCTCCTACCGCATGGCCGTTGTGACCATGAAGAAGCAGTACCCCGGCCATGCCAAGCGCGTGATGATGGGTGTATGGTCCTTCCTCCGCCAGTTCATGTACACCAAGTTCGTGATCGTGGTGGATGACGACATCAACGCCCGCGACTGGCAGGACGTGATCTGGGCCATCACCACCCGCATGGACCCGACCCGCGACACCACCCTGGTGGACAACTCCCCGATTGATTACCTGGACTTCGCCTCACCGGTGGCGGGGCTGGGGTCCAAGATGGGGATGGACGCCACCACCAAGTGGCCCGGCGAGACCGACCGGGAGTGGGGGCGCCCGATTACCATGAGCAACGACGTGAAGCGTCGTGTTGATGAGCTCTGGCCGTCTCTGGGCATCGAGTGAACCCCGGCCGCATGCGCCGCGTACGAGGAGTCTATGGACGCTAACGCGCAACAGCCGCAGACGTATCTTTTCCACCTGAACGAGATTGGGCTCGTCGGCGAGCACGTCTATCAGGTGCGCTTCGATTGGCCCCAGGGGCGGCCGGTTCCTTTCAGTGCCGGGCAGTACCTGGCCATCCATCTGCCGGGGCGGGATCCGTCCTGGTTCTCCATCGCCAGTGCCCCGGGCGCGGAACAGCTGACGCTGCACATCCAGGCCCCGCCGGAGTGGGAGAGTGCCTACGAGGTCATGGAGCACCTGCGTCATGAGGGCTGCGCCCGTATTTCCATGCCTTACGGTCAGGCCTGTCTGACAGAGCCGCCGAACGCGCCACTGCTGCTGGTGGTGGCGGGTACCGGTTTTGCCCAGGCCAAGAGCATCGTGGATTACCTGCGAAGCAGCCGGATGGACCAGCCGGTGACCCTGTACTGGGGCGCGCGGGAGGCGGAGGACATGTACCTGCGTACGACCGCTGAGCGCTGGGAGCAGGAATGGCCGCAGTTCCGGTTCCGCCCGGTGGTCTGTGAGTCGGATGCCGCCTCTGACTGCCACCATGAGCGCCTGGCCGAGGCCATTGTCGCGGACGGCCACAACCTGGAG
The DNA here is from genome assembly GCA_051745655.1 of Pseudomonadota bacterium. Lineage (GTDB taxonomy): Bacteria > Pseudomonadota > Gammaproteobacteria > Pseudomonadales > Oleiphilaceae > Halospina. Next base: position 2,182 of record JBNJEG010000043.1, read on the forward strand.
CAGGTTCAGGTTATGGCGAGCGGTTCACCCGCAATGGTGTACAGCGTGCTGGATGGCCTGACGCCTGCGGGTTTCGACCCCAGCCACTTCCATTCGGACGTGCTCCAGTACGCGCCCAGGGACTGACGCCACTGTTCCCTCAGCGCGCCGGGGTGCCGCTCCGGCGCCTGGGTTCGGGCATCGGGAGCGTTGGCAGGCCGTGGTACTCCAGAACCCCCTGGCGCAGCAGCTTTACGCTGTCCTCGTAGCGGCCCAGGTGCGCGTAGAGCCGACACAGCTCGGCGGCCGTTTCCTGTCGGTGACGCAGCCCCAGGCTCGTCTCGAGGTATTCCCGCGCCTTGCCCCAGAGCCGGTTGCGCAGGCTGATGCGCCCCAGTGCCAGCAGCAGTTCCGGGTTGTTGGGCCGCTCCTTGAGCCAGCCCTCGGCCATCAGCAGCTGCTCGTCCTCCCGTGCGCCGTGGATGCGACCGTAGAGGTTGACCAGCTGATCACTCCAGTCGCGTTTCAGGACTTTGCGCAGCAGGCTTTCGGCGCGTGATTCCGCGCCCAGCTGGGCCAGATGATCGGCGTAGTGGAGTACCACGGATTCGTCATTGCGCCGGGCGGGCGGCAGCTGGTCCCAGACCCGGTCCAGGTGGTCCAGGTTGCGCTGTTCGGGCGGCTGGCGTTCCAGCCGTTCGGCAGCCTGATCGAGGACATTGAGCCAGACCTCCTGCTCCAGATCGTTCAGGCTGCTTTCGTCCAGGGCTGCATGGCGGCGCAGCTCCGGGAGCAGCTCGCTGAGTGCCTGCCAGTCCTCAAGGTTGCGGTAGACATTGGCCAACTGGCGCATCACATGCGGGTGATTGGCCGCCTTGCGGCGCAGTCGCAGCAGTGTGGCCAGGGCCTGTTCGTTCTTGCCCGCGTTGAGCTGCAGGCGTGCCTGGGTCAGCCCCACGGCCAGGTCGGAGCCGGCCGTGCTTTCCCAGGCCTGCCTCAGGAGCCGGTCGGCCTCTTCCTGGTCGCCCTGTTGATGGGCCGCCTCGGCGGCTGAGAGGTAGTTGATCAGGGGCGTCTCCGCGTGGGCCGCCCCCTGTTCGAGCAACTTGCGGGCCCGGCCCCAGTTGCCCTCGGCCAGCTCAAGCAGGCCACGGGTGGTCTGGCGCCGTGAGCGGCGCCGGCCGGTATTGCGCAGCCACTGGCCCATGGCGCCGGGGCTCAGGCGCAGGTTACGGATGAGGCCAAGCAACCAGTGGAAGACGAGGGCGGCCAGTACGACCAGCGAGAGCCCGACCCAGAAGTTGCTCTCGATCAGGTAGGAGCCAATGCTGACACGGATATAGCCGGGATCCTCGGCCATGCCCAGGCTCAGCAGCGTTCCTGCCAGCAGGGCGATGGACAGGACGATCAGGAGAGACCTCATTGTGTGGACTCCCCGTCGTCGGCTCCGTCATCGTCTGATGGCGCTTCGGATGACGCCCCGTCGTCCCCGGAGCTCTGTTCCGGTCCGGATTCGTCCGTCCGTTCCCGGATCCGTGCCTTGAGCAGCGCCAGGGAGTCGCTGATATCCGGCGGCGTAACCTTGACCGGCGTATCCCGCAGCTCGGTGATCAGGTCACTCAGGGTCGACGCCGTCCGATTACTGTTGTCGTACCAGCGTGTCAGCCACTCGTCGGCGCGGCCCAGCGAGCGCCGGTAGACCGCCTCCTCGCCGCGCAGAAGGGCGGCGGCGGCCTGTTCCAGCATCAACTGGAGATGGAGCTGCGCCTGCGTCTCCTGCCGGGGGGTGAGCAGTGCCTGTGTGGGCTCGTCGACGCGGCGGATGCTGACCATGCGATCCAGCACGCCAAGCAGCTGTTGCCAGAGGCTGGCGTCCGCCTCCGGGTCGAGGACCCCTGAGTCGCCCTGCGCGGGGGTGATTTCTGCCCGCTCGCCACCGCCCAGTTCGGGGATCATGCCCATGGCCGCTTCCAGTTGGAGATGGATCCCGGTGCGGTCGACCGGGTCCATGGTGCGCAGTGTCAGGATTTCCTCGGCGAGCGCTTCCCGGATCGGGTGGACGCCGGGGGCATCGGTTTCGGACAGCAGTTCATCGGTGCTCTGGAGCAGACGCAGGGCACCCTGGTGATCGCCTTCGAGCTCCAGGCGCTGGTTGGCAAGGCGCAGCAGGTATTCCGCCTCGGCCAACAGCCAGTCCGTACGGGTGCGCTGACCCAGGCCGAGCAGTGAGCGTGCGTTATGGGCGATCTGGCGCGACTGGGTATCCAGGGATTCCGTCTGCTCGTCGAGTTTCGTTTCAAGGCGGTTGAGACGCTGCTGGCGGGCTTCGCTGCCGGACTGCTGGCTGCGGCGCAGCTCCGAGGCGGTCTCGTCGAGCGCCTCGAGGCGCTCGCTAAGGTTCTGCTGGCTGCGGTGCTGTTCCCAGAGCAGGAGGCTCGTGCCGGCGAGGCCGGCGGCCAGCAGCAGGATGACCAACCAGAGGGGCCAGAGTCTTGCGGGCCGCGCTTCCGGTGTGGCCGCGGTGGTTGCGGGCAGCTGTTTGTTGTTGTCGTTCACGAGTGTCCGTTACTCCGCGTTTGAGGGGGACGCCCCGCAGGCGTCGATCAGCCCGTCCGGGCTCATGGCCGGAGCGACCCGGACGTTGCGAAAGCCGGCGTCCCGGGCCTGCCGGGCTACGCGCTCCGCCGGCACCACGAGGCAGCGTTCCCGCAGCTTCGAGTCTGTATTCTGACCCACCTCGAGCAGGTGCTTCAATGTTTCGCCGGACAGCGCCAGGATGGTGTCCGGGTCGAACCCGGTCAGGGCCTCATGCACAGTGGCCTCCGGCCAGTCGAGGGGCATCCTGTCGTAGAGTGCCAATAGCTCCACCCGGGCGCCTCTCTCGGCCAGCGTGCTCTGCAATAGTTCCCGGCCACGGTCACCCCGGGCGATGAGCACTTTCCCGCCGGCCACCTGGTCCGGCTGGAAGGCCGGGCAGTCGAGCAGCGCCTCGGAGTCATGGCCATGGGGCGGGGCCTGACCGGGCAGGCCAGCCTCGCGGAAGACCCGGGCCGTGCCCTCTCCGGGGCCCCACCATTCGAGGCCAACGGGCCACTGTGGCCACCACTCATCCGCCTGCTCCAGAAAAAGCCGAGCGGCGTTGGGGCTGACCGCGATAATCTTCCCGAAGTTGTCCAGCTCCTGGATCAGGCTGCGTTCCCGGCCATCCAGGGACCGGGGCTGGACGCTGATCAGGGGCAGGGCACGCGTGCTGGCACCGGCCTGTTCCAGGTCCCGGCAGGTTGCCGTTGCCCTGGGTTCCGGGCGCGAGACCAGGATTCGCCGCCCAGCGAGGGGCGCATCATTCGGGCTCGTAGCCATAGACCTCTGCCAGGATGGCGCCGGCGCCCTGTTCCAGAAGCTGTTCGGCCAGGCGGCGACCCAGGGCCTCGCCTTCATTGCGGTGGGCACGGCCATCGACCTGGTGGACACGGCTGCCGTCCGGGGAGGCGACCAGCCCACGCAGGTAGAGCTCATCCCCTTCGAGTTCGGCATAGGCGCCGATGGGGACCTGGCAGCCGCCTTCCAGGCGTGTGTTCAAGGCCCGCTCCGCCAGAACCCGGTCCCGGGAGTCGGCATGGATCAGGGGTTCCAGCATGGCGATGAGTTCGGCATCGTTGGTGCGGCATTCAATACCGAGCGCTCCCTGACCCACGGCCGGCAGGCTGATTTCCGGGGGTATCTCGTAACGGATGCGCTCGTCAAAGCCGAGCCGGCGCAGGCCGGAGGTGGCCAGCACGATGGCGTCGTACTGGCCGTCATCGAGCTTGGCCAGGCGGGTGTTGACGTTGCCGCGCAGGGTCTCGATCCGGCAGTCGGGTCGGCGTGCCGCGAGCTGGGCCTGGCGACGGAGGCTGGAGGTGCCGATCACGGCCCCCTTGGGCAGCGCGTCCACGTTGGCGTGGTGGTTGCTCACGAAGGCGTCCGTGGGGGCGCCACGCTCGCAGATGGCCATCAGCCCGAGCCCTTCCGGGAACACCATGGGAACATCCTTCATGGAATGCACGGCAATGTCCGCGCGGCCATCGAGCATGGCCTCCTCGAGTTCCTTCACGAACAGGGCCTTGCCGCCAATCTTGGCCAGGGGCACGTCCAGGATCTTGTCGCCACGGGTCTTGATGCCCACCAGTTCCACAGTGAGCCCCGGGTGGGCCTGTTCCAGCTGGGCCTGGATGTGTTCGGCCTGCCACAGGGCAAGCTGGCTCCGACGGGTGGCGATGCGCAGGGTCTCTCGGGCCATGAAGCGGCGGTTCCTCGGTGTCTGGATGGTATTGAGTGTTCCCTAGGGTAGCGCTTCAGGCCATGGTTGTCGCCCGTTGGGGGTCAGCCCTCGAGGTAATCGCGCACCTTCGTCGCATGGCGGCGGCTGACACTGAGGCGTGTGCCGGCCGGGTCCGTGAGCTGGGCCTGGTGACCGGACTGGGTGCGGGTGAGCGCCTCCAGGTAGCGGCGGTTGACCAGGGTGTTGCGGTGAATGCGGAGCAGGCGCTCGCCGTGGGCCTGCTCCAGTTCGCGCAGGCTGTAATCGCACAGGGTCGTGCCCCGGTCGTGGATCAGGGTGACGTACTTGTTGTCGGCACTGGCGTAGTAGAGGCGGTCCAGCTCGATGCGTTCAACGCCGGTCTGGTTCCTGACCACGATCACCGCGGTTTCCCGCGGTGCCAGCTGCTGGCTCTGCGCCCGGTTGATTCGCGCCGCGCCGGCCAGCGCATTGGCCAGCGCTTCCCGGCGGACGGGTTTGACCAGGTAATCCGTGGCCTCGACCCGGAAGGCACTGAGGGCATAGTCGTCATAGGCGGTGCAGAAGATCACCGCCGGGGGAGTGCTCTGGGCGGTCAGTTCGCGGGCCGCCGCAATGCCGTCCATGCCCGGCATCCGTACGTCCATGAGCACGATGTCCGGTTTGTGGGCCGCCGCCTGTTCGAGTGCTTCCGCGCCGTTGGCGGCTTCCGCGCAGACGTGGCAGTCCTCCATGGCCTCGAGCAGTCGCCTGAGGCGGTCCCGGGCCGGTGCCTCGTCATCCACGATCAGGATGCGGTGTTCCGTCATGTCGGGCCCTCCCCGTTACCGGGCAGTCTCAGGGTGACGGTGAAGTGCTCCGTGCCCTGGCTGGCCTTGAGTGCCGCGGTGTCGCCGTAAACCGCCTGCAGCCGGGCGCGGATGTTCTCCAGCGCCATCCGCTGCCCCTGGTGGCGCCCCGCCTGGTCACTGGCGAGGGGGTTGTGGACCATTATATAGAGCCAGCGCCGGGTGAGTTCGGATTCCACCCGGATGGTGCCACCCCCGGTCAGTGGCTGGATGCCGTGGTAGACCGCATTTTCCAGCAGTGGCTGCAGGATCAGTGGCGGGATGGGGAAGTCGTTGGCCGCTTCGTCGAGAGCCCACTCCACCTGCAGGCGCTCGCCAAGGCGCAGTTTTTCGATCGCAAGGTAGCGCTCGCACAGGCGCAGCTCCTCACTGAGCGCGATGAGCCGGTCACCGGCGGTGTTGAGGCTGACCCGGAACAGTTCGGACAGGTCCAGCACGACGTCTTCGGCGCGTTCCGGGTCAGAGGCGATAAGGCTGGCGATGGTGTTCATGCTGTTGAACAGGAAATGGGGCTGGATGCGAGCCTGGAGTGCCGCTATCCGGGCTTCCAGTTCCGCCTCTTCCTGGCGGCGGCGCTGGTACTGCAGGTGGAAGTAACGCAGCAGCATCAGGGTGATCAGCGCCGCCATCAGCAGGTTGCGCAGCAGGGTGAAAGGAGCGCTGAACGGCGATGGCGCGGGGTCGAGCAGCCACTGGCCGAGCAGTGTGAAGGCGCTGGTGTCCACCAATACCAGCAGGGTGATCGCCGTGGAGGCCAGGGGGACGCCCAGGCCTTCGAGCCGTCGCCTGAGGGTACAGATGAGGCCGGCAGCGGTCAGGGCGACCCACTGGGCCAGCAGCGAGGCCAGCCCCAGGTAGTGCCAGTCCAGCAGGCCGTCGGACGGGCGCGCCAGGGCGAACAGCACCACCACCAGCTCGGTGATCAGCACCAGCAGGAAGACGGCACGGACCCGGCAGAGGTCCGGGATGAAGCCGTTGTCGGTGTTTGGCTCGGGTTTACCGCTCATGGTGACATAGGGCGCCGGATTGGAAGGCTGTTATAATGCGCCGCCTGCGGGTGCATTTGATTCCATGACAACAGGATAGACCATGAGCGACGAGCGGAAAGCGGCGGCCAAACTCTGGGGCGGGCGGTTCAGCGAGCCCACGGATGCCTTTGTGGAGCGGTTCACGGCCTCGGTGGGCTTTGACCAGCGTCTCTACCACCATGACATTCGCGGCTCCATTGCCCATGCGCGTATGCTCGCGAAGGTGGGTGTGCTTACGGAGGACGAGGAGCGCCAGATCGTCGAGGGACTGGACGCGGTGCACGCGGACATTGAGGCGGGGCGTTTCGAGTGGTCGGTGAGTCTCGAGGATGTGCACATGAACATCGAGGCGGCGCTGACCGAGCGCATCGGGATCACCGGCAAGAAGCTCCACACCGGGCGTTCGCGCAACGACCAGATCGCCACCGATATCCGCCTCTACCTGCGTGATGAAATCGATGCCATCGCCGGTGAGCTGGGCCGACTGCAGTCCGGCCTGATCGAACTGGCCGAGCGCGAGGCGGACACCATCATGCCCGGGTTCACCCATCTCCAGAGCGCCCAGCCGGTGACCTTCGGCCACCACATGCTGGCCTGGAACGAAATGCTGCAGCGGGATCATGAGCGGCTTCTGGACTGCCGTAAGCGCGTTAACCGCCTGCCGCTGGGCGCCGCTGCACTGGCCGGCACCAGCTACCCGATCGATCGCCACTACACCGCCGAGCTGCTGGGCTTTGACGGCCCCACCGCCAATTCGCTGGACTCGGTCAGCGACCGGGATTTCGCCATTGAGTTCAGCAGCTTCGCCGCGCTGTTACTGACCCATCTTTCCCGCTTCAGCGAGGAGCTGGTGCTGTGGACCTCCGCGCAGTTCAGCTTCGTGGATCTGCCGGACCGGTTCTGTACCGGTTCCTCCATCATGCCCCAGAAGAAGAATCCGGATGTGCCCGAGCTGGTGCGCGGCAAGACCGGCCGGGTGAACGGCCACCTCATGTCCCTGCTGACGCTGATGAAGGGCCAGCCGCTGGCCTACAACAAGGACAACCAGGAGGACAAGGAGCCGCTGTTCGACACCGTGGACACGGTCAAGGGATGCCTGCGTGCCTACGCGGACATGATGCCGGCGCTGGCGGTCAAGCGGGAGAATACCCGGGCAGCTGCCCGGCGCGGCTTCGCCACCGCCACCGACCTTGCGGATTATCTGGTGCGCCAGGGCCTGGCCTTCCGCGATGCCCATGAGGTGGTGGGGCAGGCCGTTGCCTATGCCGACAGGGATGGCCGTGACCTGGAGGATCTGGAACTGGCCGAGCTCAAGCAGTTCAGCGGGACAATCGGCGAGGATGTCTACGAGGTCCTGACCCTGGAGGGGTCCGTGAGTGCCCGCGATCATGTCGGTGGTACCGCACCGGTCCGTGTCCGTGAGGCCGCCGGGGAAGCCACGCAGCGGCTGGATGGGCTGCAGCAGGGTAGTGCCCCGGGTTAACCCCGGGCCCGGAAGAGGCCGCCCCGGTTGCCGGGTTGCTTCGGGGGAGCCAGTTCGTTGAGCAGTTCCGGACTGGTCAGGCGATAACCCTGGCCGAAGTGCAGCCCCAGTTCCCGCACCTTGCGCAGTGTGGCGTCGTCCTCAATGAAGGGCGCAACCGTCACCGCCTCGCACATCAGGGCCATCCGGTGGATGGCCTCGACCATGATCGCCTGCAGCGGGTTGTCCGGGAGGTCATGCACGAGGCTCTCATCCAGCTTGATGATGCTGGCGCCGAGCTCGCCGATCAGGTTGTGGGTGTTGCCGCTGACGCCGGCGGCATCCAGGGCGATGCGGCAACCCGCCGCGCGCAGGGTCGCGGCACAGCGGCTGGCCTCATGCGGGTATCGGCCCGCGTGGGCCTCCCGTATCTCGAAGCAGAAGCTGGTTGCCTCGAAGGAGCTGGCCTCGATCTGCTGGGCAATCTCGTCCGCAAACTGCTCATCGAGGAGGCTGCTGGCTGAGAGGTTGAAGCTGATCATCTTGAGCCGGGGCTGCATCAGCGGGTTCTCTTCCAGCCATGCCAGGGCCCGGGCAATCACCCGCCGGTCCAGGGCATGCCCCAGGTCAAAGCGTTCCGCCAGTGGCATGAAAGAGGCCGGGCGCCAGAGCGCCTCCGCACGCCGACCCTGATCGTCCGGTTCCCGTTGAAGGCGTGCCAGCACTTCCACGTGGTCCCCCCAGGTGGCGCTGGCAATCGGGCGCAGCGCCTGGAAATGCAGCTCGATGGCGTCAGTGGTGATGGCGTACATCAGCTGGGCGAGATCCTCGCGGGTGGCGGTTTCGTCGCCGTCATCGTCAGCGGTGCGGTAGAGGTTCAGGCTGGAGGGGCCGGTGGCCTTGGCGGTTTCGCACAGGTCCGCGGTCAGGGTCAGGCACTGCTCCGGGGTTTCATTCGAGACCAGGTGAAGCGGCACAAGGCCGGCGCTGACCGTGGTCTGGACAGTATCACCGCGCCAGTCGAACTGGAAACCCGCCACGGCATCGCGCAGGCTGCGGCACACCTTCACGGCTTCGTCGGTACCGCAGTTATCCAGGATGATCACGAACTGGTCGCCGGCAACCCGGGCAATGGCGTCACGCTGGCGCAGCCGGTCCGATATCATGCTGCTGAGTTCCCGCAGGTAGCGGTCGCAGCCGCCGGAGCCGAAACGCGCGTTGAGGGTACTGAAGCCATCCAGGTCCATGTGCACCAGGGCGTGCGGGGTGCCCGCCTCGCGCTGGAGGTTCAGGGCCCGGCGCAGCCGCTGCAGTATTTCACGGCGGTTGAGCAGGCCGGTCAGCGGATCATGGCGGTTCAGGTAATGAACATGGTCTTCGCCGTCCAGGTGGGCGGCACGCTTGTCACGGCCTACCTGGGCGGCCCCCAGCAGTTCGCCACCCGGGGAGAAGATCCGGTTGAACTGGATCTCGTAGACCGTCTGCTGCTCCTCGGACTGCGCCAGCGGCATCTCGATACAGAAGCCTTCCTGCCCCAGGGCCCGTTCCCAGAGGCGCGCATAGAGCCGCCGTTCCTCGGGGTAGTCGGCCAGCAGGTCCTGGAGCTGGTCGCCGACATTCGGGACCACTCCGAAGGCGGACTGGAAAGCGTCGCTGTAGGCCGGGTTCACGGCCACGATCTCCAGCTCCGGATTCATGATGACGATCAGGTCGTCCGACGCCGCCAGAACGCTTTCCGTACGGTACTTCCAGACCTGTGCGGAATGGGCGTCCGCGCGCCGGGCGGTGATGTCCACGGCGCTGCCGGCGATCAGGCGACGCTTGCCGGAGTCATCAAGGCTGCGCCCGGTGAGCCTCAGCCAGCGGTGGTTCTGGTTGGCGGTGAGTACCGGTACCTCCATGGAGAACGACTCACCACGGCGCAGGCACTGGAGAATGGCCTGACGGACCTGGTTCTGGTTTTCCTGGAAATAGAAGAGCACGTGTTCGGGATCGAGCTGGTTGCCCGGGGGCAGGTCCAGCAGGTGGAACAGGCCTTCCGACCAGTGCAGGCGGTTGCTGTCGGGGTCCATTTCCCAGATGCCGATGCCGCCGCTATGTTCCGCGAGACGGAAAACCCGGGTATCCAGGGGCGTGGCCTGGCGTGGCCGGATACGCATGGTGTCTTCGACGCTGGCACTGGTATCGCTGAGGGCGCGGCGCAGGCTGACCGTGAAGAAATAGCCCGAGGCGTGGCGCACGGTGATCAGCGCGCTCTGGCCCTGCTCCAGCGCGTCATTGAGCGGTGGCATCAGCGGGTTGTCCTCGCGGCTGGCCACCAGCCGGTCCACGGCCAGGCCCTGCATTTCCAGGATGCCATAGCCGAACAGCGCTTCGGCGGCATCGTCAGCCGCCTGAATGATGCCGTCGTCGTCCACCTGCAGGCTGGCCGGTGCCGCATTGGCGCTGGTGCCGGGTTCGGTGCGGACACGCTTGAGCAGAAATTCCCTCATAACGGCCGAGATTAGCAGAAAGCGGGGCGGCCGCGTGAACGCCGAGTGTGAGATCCGTCACCTGTGGCGTTATAATGCCGGGTTTACTCGAGGAGGTGGCTATGCGGGTGTTGATCCTGGTGCTTCTGGCGCTGATGCTGGTGCTGGCCGGGTGTGGCCAGAAAGGGCCGCTCTACCGTGAGGCTGGCGAGGGTGCGTCCGGGGATGCCCGGGTGCCGACCACGCCCACAACCCCCCGTCACCTTTGCTGATCAATGCGGATGCCGATTCATGGATTTCTTCAACCGATACAACGGTGAGCTCTGCGCCGAATCCGTGCCGGTGAGCCGGATTGCCGGGACTCACGGTACACCCTGCTACATCTACTCCAGGGCAACGCTGGAGCGCCACTTCAAGGCCTATGACCAGGCTCTGGCGGGCATGCCTCATCGCATCTGCTACGCGGTCAAGGCCAACAGCAACCTGGCCGTGCTCAACGTGCTGGCCCGCCTTGGCGCCGGTTTTGACATCGTTTCCGGCGGGGAGCTGGAGCGCGTGATCCGGGCCGGTGGTGATCCGGCCAAGACGGTCTTCTCGGGTGTCGGCAAGCAGCGCTGGGAGATCGAACGGGCGCTGGACGCCGGCGTGCGCTGCTTCAATGTGGAGTCCGACTTTGAGCTCGAGATGATCAGTGACGTGGCGTCCGCGCGGGGCCAGACCGCGCCGGTATCGCTGCGGGTGAATCCGGATGTGGACGCGCAGACCCACCCCTACATCTCCACCGGTCTGAAGGAGAACAAGTTCGGCGTCGACATCGAGCAGGCCCATGTCCTCTACCGCCGGGCGGCGGAGATGCCCGGACTGGAGGTGGTCGGGGCGGACTGTCACATTGGCTCCCAGCTCCAGAGCCTGGATCCGCTGATGGATGCGCTGGAGCGGATGCTGTCGTTGATTGACGGGCTCGCCGAGGACGGGATCCAGGTTCACCACCTGGATATGGGCGGTGGACTGGGTGTTTCCTATGGGGATGAGCGCCCGCCCAGCCCGGGCGCCTATGGCGAGGCTCTTAAGCAGCGCCTGGCTGGCCGGGAACTGGAGCTGCTGCTGGAGCCGGGGCGCTCGATTGCGGCTAACGCCGGGATCATGGTGACCCGAGTCGAAGGCATTAAAGGCGGCGAGGGGCACCGCTTCGCCATTGTGGATGGCGCCATGAACGACCTGATCCGGCCCTCGCTGTATTCCGCCTGGCAGTCGATTGAGGCGGTCACCGAGCGCTCTGACGTTGAGCCGGGTGTCTATGACGTGGTTGGGCCAGTGTGCGAGACCGGTGATTTTCTCGGCAAACAACGTTCCCTGACCATTGCTGCGGGTGATCTGCTTGCCGTGCGCTCGGCTGGCGCCTACGGTTTCGTCATGAGTTCGAACTACAATACCCGTAACCGGCCGCCGGAGATTCTGGTCGACGGCGACGCCGTGCACCTGGCGCGCCGGCGCGAGACACTGGAGGAGCAGCTGGCGCCGGAGATGCCGTTGCCGGAGCTGGGTTCATGAGCGGTGATGGGCGACGGGGGCGCGGTGGCTGGCTGCGCTTCACCAAGATGCACGGCCTTGGGAATGATTTCATGGTGGTGGATGCCATCACCCAGCCAGTGCAGCTGGAAGCCGCCCAGATCCGGAAGATGGCCGACCGCCACCTGGGGGTGGGCTTTGACCAGCTGCTGATGGTGGAACCCCCGGAGCGACCGGACGTGGACTTCCGCTACCGCATTTTCAACGCGGATGGCTCCGAAGTGGAGCAGTGCGGCAACGGCGCCCGGTGCTTCGCGCGCTTCGTGCGCGATCAGCAGCTGACCCGCCAGCACCGGATACGGGTGCAGACGGCGACCGGCATCATGACCCTCGAGGTCACGAAGAAGGGGCTGGTGCGGGTGGATATGGGCATTCCGGAGCTGGCGCCGGCGGCCATACCGTTTGCGGCGGATGAACAGGCGGTGACGTACCCCATCACGGTGGATGGTGAGGAGCTGGCTATCGCCGCCGTCTCCATGGGCAACCCTCACGGCGTACTGGTGGTTGATGATGTGGACAACGCCCCGGTTGAAAGTCTCGGGCCGCTGATCGAAGCCCACCCGCGCTTCCCGGCACGGGCCAACGCCGGCTTCATGCAGGTGGTGGCGCCGGATCGCATCCGCCTGCGGGTGTTCGAGCGTGGCGTCGGGGAAACCCGTGCCTGTGGCAGTGGTGCCTGTGCCGCCGTTGTGGCTGGCCGCCTTCAGGGCCTGCTCGCCGAGGAAGTAACGGTGGAGCTGCAGGGTGGGCCGCTGACCATTTCGTGGCCCGGGGACGGGGCAGCTGTTACGATGGAAGGGCCCGCCACGCGGGTTTTCGAGGGGCGCATCAGGACACCCGGTGACGGGCGTCGTTCCCGCCAGGGTGGTGGTCGCCCGCAGAACAACAACAGGAAAAAGAAGGGTCGGGACGGCAACTCCGCCTGACAGACGGGAGGTAGTGAATGACAGACCCGACAGCGGAACAGGCAACCGCGACGGTTTCCGAAGCCGATGTGGCCGCCTACCTGGAGGCCAATCCGGGTTTCTTTGAGCGTCACGAGCATCTTCTGCAGAAGCTGACGCTGCCCCATGACAGCGGCCAGGCGATCTCCCTGGTTGAGCGCCAGGTGCACCTTTTCCGGGAACAGCGGGACGCCCTGCGCGAGGAACTCACGGGCCTGATCGGCATTGCGCGGCAGAATGACCAGCTGTTCGCTCGCAGCAAGCGCCTGCTGATGCAGCTCCTGGATGCCCGTTCCGTCGAGGAGGTTGCAGCGGTTCTGGACGAAACCATCCGGGGTGAATTCCAGCTCCAGGGCGCAACCCTGACGATCCTGACCGAAGGGGAACCGCCATCCCAGTGCGGGGCGGTCCGCTACCTGGGCGCGAGCGAGGCCAGGGAGGTTTTCGGTGAGGCGCTGGATGAAAGTCAGCCCCTGTTCGGCCGGCTCCGCGACAGCCATCGTGAGGCGCTGTTCGCTACACCTGAACAGGTGGGCTCGGCGGCGGTGATTCCGGTCCGCCGGGATGAGTGCGTGGGACTGATCGCCATCGCCAGCGAGGATGAGGGCTATTTCCACAGCAGCATGGGGACGCTTTTCATGACCTACATCAGCGACACCCTGGGCCGGCTCCTGCCACCGCTGCTGGCACCGGAAGGGCGGATTCCCGCGCCCGGGGCGGAAGCGGGCCACTGAACCATCACTCCGGGAG
>JBNJEG010000044.1:0-15387 GCA_051745655.1 Pseudomonadota bacterium
GCCTGAGGTTTACGACGTGACCGGGCGGATCCTGGAGATGGAGTTCCTGCACGATGCCATGGCCATCAACGAGGTGCTGGGAGCGCGGGAAGGGCGTGATCGACGCCGACTGCAGCGCCGCATCGCCGAGAACTTTCTGTTCACGGTGCTCGAGCATCTGGTGGTGCATCAGGAGTTCCATGGTGACCTGCATCCGGGCAACATCATGTGCAACCCGGACGGGTCGCTGTACCTGATCGACTGGGGCAACGTGGTCGATATGCGCGGCAAGTGGGTGATGATCCGGGATTACCTGAGTGCTGTCTTCCTGGGTGACACGGAGCGCCTGGCGGACTGCCTGATCGCCATGAGTACGGACCCGGATGGCAACGCCCTGCGCCGGCATGAGGTGATTGCCTCTCTGGATGACACACTGCGCAAGCGTGGCGTGACCCCGTTGACCGACCAGCCCCTGCGCCGTCTCTACGAGGAAGGGCAGGCGGGGCTCCAGCAGCGCCTCCAGGCAGCCGCGCACCTGGCGTCCAACGCCTACCAGCTGCGGCTGGTGCTGCAGAGCGACTACCTGCACCTGTCCCGATCCCTGATGGCCATGGGGGGCACCTATGCCAACCTCTATCGCGGGCTGTCGCCGCTGACCATGGCCCGGGATTTCGTGGTGGATGTGGGGCGTTTCCCCCTGCGTCTGTTCAGTCGCCGCCTGGGCCGACGGCGCCGGGCAGTGCCTACGCTGCCCAGTCACTGATCCTGCCGCGCCATGGGGAACCGGACGTCCATGCCCCGGCGGCTGTGGTGGCTTGTCCTCGGCCTCAGCCTGGCGCTGCACCTGTTGGTCGTCAGCCTGATGCCGCCCCTGTTGCCAGAGATGCCGGGCATGGCACCTCTTCAGCGGGACGTTCGCGTCAGCTTCCCCGAACCTCAACCCGAACCAGACCCAGCCCCCTCAGAACCCGAGCCTGAACCAGAGCCGGAGGAGGAACCGGAGCCCGAAGAGGAGCCGGAAGAGCAGCATATGCCCCGGGATACGGACGAGGAGACGGATCTGGGCGGTACCAGCATGGACGCTCCGGAAGCCGAGGACGCGCCTGCCGCGGCACCGGAGAACCCCCAGGCTCCTGGTGAAGAGCCCAGCCCGGAAGTCTCCGAAGAGCCAAGCCGGCCGGAATCCACTGACGACAGCGAGGATGGCGGGGACCAGGCGCAAGAGCCGGAGAGTGAGGCAGCACGTGCGGATGCGGCCGTCGAGGGTGATACACGGAGCGAGCCCGACCAGGACAGTGCCAGCATGTCACTGGGCCAGGACGTGCCGGAGCCGGAAGCTGCCCCGGAACCAAGTCCTGGGCCGGAGCTGGGCAGCGACAGTGGTATGGAAGCCCTGGACGAGGGTGAGATGGATGCGATACGCGGTGAGTCCATGGTCAGCGAAATCGAGGAACGCCGCATCCGCATGGCCAATGAGTACCTGGCCCGCATGAAGCGCCAGATCATGGCACGGTGGGAACGGCCTGAAGGAGCGGAGGAACGCCATCGTGGCGAGATCCGCTTTTCCGTGGATACCCGTGGGTATCTCCAGAGCTCGCGTGTTCATCTGCCCAGTGGCCACAGCGCCCTGGATGAGAGCGTGCTGCGAGCGGTACGGTCCGTCCAGCGGTATCGTGTGCCGGATTCGCCCTCAATCGTGCGCCGCTATTACCAGAACCTCCGATTCAAGTATTCGGGAGAGCCGGTTTCCAATGACAACTGAACCCAGTGCCGCGATCAGCCTGCTGGAACGTTCCCGTGAGGGGCTGGGCGAGCGGGTCTGCCTCACGGGCCACAACGGGGCCATGCCTCAGTGGCCGGGGCAGCGCCTGCACGCGCTAACCACCGATTATGGAACCTGGGAACGGGGTGGCGGTTCCGGTTCCGGCTGGCTCTTCGGTTATGACGACCCGGAGACGCCGGATACCTTCGACACGGTCGTTGTCCTGATGCCCAAGGCCCGTTCGGAGCTGGCCCTGCGCCTGGCCTGGGGTGCCGCAAAGCTGGCGCCTGGCGGCGAACTCTGGCTGGTTGGCGGCAAACGCGAGGGTATTGCGCGGGGCAGTCGGCAGTTACGTGAACGGTTTCCGGCCGCGTTCAAGGCGGACAGCGCCCGCCACTGCCAGCTCTGGTGCGTGGCGCCGGAGGGTAGGGCGGCTCCGTTTGACGTTCAACACTGGCTCGAGCCCATCCGGGTGGAGGCCCCAGGGGTGAGCCTGGAGCTGTACAGCCTGCCCGGGTTGTTCAGTGAAGGACGGCTCGACGAAGGGACCCGGCAACTGCTCGCTACTGTGGAGAAAAAGCCCGACGCGCCGGTGCTGGATCTCGCTTGCGGTAATGGGGTGATCGGTGCCTGGTTGCTGCATCACTGGCCGGAGCTCAGCGTGACCCTGGCGGATGTGCACTGGCAGGCGCTGCGATGCGCCCAGGCGGCACTCGCGGACAGGGATGGGGTCACTGTCGTCCCTTCTGACGGTCTTGCTGGTATCGCCGGCCGTTATGCCTGCGTCTTCAGTAACCCGCCTTTCCACCAGGGGCAGCAGAAAACCCTGGACCCTACGCTCCAGTGGTTCCATACGTTGCCCTCGCACCTTGAGTCCGGGGCGGAAGTTCGGGTCGTTGCCAATGCGTTTCTGCCGTACCAGGCCCCTCTGGCGCGCGCGATTGGTCCGGTCCGGACGCTGTCGGACGACGGTCGTTTTCGGGTCTACTCAAGCATTCATGGAAGAAATGCCGGGAATTGATTGCATTGATTTTAATTATAATGTGAATCCCGATAGAATACGCCGACGCTCGAGGGACGACTTCCCAACCGGGGGAGCCGCCGACCAATCGTGTTGTTCCACTCCTGCAAGCATAGGTGAACCATGTCGAACTACATGAAGGACATTGAAGAAGCTGCGGCACTGCGCAAGGCGCAGGGCGGCAAATGGGACCATATTACACCTGAGTATGTGGCCCGCATGCGCGCCCAGAACCGGTTCCAGACCGGCCTGGATATCGCGCGTTACACCGCGCGGATCATGCGTGAGGACATGGCCGAGTACGACAAGGACCACAGCAAGTACACCCAGTCTCTGGGTTGCTGGCACGGGTTCGTAGGCCAGCAGAAGATGATGGCCGTCAAGCGCCATCACGGCACCACCAAGCGCAGCTACCTGTACCTGTCCGGCTGGATGGTTGCGGCCATGCGTTCCGAGTTCGGTCCGCTGCCCGACCAGTCCATGCACGAGAAGACAGCGGTTCCGTCGTTGATCGAGGAACTCTACACCTTCCTCAAGCAGGCGGACGCACGTGAACTCAACCACCTGTTCCACGACCTGGACGCGGCGCGTGAAGCCGGCGACGACAAGAAGGTTCAGGAGCTGATCAACAAGATCGACAACTTCGAGACCCACGTTGTTCCGATCATCGCCGACATCGATGCCGGTTTCGGTAACGAGGAAGCGACCTACCTGCTGTCCAAGAAGATGATCGAGGCGGGCGCCTGCGCCATCCAGATCGAGAACCAGGTATCCGACGCCAAGCAGTGCGGTCACCAGGCCGGCAAGGTAACCTGCCCCCACGAGGACTTCATCGCCAAGATCAACGCGGTTCGCTATGCGTTCCTCGAGCTGGGCGTTGAAGACGGCGTTATCGTCGCGCGTACCGACTCCCTGGGCGCTGGCCTGACCCACAAGATCCCGGTTTCCCAGGAGCCCGGCGATCTGGCAGCCCAGTACACCTCCTATCTTGAGACCCAGCCCGTGAAGTCCGCCGAGGACGTTCAGGAAGGCGACATGGTCATCAAGAAGAAGGGCGAGCTGCACAAGCCGGTACGTCTGCCGAACGGCCTGTATCAGTTCCAGGAAGGTACTGGCGAAGACCGCGTGGTGCTGGACTGCATCACCAGCCTGAAGAACGGCGCCGACCTGCTGTGGATCGAGACCGAGAAGCCGCACGTTGGTCAGATCGCGGGTATGGTCAACCGCATCAAGGAAGAAGTGCCGGACGCCAAGCTGGTCTACAACAACAGCCCGTCCTTCAACTGGACACTGAACTTCCGCCAGCAGGTGTTCGATGCGTGGAAGGAAGAAGGTAAGGACGTGTCCCAGTACGATCGCGCCGACCTGATGAACAGCAAGTACGACGATTCCGAGCTTGCTGCGGAAGCCGACCGCTGGACCCAGAACTTCCAGAAGGATGGTTCCAAGCACGCGGGCATCTTCCACCACCTCATCACGCTGCCGACCTACCACACCGCGGCCCTGTCCACCGACAACCTGGCCAAGGGCTACTTCGGTGAGGAAGGCATGCTGGCCTACGTGCGCGACGTACAGCGCCAGGAGATCCGTAAGGGTCTGGCGTGCGTCAAGCACCAGGACATGGCCGGCTCCAACATCGGTGACGACCACAAGGAATACTTCGCGGGCGAAGCTGCCCTGAAGGCCGGTGGTAAAGACAACACCATGAACCAGTTCTAAGACCGGTTCCGGTGTTGCGGCCCCACGGGGTCGCGCCGATACAGAACCCCCTGTCGGATTCCGGCAGGGGGTTTTTTGTGCGTATCTGTCCGTTATTCTTGGAGCATTACTGAATCCTGGGAGATCCGAACATGTGGCATCTGTTCAGCAAGGAGAAAATGCGGATGGTGGCGCCGGAAGAGGCATTGCCGGGGCGTTCGTCGGAAATGCCCGTCAGCAACCGGCACGCCGTGCTTGGAGCCCCTCTGCTCCCGCCATTCCCGGATCACTGCCGGGAACTGATTGTTGGTATGGGCTGTTTCTGGGGCGCCGAGCAGTGCTTCTGGCAGCTGGAAGGCGTTTATACAACGGCCGTGGGCTATGCCGGCGGGTACACCTCCAATCCCACCTATGAGGAGGTGTGTACGGCACGCACAGGCCATACGGAGGCGGTCCGCGTCGTACATGACCCCGACGTGGTTTCGCTGGAGGCGCTCCTGCAGGTGTTCTGGGAGTCCCATGACCCCACTCAGGGGATGCGCCAGGGCAATGATGTGGGAACCCAGTACCGTTCCGCGCTCTATCTTCCGGATGAGCAGAGCCTTGGGATTGCGCAGGCCTCAATGGAGGCCTATCAGAAGGCCCTGGACGCCGCCGGCCAGGGGCGTATCGCCACGGAACTGGCTCAGGGTGTCACCTTCTATTACGCGGAAGATTGGCACCAGCAATACCTGCACAAGAACCCGGGTGGATACTGCGGATTGGCAGGCACGGGTGTCCGTTACGCATAAAAAACCCCGTGCCACAGGGCACGGGGAGGGGGGTATGCCTGTGTGAATCAGGCAGGGGTTACTTCTCGGCGTCTTCGGAGGCGGCGGACTGGAAACGCTCGCGCATGCTGCGCAGTTGCTTCACCAGCGCGTCAAGCCGCTCACTGGCCTGCTGACGATAGTTGGCCACCATCGGTTTGAGATCGTTGGTGTAGGAGGCCTCGACCTTGTTCATGAGATACGCGGACGTCATGTGCGCGTTCCAGGAAAAGCGTTTGCGCGTGTCATAGGTCGCGGCGTCCAGGCTGAGCATGAGGTCGCGGAAGGAGGGATTCTTCGCGCGGATGTCACGGACCATGTCCGAGACTGACTCATTCTCCGCATCGCGGGCACCCAGCTCCCTGAGCACGCGCTGCAGCTCCTGATTGGCCTTCTGCCACTGCTGGCTGGTCTGTTCCTGAAGCTTGCGTGTCAGATCGCTCATGGTTTCACTCTGCCTGTCTGCGGACTTTTCAGCCATGGGTTACCTCCATTGCTGCCCTTTGAGTACTGACTCCAGATTAGGGTGAAAAATTAGAATAATCACCCTAATCCGAGTAAATGCTCTAGTCCCGGTAAGCTTCCGGGCTGGGGCAGCTGCAGATCAGGTTCCGGTCGCCGTAGACGTTGTCCACGCGGTTGACCGTCGGCCAGAACTTACCCTCACGCACGGCACGTGATGGGAAGACCGCCAGCTCACGGCTGTAGGGGCGATCCCATTCATCCACCAGATCACTCTGGGTGTGGGGGGCCCGCACCAGCGGGTTGTTGTCCGCCGGCCATTCACCGTTGACGACACGGTCCATCTCCTGCCGGATGCCCTGCATGGCTTCGATGAAGCGGTCGAGCTCTTCACGGGATTCCGACTCGGTGGGCTCGATCATGAGTGTGCCCGGCACCGGGAACGACATGGTCGGTGCGTGGAAGCCGTAGTCCATCAGACGCTTGGCCACGTCCTCCTCGCTGATGCCGGACCATTCCTTCAGCGGGCGAAGGTCGAGGATGCACTCGTGCGCCACCCGGTCATGGCGACCCTTGTAGAGCACGTCATAGTCGTTCTTCAGGCCATTGGCGATGTAATTGGCGCTCAGGATGGCCACTTCCGTGCTGTGACGCAGGCCGTCGCGGCCAAGCAGGCGGTTGTACATCCAGGTAATGGGCAGGATGCCCGCTGACCCGTAAGGTGTGGCCGCAACCGCGCCCTCGCTGGAGCCGCTTTCCTCATGGCCGGGCAGATAGGGCGCGAGGTGTTCGCGTACACCAATGGGCCCCATGCCCGGGCCGCCCCCACCATGGGGGATGGCGAAGGTCTTGTGCAGGTTCAGGTGGGACACATCGGAACCCACAAGCGTCGGCTGTACCAGCCCTACCTGGGCGTTGAGGTTGGCGCCGTCCATATACACCTGGCCTCCGTGCTCGTGCACGATGCGGCAGATCTCCGGTGCGCCTTCCTCATAGACCCCGTGAGTGGAGGGGTAGGTGATCATGCATGCGGAGAGATTATCTCCGGCCTGTTCCGCCTTGGTACGCAGGTCTTCGAGATCCACGTTGCCTTCGTCGTCACAGTCCACGATCACCACCTTCATGCCCATCATGGCTGCGGAGGCGGGGTTCGTGCCGTGAGCCGAGGCCGGAATCAGGCAGACGTTACGGTGTGCTTCACCGTTCGCTTCCTGGTAGCGGCGGATAGCGAGCAGCCCGGCGTATTCACCCTGGGCTCCAGAGTTCGGCTGCAGGGAAAAAGCGTCATAACCGGTGATCTCGCGCAGCTGCTTGTCCAGCTGTTCGAGCATCTTCTGGTAGCCCTGCGTCTGTTCCCGGGGAGCAAACGGGTGGATTTCCGCGAATTCGGGCCAGGTGACCGGTTCCATCTGGGCGGCGGCGTTGAGCTTCATGGTGCAGGATCCCAGCGGGATCATGCCGTGGACCAGGGAGAAATCCCGGTTCTCAAGGCGCCGGATGTAGCGAAGCAGCTCGGTTTCGCTGTGGTACCGGTTGAATACCGGGTGGGTGAGCACCGGGTCCCGGCGGCGCATGGCATCGGTGATGCCGGTTTCGCCGCCCTGGGTGATGTCCTCATCCAGTGCCGCTACGGATTGGTCATGATTGTTGCCCAGCACGATCTGCAGCAGGCGCTCGACATCGTCTTCCGTAGTGGTCTCGTCGAGGCTGATGCCAGTGCGGCCGTCGCTGAGAGCGCGGAGGTTGCAGCCCTCGGCCTGAGCCCGTGTGTGGACATCATCGTCCGCCTTGAAGCTCAGGGTGTCGAAATAGCGCTCCTGGGGCTCTACGCCACCGGCGCGCAGGCCTTTCGCCAGGATGGTGGTCAGCCGGTGCACGCGCTCGGCCTGGTTCCGCAGTCCTTCCGGACCGTGGTAGACGGCATAGAAGGCCGCCAGGTTCGCCAGCAGCGCCTGGGCGGTGCAGATGTTAGAGGTGGCCTTCTCCCGGCGGATATGCTGCTCGCGGGTCTGCATCGCCATGCGGAAGGCCGGTTGATCACGGCTGTCCCTGGAGACACCGATGATCCGGCCGGGAACCTGGCGCTTGAGATTGTCCCGGGTGGCGAAGAACGCGGCGTGCGGGCCGCCATAACCCATGGGTACCCCGAAGCGCTGGGCGGAGCCGAAGACCATGTCCGCGCCCAGTTCACCGGGTGAACGAAGCATCATCAGTGCCAGCAGGTCCGATGCCACGGCCGTCATGGCACCCTGATCATTGGCGGCTTTCACCAGCTTCTCAAGATCCGGAATGCTGCCGTCGGTGGCCGGGTACTGGAACGCGGCGCCGAAGGCTTCGTATTCTCCCACCGAGTCAGCGGGGGCAACCACCAGTTCAATGCCCATGTGCTCAGCGCGCGTGCGCAGGACATCCAGAGTCTGCGGGTGCAGGTTCTGGGAGGCGAAGAAGACGTTGCTCTTGCTCTTGCGGTTGGCGCGCCGGCACAGTGCCATGGCCTCGGCCGCCGCGGTTGCCTCATCAAGCAGTGAGGCGTTGGCGAGGTCCAGACCGGTGAGGTCCATCACCATCTGCTGGAAGTTCACCAGCGACTCCATGCGGCCCTGGGAAATTTCCGGCTGGTAGGGCGTGTAGGCCGTGTACCAGGCCGGGTTCTCCAGCACGTTGCGCTTGATGACCGCGGGAATGCGAGTCGGGTAATAGCCCTGGCCGATGTAGGAGCGGAACACCTGGTTCTGGCGGGCCAGATCGCGCAGTTCGGCCAACGCTTCGTGTTCCGCGTGTCCGGGGTCCATGGCCAGTTCCGAGGGCATGCGGATGGAGCCCGGAATGATCTGATCAACCAGTTCATTCACGGACGACAGCCCCAGGGTGGCCAGCATGGCTGACTGATCATCAGCGTCGGGGCCGATGTGCCGGTCGCTGAAGGGCCGGTCGTTCAGCTGGGCCAGTGTTGCTTCGGCCAGGGAAGACTTCGCATTCATGGGGATACCTCCTGGGTCAGGCTTCGTCGGCGACAAGCTCCTGATAGCGCTCGGCCGACAGGAGTTCGGAGAGTTCGTCCGGGTTGTCCAGCTTGATGCGTACCATCCAGCCATCCCCGTAACAGTGCTCGTTTACTGTCTCAGGGGCATCCTCGAGGGCTTCGTTGACGCTCTCGACGCTGCCACTGATGGGGGAGTAGATGTCGGATGCCGACTTGACGGACTCCACAACGGCCAGTTCATCGCCCTTGGCGAAGCTCTGGTCGGCTTCCGGGAGCTCAACGAAGACAACGTCGCCGAGCTGGTCCTGGGCATGGTCGGTGATACCCATGGTCACGGTGCCGTCGCCATTGTCACGGATCCATTCGTGGCTTGGGGTGTAAAGAAGTTCCTCTGGCGTCGCTGTCATCGCTCCATCCTCCTGCGCGGGTCATGGGGTTGTAGTGCTGTGTGTGTTAGATTAACAACGGATTTTCCCACAAACAACGTAAATTTCCTATAGGAAACACGCGAATCATGCCCCAGGACAGCGACAACATGCGTGAGCCGCTTCATGAAACCCTCCAGGTCCAGCATGGCGAGACGGAAGCCACGCTGCAGCCCCTGCGCCTCGGTGAGCGCGTCCGCTCCCTGCGGCTGGGTCAGAACCTGACTCTGGAGGAGGCCAGCAAGCTCACGGGCCTGGCGCGCTCCACACTGTCCAAGATCGAGAACGAGCAGATCTCGCCCACCTTCTCGGTGGTGAACAAGCTGGTGACAGGACTGGGGATTGACCTGCCGCAGTTGTTCACTGAGCCCAGTAACAGCGCTCAACCCTCTGGGCGACGGGACATTACGCGTCGCGGCGAGGGCAGGCCGCACCCGACCGCAACCTATGAGCACGAGCTGCTGGCCACGGACCTGAGCCACAAGAAAATGGTCCCCTTTACCACACGTGTACGTGCGCGAGCGTTTGAGGATTTCCCGGAGTGGATCCGACACGATGGTGAGGAATTCCTTTACGTACTCAGCGGCGCGATCCTGTTCTACACCGAGTTCTACGAACCGGTGCGTCTGGAGGCCGGAGACAGCGCTTATTACGACTGCACCATGGGCCACATGCTGGTTTCCATGAGTGAGGAGGATGCCGAAGTGCTCTGGGTGACAGCCTGACGGGAAACTTTGTTTCCGATCGGAAATGCGGCACCATACCAGGGTAATCGATTCAAGCCGGAACAGGAGAAACAGGCTCATGGCGAACGATCAGGCAATGCTTACGACCCCACTGACCGCCCTCCACGAGGAACTGGGTGCCCGCATGGTGCCTTTTGCCGGCTACAGCATGCCGGTGCAGTACCCGGCGGGCATCAAGCAGGAGCACCTGCACACGCGGGAAGCGGCGGGTCTTTTTGATGTTTCGCACATGGGGCAGGTGTGGCTCAGCGGCGAGGGCATTGCCGAAGCCCTGGAGGCCATGATTCCCGCGGATCTGATCGGGCTTGGCGTGCACCGTCAGCGCTACGGCCTGCTCACCAACGAGGACGGAGGAGTTCTGGACGACCTGATGATCAGCCGCCACGAGGATGGCTTCTACCTGGTCGTGAACGCTGCCTGCAAAGCGGAGGACATTGCCCACCTGCGTGCCGGGCTGCCAGCTTCCATCACCCTGACTGAGATGACCGACAGGGCGCTCATTGCCCTTCAGGGGCCGAAGGCCGAGGAGGCACTGGCGAAGCTGCAGCCGGAAGTGCGTGAGATGAAGTTCATGGACAACAAGCCCATGACCCTTGCCGACAGTCCGGCGATCATCTCCCGCAGTGGCTACACCGGTGAGGACGGTTATGAGATCTCGGTTCCTTCCGATGTGGCGGAAGCCCTGGTCCGGCGCCTGCTGGAAGACGAAAATGTGGAGCCGGTGGGGCTTGGTGCCCGGGACTCCCTGCGCCTCGAGGCCGGGCTCTGCCTCTATGGTCACGACATTACCACCCGGACGACTCCGGTCGAGGCGTCCCTGAGTTGGGCCATTGGCAAGCCCCGCAGGCCCGGTGGCGAGCGAGAAGGGGGCTTCCCTGGTGCGCAGCGGGTCCTGGCACAGATGCGTGAGGGTACACTCGAACGTAAGCGGGTTGGCCTGGTGGCCGAAGGCAAGGCACCGGTGCGCGAGGGTGCGGTTCTCTACGCCGAGGGTGGCGATGAGCCCATCGGGGAAGTCACCAGTGGTAACTTTGCCGCCAGCGTCGGCGCACCCATTGCAATGGGGTATGTGCGTGCGGATCTGGCGGAGAAGGGAACCACTGTCGAGGCGGACGTACGCGGTAAGCGCCGGAGCATGACGGTCTCGGCCATGCCCTTCCTCCGCCCGGGATACCAGCGCTAGAGCCTTCGCCGTTGGCGGGGCTTCAGCTGGCCTCGCGCGGCACCAGGTCCAGGCGTTTCAGCGTATCGATGATGGTCTGGGTCTGGTGGTCAATCTCAATGTTGACCGGGTCTCCCTCATGAAGGGACCCGAAACGGGTGGCCCTGAGGGTTTCCGGAATCAGGTAGACCGCAAAGCCGTCGTCGGTCAGCTCCGCAATGGTGAGGCTGGCACCGTCGATGGCGATGTAGCCCTTGCTGATGAGGTAGGGGCGCCATTCGGCAGGGACCGAAAAAACCATCCGCCGGTTGTTTTCCGGTTCCTCAATCGCGCCGACGGTCGCCATGCAGTGTACATGGCCGGACAGCAGGTGCCCCCCGATCTCATCACCGATGCGCGCTGCGCGCTCGACATTGACCTCGTCTCCCTTCGTCAGTTCACCCAGTGTAGTGACCTTCAGGGTTTCCATCATGACGTCAAAGTCGGCCTGTACCCGCCGGGCGCGGGTGACGGTCAGGCAGGCGCCGTTGACGGAAACCGAAGCGCCTACCTCAATGCCTGCAAGGAAGTCTTCCGGAAACGCAAGCGTGATGCAGTGCAGTCCCGTGTGGCGCTCAATGGCCTCCACTCGGGCCGTACCCTGAACGATTCCCGTAAACACAGGTCCTCCTCTCAGATGTGGCCGTGGCCGCTGTTCCGCACGCGGCTCAATGCCCGAAGGACGTCGCCTCGGGTAATAATGCCGATGACCCGGCCGTCTTCGACGACTGGGTAGATCTTGGGCTTCGCCCCGAGCATCTCCTCGGCCAGGTGCGTCACATCCTCGTTCGGGCCCACGGAGACCGTGCGCCGGGACATGATGTCACTGACCAGCTGGTGCTCCTGCGCATAGTAGGAGTCGTTGAGCATCTCCTTGATGCAGTCCTGTTCGGTAACAAAGCCGATCAGCCGTTTGTGCTCGTCCAGAACCGGTGCCCCCAGTTCGCCGCGCTTGACCAGTGTTGCCGCCACCTTCTCAACCGGGTCGGAGGGCGAGAAATAGAGCGACAGCGAGCGCATGTAATCCCGGACCAGAATCTTGGGTGTTGTCGTCATGGAGCAGGGCCTCTGTAAAAGTTTGTTCCACTGCCGTCAGGGTGAATCAGAATACGCTAGGCTGCCAATACACGCCAGTGTATGCAGGCGGGGAGCTCAAGACTCGGTTGAACCGGTCGATAACCCGGTTGTAACGCATCAATGCGGAGAATGGAATGGCGGAGCAGCAGTCTCAACCGCCGGAGGAACCCCGGGTTCATCCGGGTGGCCGGTTGGAGCCGGTTCCAGAACCTGAATCCCGGCAGGAGGTCCCGGAGGAAACCGGGGCCCCGGTGGATGATGGTGTCGAAAGCGGCGCGAGTGAGGACGCTCGGCAGGATCCCGAGGCTGCCCGCCCCGCCGCGCTCGAGGCTGCGCGTTATCGCCAGCAGCGTCGACGCAGGTTGCTGCATGACTGTGAGCGGTTGTTGCTGCTCGACTTTGATACGCTGGCGATGCCCGGATGGCCGGATCATCATCAACTGAATCTGGCGCGTCGCCGGCGTGACAGTTGGCTCCTGCTTCTGAGCATTCTGTCGGCTTTCGTACTGGCCGGCATGGGTAACATGGTGCCTGCGCTTGTTGGTGGTGTGGCCTTTGGGGCGCTGGCACTGGCAGGGCTCTGGGGGCTTCCGGCTGTACGTCATGTCTTCACGGACCAGTCCTCTCACATGGAGCTCCTACTGAAGCGGCGGCGTCTTCTGCATCGGGCGCGCAAGCATGTTGAGCACCTGGAGGGGCCGATTGGCCTGGCGGCAGCCTCGCGCCCGCTGGCGGAGTACAATCCGGCACTGCGTCGCAGTCGATTCACGGGGCTCTACAGCCTGTCGGAAAGGGGGCAGCTGGTGGACAGCATTCGCACCCGAGCCCAGGCTCAGCTTTACCTGATCTTTGCGCTGGAGGCGGAGAAGGGCTATAACCGTCTCCGGGAAGACTACCTGCGGACTCATGAGCAGATGCTGGATGCCGGGGAGGCTGAAGCATTGGATGCCTCGGCAAGGGCGTCTGATCCCAGTCTTGTGCCAATGCCCGATGTGGAGCCGGAGGCGTCACGCGAGTTGGAGCATACCCCGGAGGAGGGTGCGGCATCATCCTCATCTCCAGGCGTGCCTTGACACCTTTTCGGCTCAAACGTATGTTTCAAACAATTGTTTGGTCAATCGTTTGAGCGGAGTGCAATGGCGCAGTCGGATACAGTCGACCGGATCCTGGACGCAGCGGAGGAACTATTCGCCGAAAGGGGCTTCTCGGAAACCTCGCTTCGCATGATTACAGGTAAGGCGAGCGTCAACCTGGCGGCGGTCAATTATCATTTTGGCTCAAAGAAGTCGCTCATCCAGGCGGTGTTCGCGCGTTTCCTTACACCCTTCTGTATTGCACTGGAAGAGGCCTTTGATCGACTCGAGGCCGAGACAGCGCCGGAGCCGCCCGATCTGGAGTCCGTACTGCGGGTGCTGACCAGGACCCTGGTAGCAATGCCCCGCCAGCATGATCGCAGCATTGCCATCTACATGCGTCTGCAGGGGCTTGCCTATACGGAATCCCAGGGGCACCTGCGGCGCTTCCTGGAGGCGGAATACAGTCACACCTTTGGCCGTTTCATGGGGTTGCTGAAAAACGCGACCCCGGAACTCTCGGCGGTCGAGCGCTACTGGCGCAACCACTTCATGCTCGGTGCCACGGCCTTTACCCTGTCCAGCAGTGACGCACTGACGGAAATCCTCTGGAACAAACTTGGTGTGGAAACACCGATTGAGGACATAGTGGACCAGTTGGTTCCCTTCCTCGCAGCTGGGATCCAGGCGCATACTGTTGATCATGGCAATGCGGGAGCGACCGGTCGGAGCGCTTGATATGGCGGGGACTGTCAGTCGGATCGAGGTTGAGCTGGTCACCCAGGTCATGACCCTGCATACGGGCGATGGGCCCTGGCTGTGTTATCGGGTCTCGACCGCTGTCGCCGGACCCGGGCAGCAGGATGGCTCTGGCGGCACGCCCCTGGGGCAGCACCGGCTTCGAGCCTGTATCGGGGCGGGGCAGCCACGCGGAGCGGTTTTCCGGGGGCGCAGGCCCACCGGTGAGACCTGGGGCCCCGAGCTGCATCGCCAGTACCCCGGGCGCGACTGGATTCTTACCCGCATCCTCTGGCTCTGTGGCGAGCAGGCGGGGTATAACCGTCTGGGCTCCGTTGATACCATGAGGCGCTTCATATACATCCATGGCACTCCGGATACCGAGCCCATGGGCAGGCCCCTGTCCCACGGTTGTATCCGTATGCGCAATGATGACATTCTCCAGCTCTGGGAATGGATACGTCCGGGTACGCCTGTCCTGATTCACTGAGGGCGGCCCGGGCCCTTCGTGTGCCGTTAGGGAGGCCCAGTGAGCGGACCATTGATGATTGATCTTGAGGGGCCGCGGCTCAGTGACCCCGAACGTGAACGGCTCGCCCACGAATCCGTGGGGGGTGTCATCCTGTTCAGCCGGAACTATGAATCACCCGCGCAACTGCGGGGGCTGATTCAGTCCATCCGACAGGTCCGCCCGCGCATCCTCATCGGGGTGGACCAGGAGGGCGGACGCGTACAGCGGTTCCAGTCCGGCCTGACGCGCCTGCCGCCCATGCGCAGCTTTGGGCGAACCTGGGATAACGACCCTGAGCAGGCCCGTGCCATCACTTATGCCGCCGGTTGGCTCATGGCCGCTGAACTCCGGGACATGGACGTGGACTTCAGTTTCGCGCCAGTGCTGGACCTGGATCATGGCGTATCCAGCGTCATCGGCGACCGCAGTTTCCACTCGGATCCGCAGGCCGTGGCGGCGCTTGCCGATGCCTGGATTGACGGTATGCACGAGGGCGGTATGGCAGCTGTCGGCAAACATTTTCCCGGTCATGGGGCGATCGCTGCCGATTCACACCACGAGCTGCCCAGCGATGGGCGGCCGCTGGAAACCATTCTGGAGCATGATGTGGTTCCCTTCCGGGAACTGGGGGAGAAGCTCGATGCGGTCATGCCGGCTCACGTGGTTTACCCGCAGGTGGATGAGCACCCAGCCGGATTTTCTCCCTTCTGGCTGAAAAACGTGCTGTCGCGGGAGGTGGGCTTTCGCGGTGTGGTGATCAGCGACGATCTGACCATGGCTGGAGCCGCGGTGGCCGGTGATCCGCCAGCCCGTGCACAGGCCGCACTTGGCGCTGGTTGTGACCTGCTGCTCGTATGCAATGATCCGGAGGCAGCGGATGCGGTTGCCGCCAGCCTCAGCGA
>JBNJEG010000045.1:0-15234 GCA_051745655.1 Pseudomonadota bacterium
CACAGCGCCAGTGGTGAAGCAGCTCCAGGCCCAGGCCTTCGGTACGGGGACCCAGAGCCTGGTCGGCCAGGGGCTGAGCCTGTACTTTCAGCGCAGGCGCTGAAACCGCGCCCAGTCCTCGGGCTCGTCGACGTCCCACAAGGGCTCCAGGCACTCCACCTGGAGCCCTTTTTCGTTGAGCTGGGCAACCGTCTGCGCCAGCGCCTGCTCGCTGCCCCACGCCGGTCCGTCCAGCATTCCGGGTGCCGTTCGGCGGGCGGCGATCAGAACAAAACCACCGTCGTCCGAGGGGCCGAGCACCACGTCCGCCCTTTCCAGCGCCTCGGATGCCCGACGAATGTAATCCGGTGTGACCGCCGGGCAGTCACTGCCCACGATCATGCCAGCGCCGGCATGGGCAATCGCCTCCTCCAGCGCATGGGCCATGCGCTCTCCCAGATCCCCGCCCTGCTGCACTCTTTGCGGAATTCCTCCCTTCCGAAGCCGCAGCAGAATGCCCTCGGCCTCGATGGGCGGCGTTGCCATTGCACGATCCCACCAGAAGGTCAGGGGCAGGCCACTGTTCATCAGGTTCTGCAGGACGGTGTCGGTCAGGACGAGGTGGGCCTCCAGCGCCTTGCGTTCACCCAGTTCCGCCGCAAGACGGGTCTTCACCTGGCCTTTTTCAGGCCATTTGGCAAACTGCATCAGCGCGAGCTGGTTCTGCATGGTGATCACTTCCGTATTGTTATTGGAGTCAGCCGCGATAGCGCCGCGCCAGGACCTCGGGGGCCTCACCCCGCCAGTAGGCCCAGCGCAGGCGCCACATGAGTACGATCGTACGCCAGGCGCCGTTCACCTCCCAGCGACGACTGTCCGTGATTACCGAAGCGGGGATGCAGTAGGGGCGGGAATGGCGCCGGAGTGTCCTGCTCAGTGCCACATCCTCCATCAGCGGTATGGGCTCGTAACCGCCGACCTGTTCGAACAGGCTGCGCCGAACGAAAATGGCCTGGTCACCGGTGGCCACGCCAGTCAGCCGGGACCGCTGGTTCATCAACCAGGCAATCACGCGGAACAGGGGGCGCCGGCCGGAAAGACGCACATCGAAGCGGCCCCAGTGGCGGTCACTGGCAGCAAACCGTTCCAGCCAGGACAGCGCATCGGGAGGCAGAAGAGTATCGGCGTGCAGGAACAGGAGCAGATCCCCACCTGCCACGGCCGCGCCGGCATTCATCTGGCGCGCGCGCCCCGGAGGCGCATCAACCCACTGGTCATACAGGCCGGCTGCGGCGTCACGGGTACCATCGCCACTCCCGCCGTCCGCCAGAATCACCTCGCACCCGGCAGCACGCAACGACTGCAGCGGGCCCAGCGTCGCGCCAATCCCCGCTGCTTCGTTGAGCACTGGCATGATGATGGAAACGCGCAACTGACTTACCCCAGGGCGAGTGGAACGGACAGGCAGTCTAGGCCGGCCCGGTCATGGCCGGCAACAACGGGATTTGATGCCGGATGCCGAGCCCGCTACCATACGCCCCTCTCCGCCCCTGTAGCTCAGCCGGATAGAGCGACGCCCTCCTAAGGCGTAGGTCGCAGGTTCGAATCCTGCCGGGGGCACCATCTTCATGGCCCGAATCCTGCATCTCCCCCTGGCGAACGACGGAAAACCGGCAAACCTCTGCCAGGAGTGAACGGATCATGGGTATTCTGGATGCGGCACTGAACTTCGGAGCCCGTGCCATTCAGGGCACTGAGGCCAGTGGCACACAACAGAAGGCACCGCAGCAGGCGCCCGAAAGCGAACCTGCTGCCCGCAAGACAGCCACCTCCATTGCCGACGAGCGTGTCACCCTGGAGAAACAGGGCGGCAGCAAGGTCAGCCTGGCGGACCTGCCCATGCAGGAATTCAAGAACACCGTGGCCCGTGACAGCGGCTTTGTGAAGGAAACCATCGGCACCAAGCTGCAGGAGCTGGAAGTGGACCTGAGCACCCGGATGGCGGTGCGCCGCAACAACCTGGGTGATATCGAGATGGACGCCCAGATTGCGCCTGAGACCCGGGATCGGATCGAGAACGACCTCAACCAGAATCGGGCCTTCAAGGCGGCCTTTAACCGACTGAGCACCAATCAGCCCACGGTGGAATACCTGGAGAACGTCTCGCGCATTTCCCAGGCCTACGGGGAAGGCAATTCGATGCTGGAGAGTCTGGTGAGCGAAAACCCCGAGAACAACCGCCTTCAGGACATCGCCCACCGCTACCAGGAGCTGCGCAAACAGGTAACCAGCGATGAATCCGGCGCGGGGCAGGATCCAGCGGCCGGCTTCGAGATCCGCTTCAACCAGCCGGCCTGAGCAGGCTCACTCCTGCTGGAACGGTGTGGGGTCGCCCTTGCCCTCACGCAGGATCTGCGGCACTTCCCCGCACAGATCCACTACTGTAGTCGGCTCCCGACCGCAATAGCCGCCCTCGATCACCAGATCCACATGGTGCTCCAGGCGATCACGGATCTCTTCCGCATCACTCATTGGCCATTCGTCGCCCGGCATCAGCAGGGTTGAACTCATGATCGGCTCGCCCATTTCCGCCACCAGCGCCTCCACAATGCGGTTATCCGGCACGCGGATGCCGATCTGGCGGCGCTTGGGGTGCAGCAGCCGACGCGGCACTTCGCTGGTAGCATCCATGATCCAGGTGTAGGGCCCGGGCGTGTGGGACTTGAGGAGGCGGAACTGGACGTTGTCGACCTTGGCGTAGGGGCCAATGTCCGACAGGTCCTTACAGACCAGGGTGAAGTTGTGCTTGTCATCGAGGCTGCGCAGCCACTTGATGCGCTCCGCCGCCTTCTTTTCATCCAGCGCACACCCCAGTGCATAGGCGGAGTCCGTCGGGTAGGCGATCACGCCCCCCTTTTTGAGGATCTCCACGGCCTGGCGCACCAGCCGGGGTTGCGGCGTTTCCGGGTGGATCTGGAAAAACTGGCTCATATCCGCCTCCTCAGCCGGCCTTGGATCCGCCCATGCAGGGTGGGGATTGCGGTGCACCGCTCTCGCGGGCCTGCCACTCCTCCGGTGTGTAGAGATGCAGCGTCAGCGCGTGGACGCCCTGCTTCAGCGGTCCATCGAGCACGCCGTACACGGCCTGATGACGCCCAACGCGGCGTTTACCCTCAAAGGCCCCGGCGACCATCACGACCTTGAAGTGGGTCTCGGAGTTGGGCGGCACCGCGTGCTGGTGGCTTTCGTTCTCCACTGACAGCACTTCCGGACTGAAGTGTTCCATCAGCAGGGACTCGATCTGAGAATGCAGCGACATGCCACCTCCCGCGTCCGCGGATTCGTTACAATGCGTGGTCGAGTCTAGCACAGCGTCCGGCAGGAGCCCGAATGCGCCTCTATATTGCGGAAAAGCCCTCGCTGGCCCGCGCCATAGCCACCGCCATCACCAACAGCCCGCAGCGCCGGAAGGGCTACCTGGACTGTGGCGGCGGCGTGTGCGTGAGCTGGTGCGTGGGTCACCTGCTGGAACCCATTGAACCCGGGGACTACCGCCCGGAATGGCGGCGCTGGCGCATGGACCTGCTGCCCATGATTCCGGAGGACTGGCAGCGCCGCCCCAAGGAGGACGTTCGTGACCAGCTGACCGTGCTTGAGCGGCTGACTGCTGAAGCGCAGGAGGTGATCCACGCCGGCGACCCGGACCGTGAAGGCCAGCTGCTCGTGGACGAGGTCCTTGAATGGTGCGGCGTCTCCGGGCCAGTACGGCGCGTGCTCATCAATGACCTCAACCCGCCCGCCGTTCGCCGCGCCCTGGAGGAGGAAAGCAGCAACCAGCGCTTTGCCCCGCTCAAGGCCTCGGCGGAGGCGCGCCAACGCGCGGACTGGCTCTACGGCATCAACCTCAGCCGCGCCTACACCCTTCACCATCAGCAACAGGGCAAGGAAGGCGTGTTCTCCGTGGGACGGGTCCAGACCCCGGTTCTGGGGCTGGTGGTTGCCAGGGACCGGGCGATCGAGCACTTCGAGCCCACCCCCTATTTTCAGCTGGACGCGGCACTGGCGCCGCTGGAAACACCGGACGCCCTCTTCCGGGCCCGCTGGCAGCCCGGCGAGGCCCATTCCGCGCACATGGACGAGGAAGGCCACCTCCTCAGACGCCGGCCCGCCGAGGATGTGAAGGCCAAGGTCACCGGGCAGGACGGCGAGATCACGGACGCCAGCTTCCGTGAACGCAACGAGACGCCACCGTTGCCGCTCTCGCTCTCGGTACTCCAGATCACCGCGGCCAAGCGTTACGGCCTGGGGGCGGAGCAGGTGCTTTCCGCCGCCCAGTCCCTCTATGAGAAACACCGCCTGATCACCTACCCGCGCTCGGACTGCCGCTACCTGCCCGAGGCCCACTGGGAAGACCGCCATGACCTGCTGGAGGCGATCCGCAGGAACCTTCCGGAACTGGCGCCCGCCGACGTTCCGGAAGACCCCAGCCGCCGCGGCCGTGCCTGGGACGATGGCAAGGTGGGCGCCCACCACGCGATCGTTCCGTCCCAGCGTGTCATGGACCTGCAGAAGCTCAGCACCAACGAACGGGCGGTGTACGACCTGGTGGCCCGTTTCTACCTGATGCAGTTCGAGAACGATGCCATCCATCGCGAGGGCCACCTGAGCGCGACCATTGCCGGTGAGCATTTCCGGGCGCGGGAAACCGGCCTGCTCCATGCAGGCTGGAAGCGGCTGGAACCTGTCCGCCGCCGGCAGGAGGACGACAAACCCCAAGCCCCCCTGCCCCGGCTCGAACCCGGCACACGAATCCACTGCCACGAGGCCCGCTGCCTGGAGAAGAGCACACGGGCGCCCCTGCCGTTCACCGACGCCTCCCTGCTCTCGGCCATGACCGGCATTGCCCGCTTCGTGCAGGACGAAGCCCTGCGCCGCACCCTGCGCGAGACCGATGGCCTGGGCACGGAAGCCACCCGAGCGGCCATCATCCAGACCCTGTTCAACCGGGATTTCCTCTACCGCGAGGGCCGTGCGATCCACGCCACCGGCAAGGGCCGCGCCCTGATCAACGGCCTTCCGGAAGACGCCACCACGCCGGATCGTACCGCCATCTGGGAGTCCCGGCTGGAAGCGATCCGCCAGGGGGATGGGGATACCGACAGCTTCCTGGCGCAGCTGGCCCAGGACATCCGGACCCTGATCGAACCGGCCCGAAGTGCTTTCGCCCCACCGGAGCCGGAGCAAACCGGCGTCCACTGTCCGCGCTGCCGGGCCCCCATGCGCCGGCGCAGCGGGCCCTATGGTGAGTTCTGGTCCTGTTCCCGTTTTCCTGAATGCAAAGGAACACGCCGCATCATGGAACAACAGGAACCCCAGGCCGAACCGCTCCCCCAGGCGGAAGGTACCTCGGATGGCATGGATCAGGCCCCTGTTCCCTGCCCCAGCTGCTACGCACCGCTGGTGCGCCGTAACGGGCGTAACGGGGCTTTCTGGGGATGCAGCCGCTACCCTGGATGCAGCACGACCGTCCCCGACCGTAATGGCAGGCCGGACACGAATCCTGTTTAACCCGGTTTCAAAAAATCGCGCCAATGCCTTGAGAAAGCCGACCCTTTAATCCATGTTACCCTTTACAACATGTCAATTACTGAACCACGGGTTTCCCTGTGAGACGCTGTGCAGATAGTAACCAGAAGTGGAGGCTGCAACAGCGCGAGGGTGACCGAGATTCCGGAGGGATCAATGCGCATTGCATTGCTGGAGGATGAGCACGAACAGGCCAGCCGCATCGCGGAGCTGCTTTCGGAGGATGCGAAACAGTGCGACTGCTTCGCCACCGGGCAGGCATTCCTGAGCGCGGTGACGCACAAGAGCTACGATCTTCTGATCCTGGACTGGCAGATCCCGGATATTGATGGCATCGAAGTGCTGCGGGAGGTCCGACTCAACCTGGACTGGCCGATTCCGGTGCTGTTCGTCACCCAACGCGACAGCGAACAGGACATCATCAAGGCCCTGGACGCCGGGGCTGACGATTATCTGGCCAAGCCACTGCGCCCCGGGGAGCTGCTGGCGAGGGTCCGCGCCCTTCTGCGGCGTGTGAATCCGGAGGTGGAAAAAGAGGTGCTGGAGTTCGGTCCCTTCGTGATCGACACCACCAAGCGCACCATCCACTGCCAGGGCGAACTGATCGAGCTGACCGACAAGGATTTCGACCTGACCCTGTTCCTGTTCCAGAACCAGGGCCGGCTGCTCACACGGGAAATGCTCCTTGAGCGCGTCTGGGGCGTATCCAGTGATATCAACACGCGAACCGTGGACACTCACATGAGCCGCCTGAGACGGCGGCTGGGCATCAAGCCGGAGAATGGCTACCGCATCAAGACGATCTACCAGCGCGGTTATCGGCTGGAGGCGGTGGACCAGGAGGCCGAAAGCGCCTGACAATAACGGATCGGTATCTATGGTGCAGCCAGCAGTCGCAGCCACACCGAGACACTTCCCGCTGCCGCGGGTAACAGCCTTTATCACGGCTCTGTTCCTGGCGTGTTCACTGCCTGCCAGCGGGGATATTGCCCGCGGTTCCGACACCGCGGAACTGGCTCTGGCTCCGGCACCCTCCGAATCCGATGCGGACTGGACCTACACCGTCAAACCGGATGACACGCCCCGCGCCATCGCCGAGCGTCTTCTTTCGGACCGCCACGGCACCACCCAGTTGATGAGCTACAACGGCATGGCCAGAGACGCCTCACTCGAACCCGGGGAGACGCTCCAGGTGCCCATACAGTGGCTCAACCGCCGTCCACGCCCCGCTGAAGCCACCTCCGTCAGGGGCAACGCATGGCGCACCAGGCATCCGGAATCCTCCCGCACACAACTGGAGAAGGGCGACCGCCTGAACGTCGGTGACGGGGTTCGCACTGGCAATGACGGCCATGCCCGGATTGAGCTGGCCGACGGCTCCACTCTCGCCGTGGAACCGGACACCCAGCTGATGTTTAACCGCCTGACCCAGTACGGCCGCGGCGCCATGGCCGACACCCGGATGAACCTGGAACGGGGCCGGGTCGAGACGCGGGTTGAGCCCAATGAGAAAGACGGGTCGCGTTTCGAAATCCATACGCCCTCCGCCGTGGCCGCCGTCCGTGGAACCCGTTTCGGCCTGGAAAGCCGGTCCGATGGCACCCTTCTGGAGGTCCTCAAGGGCGAAGTCTGGTTTGGCACCCCGCAGAGCGCCGAACCGGTCCGCGAGGGCCACTCCGCCTTCCAGGCTCCTGGTGCCGAGCCGGTCATTCGGCCCCTGCCACCGGCGCCCCGGATCACTACCGGCCCGGAAGCCGCCGGCCAGCTGCCCATGAGCGTCGACTGGCAGGCACCGGACGGCATTGAACGCTTCCGGGTGGACCTGTATCGCTCCGACAACGGCGACTGGGAGAAAAGCGAGACCATCAGCGACAATGGCTACGAACTGGCGGATCTGGACAATGGCCAATACCAGCTGCGAGTCGCCAGCTTGAGCGATGACCGGCGCGGCGGTGCCGACACCCTTGCATTCGAGATCGGCCTTCAGGCCCGCCCGGCCTCACTCAGGGCCCCCGAGCGGGACGCCACCCTGGAGGACAACCAGCCTCTGTTCGAGTGGTCCCTGCAGGGCGACTCCGAGAAAGCACGGGTCCAGCTCGCGCGCACTCCCGAATTCGACGAAACCATCGCCAACAGCCCCTGGAAGCGAAGCGAAAGCGCACGCCTGAGCGAACCCCTGGAGCCTGGGCGCTACTGCTGGCGCGTGGTCACCCGCACTGGTGGAGACGCGACCGCCACCAGCCCGGTGAGCTGCTTCCAGCTTGCCGGCAAGCTCAAAGAAACCCGCATCATCAGCGCCAATGTGATTGATGACAGGGTCAACCTCTACTGGCGGAGCCTGGACAACGCCGAGCGCTACCGGCTCCAGCTGGCAGAGGATGGAGACTTTGAGAACATCATCCAGGACCGGGAGGTGGATGACACGGAAATCCGGATGCGCCTGGACCCCGGGCAGCGCTATCATGTGCGCGTTAAGGGCCTGGCCCCGGAACCCATGAGCAGTGACTGGGGGGAGGTCCGCGAAATCACCATTGAATGAACGACGGGCCGGAACCAACCTGCATGATGGATACTGCCAAACTGTTGCCCTCCCGTCGCCTGGCACGCTGGCAACTGGCGATACCGCTTGCGGCCGTCTTCCTGCTCCTGGTGAGCACCTCCGCCACCCAGCGCCTGGATTTCTGGCTTCACGATACCTTCATTCAACTCACCCCGGTGACGCCGCCGGATGAGCTGGCCATCATCGCCATTGATGAAAAGAGCCTGGGCGCCCTTGGGCGCTGGCCCTGGCCACGCCACCGCCACGCCACCCTGATCGAAGTGCTGGACCAGGCCGATGCCGACACCATCGCCCTGGATATCCTCTTCACCGAACCCTCGGACAACGGACGCGATGACCGGCGGTTGGCAGAGGCCATGAACGAACACGGCAACGTGATCCTGCCCCTGCACATCTACCCGGAAGACAGTACAGAGCCGCTGAGGGAATTCCTGCCCACCGCGAGGCTGACGGAGGCTGCGGCGGCCCTTGGGCATGTGCACGCGGAGCTGGATGAGGATGGCATCGCGCGCACCCTGTTCCGCCGCCAGGGGCTGGGCGAGGCCACCTGGCCGAGCCTGGCGGATGCCACCGCCATGCAGGCGGAAATCCTCTCATCACTTCCATCCCCATCACAGCAGGCCGCGCCCTTCGTGAACGTGCGCAGCGAACGCGTGCACGTGCCTTTCACACGCTCAGGCACCATTCCACGCTACTCCTACATCGATGTTCTCGAGGGGCGTGTGCCGGCGTCCGAGCTGGCCGGGCGCACCCTGTTCGTGGGTCACACGGCTGCCGGATTCGGAGATGTACTGCCAACCCCGGTGTCTGGCCAGGGCAACGCGCTCACCGGGGTCGAGTTCCACGCCAACGCCTACGCGGCCATTGCCCAGGATAGACTCATCCAACCAGGCCCCCAGTGGCCGGTTCTGGTCTTTGGCCTCGGCTCCATTCTACTGATCACGCTGATGTTTCCCCGCATCCGCCCTGGCCGAACGTTGCTGTTGAGCCTGGGCCTGAGCGTGCTGCCTCTGGCCCTGAGCCTCCTGGCGCTGCGTTACCTGCAACTCTGGTTGCCCCCTTCTGCGCCGGCACTGGTGGCGGCCCTGGCTTTCCCGCTCTGGACAGCGGAACGCCTTGCCCTTATGACGCACTTCCTGAACCGTCAACTGGATGCGCTCGGCCATGAACGCAACGTTCCCACGGGTGAACTGGCCGCACCGGCGCCGGCCCGGCTGCTGGAGCACCTGGAAGAACTCATGGGAGCCCGCGATGGCTGGTTGATCACGGACAACCTGACGGTTCGGGGTACACCCCCGGAACCGGCAGGGAGCCTGCAGCAACCGGGCAAGTGGCAGCACGAGGCAACCACCAGCCGGATCCGTTTCCACCGCAACGGCGCCTGGCATGAGTTGGGCCTGATCTGGCCCGAAAGCGGTCCCCCGGATGAGCACCGCACCTACCTGGACCGCCTGCCGCTCCATGCCCGTACCGCCGCACCCGTCATCCAGGCAAGCCGCGAACGCCTGTCACAGCGCATTCAAAGGGTGCACTCAGCCGCACTGGACCTGGCCGGCATGCGCCGGTTCATCGGCGCAGGGTTTGAGCACATGCCCAATGGCGTGATCGTGACGGACGCGGCAGGTGTGATCGAATTCGTCAACGACCGCATCGCGGTATGGTTCGCGGTCCCCAGGGAGAGCCTGGACGGCATGCCCCTGCCCCGCCTTCTGGCGGGCGCCACACGGTCCAACGACAGCGCCCATGGCCCCACAGACTGGCGCCGTCGGATCCTTGAGGTTCTATCGGAAGGAGAGCCTTTTACGGCTGAGTTCCCTCTGGGCACGCGCACACTGCTGCTTCATGTGACTCTTTTCCGGCATTCTCACGGGCTTCAGCCAGGCCTGATCGCCAACCTCTCGGACATTACCGACCTGCGCGAACGCCAGCGCCAGTACCGTGAGGCGATTGACTTCATCTCACACGACATGCGTTCTCCCCTGGTCTCCCAGCTTGCCCTGCTCGACCAGCTGCAACGGGAAAACCGCAACGCCGACCCCGAGACGCTGGGCCAGATCGCCCGTCTTGCCCAGCGCAGTTATGAGCTGGCAGAGGAGTTCGTACAGCTGGCCCGGGCCGAGGACCTCTCTGAAACGCGCTTCTACGAATGTGAGCTGCTGACCATTGCGGAAAACGCCGTGGATGCGGTTCAGCAACAGGCCAGCAGCCGCCGGATCAACATCCGGCTGGATGGCGAGGAAGACCTCTGGTTGCTGGGCAACGCTGAGCTGCTTGAGCGGGCGGTGATCAACCTGCTGACCAACGCGCTGCAGTACAGTCCGGAAGCCACCCAGGTGACGGTTACCGTGGAACAGGCGGGGGGCTATGGGATCATCGGAGTCGCGGACCAGGGTCCCGGCATCGCACCGGAGGATCAGCCCCTGGTCTTCCAGCGCTTCCGCCGGCAACAGGACCAGGAAATGGGCGGCCCGCACGGGGCGGGCCTGGGTTTGACATTCGTGCAGACGGTGGCGGAACGCCACCGTGGCATGGTGGATCTGGTCAGCATGCCGGGGCGTGGCGCCACCTTCCGGTTGTACCTGCCCCTGCAACCCTGAACCCGTTCAAATCTGCTTACTGGCCAGGTCTGCCTTGCGACTGACGTTACCGCTGGTATCCTCGGTCTGGACCGTAAAGTACCAGGTGCCATCCCCGAGATCCTCGACGACGTATTCCATGTCCACACAGCTCTCGCACGATACCGTCGTGCTGTTGGCAAGGTTATCCGGATCCTTACCCCAGGAGACCACGTACTGGTCAATGGAACCGACCTTGAGCGTGTCCCCGTTTTCCCGCTCTGCAGGCGCGTCCCAGGTTAATACCGCATGCTCCCCGGTCTGCGAACCACCGCCCTGATTGCTTTGACTGCTCTGACTGTCATTCTGGTTGTTGCTGCTCTGTGCGGAGTCAGCCCCTCCATCATTACTGCTTCCCGACTCGGAACCGCCACCTCCCTGGCAGCCGGCTAGAGCCAGACCCATAATCAGGATACTAGCCGCGTGAGTGAACGATTTTGTGACGGGATACGACATAGATTTGCACCGGTTGGTTGACATGGCAGAGCCAAGATACCGGGCAACTCTGTAAAATCGTGTGTAATACAGAAGCGATTTGCTAACTTAAACAACGGTCTTTAACACACCACAACCGGCAGGGCGCCGCGCCGATGAACGGGATCCAGTATCAGCGATTGCTCGACACCGTGGGCAGTCAGCCATTGCTCAGCCTCTACCAGCGCAGCATTGCAGCGGTCGGGGACGACCTGTATTCGGCAACACAACGTGCGGCCTGGGCCCATTGGGCGGATGATGTCATAAAGGCGGATGCTCAACTCCGGCAGGGGCTGACGGTTATGGCACTGACGAACGGCACTGTGGTGGGGTTTGCGCAGCTTTACCCAGGCCACCTGGTGAACATGCTTTACGTGGATGAAGGATGGCAGAGACAGGGCATTGGAAAAGGGCTTGTCCTGCAGCTGGAAGCCGTGGCCAGACAGGCGGGGATTACGACGCTCTGGACCAGAGCAAGCAGCGTGTCGTTCGCCCTTTTCCAGCGCCTGGGCTTTGAGGCAGCGCATCAGGAAAAGGTGCGCGCCGCCGAGGGAGTCGCCCTCACACGCACCCTGATGCAGAAACCTCTGGCCCCCGGCGACGGGACAGCGGCGCAATGGGCGTCAGTCGACGATAATGGTACCGCCAACGGGTCTGTCATCACCCGGAAAGGCCATTAGGCTCCCCCTGTCGGTCGGTGATTGTTTCTGCGATTGCTCAGTGACAGTCTATTAATCCCGTACGGGTGGCAATGTGACCTCGTTGGCACAACCGAAAGCGGGTGATTGAACCCTGACCCAGTGCGCAGTGTTCCGGGTTAACACCATGAGACACATCACAGCTGGGATGAAAAGGAACTAAAGTTTGTAAACAGACGTTACAGGATGTGTTAGACCGTCAGGAAGGGAATGCATAATGCTGGCTGACCTGAAAACGGAAGCCGGCCAAGCATCGGGAGGCAACACAGCGTGCTGCTCAAATCTCTCTGGCAGCGGGGCAGACAGCAATCCGCGAAGAAGGGCTTCCGGCTGCGCGACCAGCTGACTTACACCGGCGACTATCACCTGGAGCGCCTGAGTAAACTGCTTGAGTTGCGCTATCGACGCCAGTTTCCCTGGAAAAGCGATGATGACATACGCGAGATGATCCGTTTCGCATCCCGGGTTCAGGACCAGGACATCCAACGCGAGCTGCTCCTGTTCTACCTGAACTGCTCCCCGGCGGTTCAGGAGTACCTCAAGAGCGGCGGCATTGTCGACGCCTCCCACTACATCCACAATTCGGACCCGACTGGGGGCGGTTCCAGCTGAACCCGCCCTTCACCCATCCCAAGAGGAGGCATTCCCATGGAATACCTGCACACCATGGTTCGCGTCAGCAGCCTGGATGAATCCCTGCACTTCTATTGCGACCTTCTGGGGCTGGAAGAGGTCAGCCGCCGGGACAGCGAGAGGGGCCGTTTCACGCTGGTTTTCCTGTGCGCCCCGGGCGACCGGGAATCCGCTCACGCCAACAAGTCCCCCATGATTGAACTGACCTACAACTGGGACCCGGAGGAATACACCGGCGGACGCAATTTCGGGCACCTGGCCTATCGGGTCGACAACATCTATCGACTCTGCCAGCACCTTCAGGACAACGGCGTAACCATCAACCGCCCGCCGCGTGACGGGCACATGGCATTCGTCCGCTCACCGGACGGCATCTCGATTGAGCTGCTGCAGAAGGGTGACGCGCTGGAGCCACAGGAGCCCTGGGCCTCGATGGAGAACACCGGCACCTGGTGATCAGCTCACGGCCCTGACGGTATCCGCCGCCAACTGCTCCAGCCCGGGCCAGTCCCGGGCTGCGATACGTTCTTCCGGCACCATCCAGGTACCCCCCACGGCCGCAACATTCGGCTCTTTCAGCCAGCCAGCAACGTCCTCTCCACCTATACCGCCCGTGGGTACCAGCCAGGCATCGGCAAAGGGCCCCAGCAGTGACCGCACCATGGGGCGCCCCCCACTGGCCATGGCAGGAAAGAACTTGAACCCCCGGAAACCGAACTCCAGACCCGTCATCAACTCCGTAGGCGTGGCAATCCCCGGCAGGAGGGGAATACTCGCTGTCATGCCGTACTGCAGCAGCGTGCGTGAAGAGCCCGGCGAGACCACGAAGTCGGCCCCCGCATCGAGCGCACCGTGGTAATCCTCGATGGAACGAACGGTTCCTGCCCCCAGCACCAGCTCCGGAAACTCACGGCGCAGGCGTTTGATCGCTGGCAGCCCAGCCGCGGTTCGCAGCGTTACCTCGATCAGGTGAATGCCACCACTGATCAATGCATCGGCAATCGGCGCGGCATCGGCCTCGTCGTCCAGGGTCAGGACTGGCACCACCTTGGCGCGGCGCAGCCAGTATTCAAGGTCGTTCTGATGGTGGCTCTGATGATCGCTGTACATAGTCAGGGGCTCCAGAACACGCTCAGGGGGGCCGACAACAGACGGGCCACGGGGTAGCACTCCAGGTCCAGGGTTCCGGCCTGGATCCTCTCAAACAATGCCCGTTTATTGTTGCCGGTAATCAATACAACACGCTCTTCAACCTCCGCCAGGGCCCGCCAGGTCAACGTGAGCCGCTCCGTCGGGGCCACGCTGGCCCGGGTGGCGATGATCGCCTGTTCACTCCCGGATTCAAGGGCTACTGGCAACGCCGGATCACCGGGGAACCAGGAGGCGCAATGGCCATCTTCCCCCATGCCCAGCACTGCGATCGTCGCGGGCCATGGAAGCTGCTTTTCCAGGGCTTCGGCACTCATTGGGGTCTCCAGCGGCACAAATCTGGCTTCCGCCGCCCGGGCCGTCAACAAGTGATGGCGTATCAGCCACTCGTTGCGGGCGTCGTCGGTACCGGCGTTGACTCTTTCGTCTACCGGCATGACCCATACACGCCTCCAATCCAACGCTTGCCCGGCAAGACACTCAAAAAAACGCGCGGGTGATCGCCCGCCGGACACCAGAAGCGTCACGGACTCCCGTTCCGCCAGATCACGC
Source organism: Pseudomonadota bacterium (assembly GCA_051745655.1). GTDB lineage: Bacteria > Pseudomonadota > Gammaproteobacteria > Pseudomonadales > Oleiphilaceae > Halospina. The sequence continues at coordinate 14,247 of JBNJEG010000045.1, forward strand.
TCCAGCGCCTGAGCCACATGATCGGCCAGCGACTGCGCAAGGGATTCGCGATCGGGAAACTGATGCCAATGGGGGGAAGCATACCGGTTGCCGGTCATGGGTTTTGCGCCCTGCTACCATTCCAGCCAGACTGTTGCACTTACCGTCTCACAGAACAGGCCACGAGACCATGGAAAACAAGCCCGAGATACTGGACACGCAATTGGTGGCCCGCAGCCGTCTTTTCGGTATCGAACAGGTCCACCTGCGCTTTACCAACGGCACGGAGTGCGAGTTCGAGCGCCTGCGCACGCCGCCCATCGCGGGCATCATGTGCGTGCCGATGCTGGACGACGACACGGTGGTGCTGATCCGGGAGTATGGCGTGGGTACCGAGGAGTACCACATCACCCTGCCCAAGGGCGGCTCCGAACACGGGGAGGACTGGCGCGAGACCGCCAACCGGGAACTCCAGGAGGAAGCCGGTTACCGCGCCGAGCACCTTTCGCGGCTCAAGGATATGACCCTTTCTCCCGGCTACATGGGTCACCATATCCGGGTGATCCTGGCGGAGGGGCTGTCAGAGTCCAGCCTGCCCGGGGACGAGCCCGAGCCCCTGGAAGTCTTCACATGGAAGCTGTCGCAACTGGACGATCTGGTCGCCCGGGACGACATGAATGAGGCGCGGGTGATCGCCGCCCTGTACATGGTCAAGGATCTGAAACAGGGCGGCCGACCGGTTCAGGAGGCGTAGGCGTATTCGCCACCGGCCTCGAGGGCGCGGCGGTAGGCCGGCCGCTGCTGGTAGTTCTGCACAAAGCGCGTGATGTTGGGATAACGCCGCCCGGCCAGCCCCGCGGCCACGATCGCCTCCAGCGGGAAGCTCATCTGGATATCCGCGGCGGTCAGGCGCCCGCCAACAAGCCAGTCGTAGCGCGCCAGATGATCCTCCACGAAATCCAGGTGTGAGGTGATCAACGGCCCCAGGAACATCTTGTGGGTTTTGTCG